>NZ_JBAQXC010000289.1:0-10587 GCF_049299235.1 Rhodococcus sp. (in: high G+C Gram-positive bacteria) | reverse complement strand
GGGTACGGGCCTCGCGCTGGGGTCGGTGCTGCCGGGGTCGGCGCCCGTCGCGGCACTCGGTGTGGTGTTGCCGTTCGCGGCACTTCCGCTTGTCGGGGCGGTGTGGTCGATCCCCGCGGACACGACCGTGGTCGTGGGTGCGCTGGTGGCGACCGGCGCGGTATGCGCGTGGCAGGTGCGCTGATCGCCTAGTCGATGACGCCGAGCGCGCGCAGGTGCTCGAACACGAGCATCGATCCCGGTGCGACCTCCTGCTGCGCCGCGTACTCGGCGACGGTGAACCAGCCGAGTTCGGCGATTTCCCCGGTGGGCTGCGGGTCGTCGGTGAGGTCGCCGCGGAAGCAGGTCAAGTGTAACCGGGTGCCGGCCGGGTGACCGTAGGCGATCGCCTCGAAAACCCCGAGTTCGGTGACACCGCGCAGCCCGGCACCGAGTTCCTCCCGGACCTCCCGGTGCAGCGCCTGCTCGGCGGTCTCGCCGGGTTCGAGTTTGCCGCCCGCCATGTAGAACACGGTCGCCCCGGCAGATCGGGTCTGCAGCATCCGGCGGTCACGGACGAGGGCGAGCGCCGCCGTGCGGATGATGGGACGGCCGAGTGCGCCGGATTCACAGGTCACGACCGCACTCTACGGAAAATGCGGACACATCGATCACCCACCGGTTCGCAACGATGCGAAGCGTGCCGGTAGGATGGCCGCAATCCGATTTGCCGTATTGGCGAACGGCATGCAGTTCGGGGCATCCCTGTTTCGGCCGTGTGCCGCGCGCACAAATGTAACCGTGTGTTCCGCCCACACTTGCAACCTGTTACACCCCGCCGCCAGGCCCGACCCCGACGGAGTGCCTTTTGCTCGCCATACTCATCGCCCACGCGGTGGCGGCCGTCCTCGCGCCGCCCCTGGTCAGAGTCATGGGGAGAAACGCGTTCCTACCCTTGTCGCTGGTGCCGCTCGCGAGCCTCGGCTGGGTCATCGCGAACTGGGGCACCGAGCAGCGCGTCCACATCACGTGGGCGGCGGCCATCTCGATGGACATCGACCTGCGGTTCGATGCCCTGGCTTCGATCATGTCCGTGCTGGTTCTCGGGATCGGCGCGCTGATCCTGGTGTACTGCTCCCGGTACTTCACCGACGACGAACCGCGCCTCGGCATCTTCGCCGCCGAGATGGTCGCATTCGCCGGCGCCATGTTCGGGCTCGTCACCAGCGACAACATGCTGGTGCTGTACATCTTCTGGGAAACGACGACGATCTTGTCGTTCCTGCTCGTGGGCCACTACGCGGAGCGTGCATCCAGTCGCCGCGCAGCGACCCAGGCGCTGCTGGTGACGACCGCCGGTGGGCTCGCGATGCTGGTCGGCATCATCATCCTCGGTCAACTGACCGGCAGCTACAACCTGTCCGCGGTCGTCGAATCCGCACCGCACGGCTGGCTCGCCGGCACCGCCATCGTGCTGGTGCTCATCGGCGCGCTGTCCAAGTCCGCGGTTGTCCCGTTGCACTTCTGGCTACCGGGCGCAATGGCCGCACCGACACCGGTGTCCGGCTATCTACACGCCGCTGCCATGGTCAAAGCGGGCATCTATCTGGTCGCTCGGCTCGCCCCGGCATTCGCCGATGCGGCGCCGTGGCGGCCGATCGTCATCACCCTCGGGCTGGTGTCGATGGTGCTCGCCGGGTGGCGGGCGCTGCGCGCGTTCGACCTGAAACTGATCCTCGCGTTCGGCACCGTCAGCCAACTCGGCTTCCTCACGATGCTGGTCGGTGTCGGCACCCGCGAGGCCGCGCTTGCCGGCATGACGATGGTGGTCGCGCACGCGATGTTCAAGGCGTGTCTGTTCATGGTCGTCGGCATCATCGACCACTCCACCGGCACCCGCGACATTCGCAAGCTCGCTCATCTCGGCAAGCGAGCCCCGTACCTCGCGCTGCTGGCGATCTTCGCCGCGATGAGTATGGCCGGTCTCCCACCGTTCCTCGGATTCGTCGGCAAGGAAGCCGCACTCGAATCGATCCTGGTCGCCGACGCATTGCCGGTGTGGGCGCGGATCGCGACGATCACCGCGATGGTGGTCGGCTCGATCCTGACGTTGGCCTACAGCATCCGATTCATCTGGGGGGCGTTCGGCCGCAAGCAACTCAAGCGGCCGAGCCCCGCCGTCCAGAAGTTCCACGCCCCCGACTGGCTGCTGTTGGCGTCACCGTCCGCACTGGCACTCGGCGGGCTGGCCGGCGGACTTGCCGCACCGTGGATCGACGCGCTGCTCAGTCCGTACGCCGACACCCTGCCGTCGAGCCTCGACTACCCCTATCACCTGGCGTTGTGGCACGGGTTCACGGTGCCGCTGGGGTTGACCGCGATCGTGGTCGTCGGCGGTATTGCGATGTACCTGGCGCAGCGCACTGTCGCACGGCTGCGATTCGAGCACCCGCCGCTCGGCAACGCCGACCGCATCTACGACGCGACCCTGCGCGGTATGGACACCCTGTCGATGCGGCTCACCGGCACCACGCAGCGCGGTTCGCTGCCGCTGACGCAGGCGACGATCCTCGTCACCCTCGTGGTCCTGCCCACGGTGCTGTTGCTGACCTTCGGCCCCGATACCGCACCCGCCATCCGGTTGTGGGACACCCCGTGGCAGGTCCCGATCGTGCTGATCATGTCGGCCGGCGCACTGGCCGCGACGGTGCTGCGCAACCGTCTCGCCGGGGTGCTGGTCGTCGGCCTGACCGGGTACGGTCTCGGTGTCCTGTTCGCGCTGCACGGCGCTCCGGATCTCGCACTCACCCAGTTCCTGGTCGAGACGGTGACCCTCGTCGTGTTCGTGCTGGTCCTGCGCAAACTTCCCGCCGAAGCGGACCGGTCGGTCGACGTCGGCAAACGCCTCCCCCGCGCGCTCCTCGGCATCGCCGTCGGTGTCGCCGTCACCGCGATCGGCGCGTACGCGGTCGCTGCGCGCAGCACCGACCCGGTGTCGCTGCTGCTCCCGGACGCCGCCTACCACCTGGGTAACGGCAAGAATGTGGTGAACGTGCTGCTCGTCGACATCCGGGCGTGGGACACCATGGGTGAGATTTCGGTGCTGCTGGTCGCGGCAACGGGCGTCGCGAGCCTGGTGTTCCGCACCCGCCGGTTCGGGACGGCACCGCGCGTCGCCGACGCACCCACCGCGCAACTCGACGCCGTCAATGCCAGCACGGAACGGACCTGGCTGCTCGGCGGCGACTTCATCGATCCGCGGCATCGGTCGCTGATCCTCGAGGTGACGACCCGCCTGGTGTTCCCGACGATGATGATGTTGTCGGTGTACTTCTTCTTCGCCGGGCACAACGCTCCCGGCGGCGGCTTCGCGGGCGGTCTCGTCGCAGGGCTCGCGCTGGTTCTGCGGTATCTGGCCGGTGGCCGCTACGAACTCGGTGAGGCCGTGCCCATCGACGCCGGAAAGATTCTCGGGCTCGGGCTGACCTTCTCGGCGGGCACCGCGCTGGCCTCGTTGTTCCTGGGTGCGCCCGCGCTCTCGTCCGCGACCATCGAACTGACGTTGCCGCTGCTCGGCGACATCAAGCTGGTCACCGCCATGTTCTTCGACCTCGGTGTGTACCTCATCGTGGTCGGTCTGGTCCTCGATGTATTGCGCAGCCTGGGGGCACGACTCGACGCCGAGACGATCGGAGGCCCCCGGTGAACAGCGCGAACATCGCTCTCCTCACGGCCGTCGGTGTGCTCACGGCGACCGGTGTCTATCTGCTGCTCGAACGCAGCATCATCAAGATGTTGCTGGGCCTGCTGCTCGTCGGCAACGGCATCAACCTGCTGATCCTCACGCTCGCCGGCCCGTCCGGTAGCACACCCATCGTCGGGAGTTCCAACGATCTGCACGATTCGATGTCCGATCCACTGGCGCAGGCGATGATCCTCACCGCCATCGTCATCACCATGGGTATCGCGGCGTTCGTTCTGGCCTTGACCTACCGGTCCTACACGATCCGGGCACGTGACGAAGTCGAGAACGACCCCGAGGACACCAGGGTGTCGCGCCGGCGGGCCCCCGCCGACGCACCGGACCGAGACCGCTCCGACGACCCGCTGACCGGTGAGCCGAGCAAGAGCGGCGACGCATTCGACGCCGAGGGCAATCCGATCCCGCTCGACGCGCTCACCAACATCGAGGATCTCGAAGCCTACGAGGACCTGCACGACGGCGACTTCGACGACGAAACCGACTCGGCGTACACGGACGTGCATGCCGACGACGACACCGGCGGTAACGACCCGAACACCGGTGACGACCGGGACAGCGGCAACTCCGCACCGAAGGGAGACCGCCGATGACGCTGTCCGCAGCCGCACTGATTCCCCTGCCCGTCCTGATTCCGCTGCTCGCCGCGGCGACCACCCTGATCCTCGGCCGGCGACCCCGCGCGCAACGATTCGTGACGGTGACCGCGTTGACCGGTTCCCTGATCGTGACAGCCCTACTGCTGTTCCTCGCCGATCGTGACGGAATCGCGGTGCTGCAGGTCGGTGGCTGGGAAGCGCCGATGGGCATCTCCCTGGTCGTGGACCGGTTGGCCGCGTTGATGCTGGTGGTATCGGCGATCGTGTTGCTCGCCGTCATGCTGTTCGCGGTCGGGCAGGGCATCCACGACGGCGACGAGCAGCAACCGGTGTCGATCTTCCTGCCCACCTATCTGGCGCTGACTGCGGGCGTGAACATCGCCTTCCTCGCCGGTGACCTGTTCAATCTGTTCGTCGGTTTCGAGGTGCTGCTCGCCGCCTCGTTCGTGCTGCTGACGTTGGGGGCGAGCGCGGACCGCGTTCGGGCCGGCGTCTCGTACGTCATGGTGTCGATGGTGTCGTCGCTGATCTTCCTGGTCGGGATGGCCTTCGCGTACGCCGCGACCGGCACGTTGAACCTGGCGCACATGGCGGTGCGTCTGGACGATGTGCCGTCCGGTACCCGCGTGGCGATCTTCGGGGTGCTGCTCGTCGCGTTCGGCATCAAGGCGGCGGTGTTCCCGCTGTCGGCGTGGTTACCGGACTCCTATCCGACCGCGCCCGCCCCGGTGACCGCGGTGTTCGCGGGTCTGTTGACGAAGGTCGGCGTGTACGCCATCATCCGCGCACAGACGCTGCTGTTCCCGGGCGGCGAACTCGACAATGTGCTGCTCGTCGCGGGTCTGCTCACGATGCTCGTCGGGATCCTCGGTGCCATCGCCCAGAACGACATCAAACGTCTGCTGTCGTTCACCCTGGTCAGCCACATCGGCTACATGATCTTCGGTATCGCGCTGTCGTCGGAGTCCGGCATGACCGGCGCCGTCTACTACGTGGCGCATCATATTCTCGTGCAGACCACGTTGTTCCTGGTGGTCGGACTGATCGAACGGCAAGCGGGGTCGGCGTCGCTGCGCAGGCTGGGTGGTCTGGCCCTGGCGAGCCCGCTGCTGGCGATCCTGTTCCTGATCCCGGGCCTGAACCTCGGCGGTATCCCCCCGTTCTCGGGATTCATCGGGAAGGTCGCGTTGCTGCAGGCCGGTTCCGAGGATGGTTCGGTGCTGGCCTGGACACTCGTCGCGGGCGGCGTCGTCACCAGCCTGCTGACCCTGTACGTGATCGCGCGTGTGTGGTCGAAGGCGTTCTGGCGGGCCCGCGCCGATGCACCGGAAGGTGAACTGGCCGACGTCGCACCGTCTGCGCTGATCGACGAGTCCGCTGCGGACATCGCCTTCGACGACCGCGCCGACGTCGGCAAGATGCCGTTCGCGATGCTCGCTCCGACCATCGGACTCGTCGTGGTCGGGTTGGCGCTGACCGTGTTCGCCGGTCCGCTGCTCGACATCAGCGAACGCGCGGCGGCCGGCTTGACGGATCGTTCGGTCTACATCGAGGCCGTACTGGGAGGCCCACGATGAGGTTGACACGGTCGGGTGCCCTGCGGTTGTTCGTCCTGAGTTGGATGACGTTCGTCTGGGTGCTGTTGTGGGGCAATCTCAGCGTCGCGAACGTGCTCGGTGGTGCCGCCGTCGCGGTACTCGTCTCGGTGGTGTTGCCGCTGCCGAGAGTGGCCGTCGAAGGCCGCGTGCACCTGGGATCGGCCGCGTACCTCGCGGTGGTGATCTTCGTCGAATCGATCCGGTCGACGATCGCGGTCGCCTGGCTCGCGATCCGCCCGGCCCCGCCACCGGTGACCGGTGTCCTGCGCTGCCGGCTGACGATCAAGTCCGATCTCGTGCTCACGCTGTGGACGGACATCATGAACAACATTCCCGGCACGATGGTCCTCGAGATCGACCAGAACCGCCGGATCATGTACGTCCATGTGCTGGATGTGAGCACCGACCGTGCCGTCGCCGACTTCTATCGTTCGGCGCGGCGCATCGAACGATTGCTCATCCACACATTCGAGCGGGACGTCGACTGGCAGCCCAGCGCGTGGAAGAGTTCCTCGGAGGAAACGCCATGACGACGATACTGACCGTCAGCGGCATTCTGCTGCTGATCTCCTCGCTACTCATCACATATCGGGTGCTGGCCGGTCCGACGTCGCTGGACCGCCTGGTCGCGGTGGACGCGATCCTCGCGATCGCGATGTGCGGGCTTGCCCTGTGGGCGGTCTACAGCGGGGATACGACGATCGCCCCGGCGATCGTGGCGCTCGCGCTGGTCGGGTTCATCGGTTCCGTGTCGGTCGCCCGGTTCCGGGTGCGTGACGACCGATGAACACCGCGATCGACTTCGCCGGCCACATTCTGATCCTGATCGGGACGGTCATCTCACTGACCGCCGCGATCGGCATCGTCCGGTTCCGCGACACCCTCTCACGCATGCACCCGGCAACGAAACCGCAGGTGATCGGCTTGCTGTTCGTGCTGGGCGGCGCCATGCTGATCCTGCGCGGCAACGTCGACATCTGGATGCTGGCACTGGCAGGCATGTTCATGGTGCTCACCGCACCGGTCATCGCGCACCGGGTCGGCCGGGTCGCCTACCGCGAACAGTTGGGACGTGACGGACTCATCGACTCCGACGACGAGCCGACTTCCGGTTCCTGAGCGGGGAACGCCGAGCGGAACGCGAGCACCATCGCCGCCAGCGAGCCGAGCAGCAGCGGACCCGCGATCAACGCGTGCTGGGCCAGCACGCCCGGCAGATAGCGGTAGACGACGAGTTGTGCCGCGATGAGCAGGACACCGCCGGCGACCAGCCTGATCCGGAACAATCCCCACCCACGGTCCGGGTCGCGCAACGCCGATTCCAGGGTCAGCACCAGCACCGCGCCGGTCACCAGATCCACGCCGTAGTGGTAGCCGAACCCGAGGGTCGCAGCGAGGGTACACACCAGCCATCCTGTGCCCGTCCATCGCAGCCACCGCGGGCCGCTGCGCGAATGCAGGAACAGAGCCGTCGCCCATGCGGTGTGCAGACTGGGCATGCAGTTGCGGGGAGTCGCATCGTCGAACGGGATCGGCGCGGGCTGCGGGTTCCACGGGGCCCACGAGGGCCAGGCGTCGGCGATCTGCCAGCCGTCGCCGGCGTCACCGAACGCGAACACCGGGCCGACCACGGGAAACAGCACGTAGAACAGTGGTCCGACCAGACCGATGAGCAGGAACGTGCGCACGAGGTGATGTGCCGGCCACGGGCGCCCGGCGCCGACATTGCGCAACTGGTACACGGCGACGACGATGGCCGCGACGGGCAGTTCGATATACACCCAATGCAGCACCGCGTACGCGGGCGAGCCGAGCTGGTCGAGGAGTTGCCCCGCCACCCACGACGGATTGCCGAGCGCATGATCGGCGAGCTGGACGTACTCGTCGAGCACGTCGGGGCCGGCGAGGACGGTGATCTTCAGCCACGCATCCCCGATCTTCACCGACAGGACCAGCAGGACGCCGAGCCCGATTCCGCGGAGCGCGCCGCGCCGGGTCTCGCCGGTCAGCACGGTCACCGCATAGACGGCGAGTAGTCCCAGCACGATCGTCGGGCCGTTCCCGACGGTGAGCGGCCCGCCGGTCAGGTAGCGGTCGGCGAGGAATGCGGTGTCGATCAGCACGGCGACACCGAGCGCCGGCCAGCGATCGCGGACGGTCAAGCCCACCGTCGCCAGGACCAGCCCGGCCCACGGAACCGACGCGGACTGTGGGACTCCGGCGATGTCGCCGAACAGTCCCGGCAGCGGGCCGGTGAATCCGGCGTACCGTGCGACGATCTCGGCGAGCACGATCCCGGCGACCGCACCGCTCAACGCGACCGGCACGAACCAGTGGGCACGGGGGCGCGGTACCAGTTCCGCGGGTGAGGCTTCCGTCATCGACACCGGATGATGGTAAACACCCGGTGAACATGGCCCGAACCGCGGCCGTCGTCAGTGACGCAGCTCGTCGACCAGCGAATCGACGACCGCGACGAGGTCGCCGGCGTTGGCCTCCGCGACGCGACGTTGGCGCTGGTAGGAGGCCCCGACGACGGGTATGTCCGCGACCGTCGCCAGTTCGTCTGCACAGCCGAGTCGCGCCGCGGTCGGTGTCAGTTGTTCGAGCAGGTCGTGCAGGTCGTCGGTGACGAGTCTCTCGTTGCACGCCGGGTCGAGGATCACCTCGGCGTCGAGCCCGTACCGCGCGGCCCGCCACTTGTTCTCCTTGACGTGCCACGGCTGCAACGTCGGCAGTTCCTCACCGCGTTCGAGGCATTCGTCGAAGTACACGACGAGGGAGTGGACGAGCGCGACGAGCGCGGCCAGTTCCCTGCGGTTGGTGATGCCGTCGAACACCCGGACCTCGAGGGTGCCCCACTTCGGCGCCGGCCGAATGTCCCAGTGCATGCCGCCGGGTTTGCCGATGACACCCGATTTGAGCTGATCTTCGATGAACGATTCGTACTGGGCCCAGTTCGCGAAGTGATAGGGCAGTCCCGCGGTGGGCAACTGCTGGAACATCAACGCCCGGTTGCTCGCATAGCCGGTGTCGAATCCCGCCCAGATCGGCGACGACGCGGACAGCGCCAGCAGGTGCGGATACTTCACCAGCATTGCGTTGAGGATCGGGACGACCTTCTCCGCCGACGAGACGCCCACGTGCACGTGCACGCCCCAGATGAGCATCTGCCGTCCCCACCATCGGGTCCGCTCGATCATCTCGTCGTAGTCGGGCGTGCGGGTCACCACCTGGTCGGTCCACTGGGCGAACGGATGGGTTCCGGCGCACATGAGGTCGACGCCGAGCGGATCCGCGGCGGCCCGCAACAGATCGAGCGACTCGGACAGATCGTCGACGGCCTCGGCGACCGTGTCGTGTACGTCCGTGACCAACTCGACGGTGTTGCGCAGGAACTCCTTGGTCAGCCGGGGGGTCTGTCCGGCATGCGCCTCGACCGAGTCGAACACGACCGCAGCGGTGTTCGACAGATCCCGCGTCGACTTGTCGACCAGCGCGATCTCCCATTCCACACCGATCGTGGGGCGCGGCGAACCGGGGAACTCAACAGACACATCCGAATCCAACCACAGTGCCCGCACGACCGATTGCCGGTCGCGCGGGCACTGGGCGGTGAAGTGCTGTGAAACGTATTACTGGTGCCCCGATCAGCCGATCACGCCGCACGCGAGACGCGCGCCGCCGGCGGTTTCCTCGTGCACAACGACGGACGTGCCGTCAGGGCCTTCCAGATCGGCGATCGTGAAGGCGGTGGTGGTGACGGTGGCCGTCGCGGTGCCGTCAGCGCCGACGACGAACGCGCCGAGGTCGCCGCTTTCCGGGACGGCGGTGTGGCCGGGCGCCTGCAGGTGTCCGCCGGCGGACAGGAAGTTTCCGGGTTCACCGCCGGTCGGCGCCGTCGAGTTGGGTTCGCACTTGCCGATCGAATGCACGTGCACGCCCCGGTAGCCGACGGGCAAACCCTCCAGGGTGATCGTCACGTCGACGGCGTCACCGTGGCCGGCGAATGTCACGGTGCCCGCGTCCCCGCCGGTCGGGGTCTGCAGGGTGGCCGACAGTGATTCGGCACCGTGAGCGGATGCGCCGCTGGTGGCGGTCTCGTGGGTTTCGCCGTGCGCGCCGGTTTCCGGCGCCGACGAACCGGTCCACACCGGCGGGGTGGTGCCGGGAACGTCGGACGGCTCCTGGCTGTTGCTGCAGGCGCTCAGGCCCACCGCAGCGATCGCGACGATCGGGGCTAGCACACGCCAGGACATGCGACGGGTGGAACTCGAGGCCATCAAACCGCTCCTTCGAAATGCCGGAAAGTCACACGATCATAACCGGGCCGGGCTCGCCGTCATTGCGAGGTGACGATGACGATGACACCGGGTGAGGAGTCCGCGATACCCGCGAATCGGGGCTGGGCGGTCACCCCGAGGGCCGCGGCGACAGCTTCGGCGGTCTCCTGTTCGCCGCGGCCCGTCCCGTAGAAGACGGAAGTGGTGGCGATCAGTCCGTCGCTGTAGTTGCCGGTCTCGCTGATGGTGAACCCGTCGTCCTCGAGCAGGCTCGCGGTCTGCGCGGCCAGGCCCGCGACCTCACTGTTGTTGAACACCCGCACCGGTGCCGCCGACGCGGGCGCGAGGCCGGTCAGGGACGACGTGCT
>NZ_JBAQXC010000288.1:0-65344 GCF_049299235.1 Rhodococcus sp. (in: high G+C Gram-positive bacteria) | reverse complement strand
CGAGATTCTCGGTGAGGCCCGCTCGCGATAGATTCTCGGGCGTCGGCCGATCGGCCGGCGCCCCCGCGTGGGGCGACACGGTGTGGGAGTAACACGGTGTGGGAGCGACACGGTATGGGAGACACATATGGCCCCCGGTGACACGACGCGCAGCGTCGCCCGCGCATTCGAACTGCTCGGTGCGATCATCGAGCACGGTGGTCTGACCCTCGCCGACGCCGCGAAGACCACCGATCTTGCGACCAGCACGGCGCTGCGGCTGATCCGCAGCCTCGAACAGACCGAGTTCGTGCTCCGCGGTGAGGACAACGTCTACCGGGTGGGTCCGCGGCTGCTGCAGATCGGCGCCACCGCCATCGCCGACAACCAGTTGCTCCTGCGGGCACGGCCGGCCATGACCGAGATCGCCGCGATCACCCGGGAGTCGACATACCTGTCGGCGCCCGGGCCGCGGGGAACCGCACTGTATCTGGGGCAGATCGAAGGCACCCACGCGATCCGCCACATGGGATGGGTGGGGCAGACCGTTCCCCTCGTCGGGACGGCGGTGGGTGCTGCCCTGCTCGGCGAGGTGGGTGCGGACGGCTACGCGATCGCCCACGACACCATCGAGGACCACTCCACCGGCGTGGCCGCACCCATCTACGATGCGATCGGCCGCATCGTGGGGGCATTGAGCGTGGTCGGCCCGACCTACCGCCTCGACGACGACGTCTGCGCGCGGCACGGGCGGGTCCTCGTCGAGCACTGCACGCGGCTGTCGACGGAACTGGGAGGTACCGTCCCCTCGTAGCCGGTCGCCCCACCGCAGGCCGATTTCGAGAAGAGGAGTGTCGATGTCGACGAGCCGGGTCAAGTCCGCGGAACGCGCGCTCGACGTGCTCGATCTGCTCGCCCGGCGGGGCGTGCCGATGGCCGCGACGGAGATCTCGAGTGCCCTGGACCTGCCCAAGAGCACCACCCATCACTTGCTCAACGTGATGCGGGACCGACGGTTCGTCGCGTACTGGCCCGACCAGCGCGCCTGGACGCTCGGCGTTTCCGCGTTCGAGGTGGGCGCGTCGTACATGCGGTCCGGCCCGCTGCACCGCGAGGGGCAACGCCACATGGTCGCGCTCACCCAGGCCGCCGACGAGACCTCACATCTGGCTGTCCTGCAGGGCACCGACGTCATCTACCTCGACAAACGTGAGCCGCTCAAGCCGGGCGTCCGTTTGGTGACTGAAGTCGGCACCCGACTGCCCGCGCACCTGACGGCCGTCGGGCGCGCCATCCTGGCACGTCTCGATCCCGAACAGCTCAGTGCGCTGTACGCGGGGTACACCTGGCCGTCGCGGACCGGCGAGGGACCGGCATCGCTCGACGACCTGCGGACCCTGCTGCGGGCCGATCGTGCACGGGGATACGCGGTGGAGCGGGATTCGACCACCAACGGTGTCACCTGCATCGCGGGACCGGTCGTCACCCGGGACGGACGTCCGGTGGCCGCGCTGGGTGTCGCGTACCCGACCGGGGCACGCACCGACTCCGATCTCGCCGAGCTTGCCGAACTCGTCACCGATGCTGCCGCCCGCTTCTCGGACAGCCTCAGCGACCGCATGACCGAGGAGGCCTTCGAGTCCTGAGCCGGAATCCGGGGTCGCGAGCGGGCACCTCTGATTCCCTGACTCCCACCCACCTATTGTCTTACATGCCAGACTATGGTCTCGTATACAAGACACAATGTTCTCACGGCCACCGATCCACCGCGACCGCCGAGCCGTCCTCGCCTTCGGAGTCCTCATGATCCACACCACCCGATCCACCGGCATCGTCGATGTCGGAATCGGACCCGTCTCCATCCAGGACGTCGTCGACGTCGCCCGCCACGGCCAGGGGGTGCGCCTCACCGACAAGACCCTCGCCGCGATCGCGCACTCACGCACGCGCATCGCCGATCTCGCCGCCGATTCCCGCCCGGTATACGGCGTCTCCACCGGCTTCGGTGCGCTGGCCACCCGCCACATCCCACAACAAATGCGAACCCAACTGCAGCGCAGCCTGATTCGATCACATGCCGCCGGCTCCGGCCCCGAAGTGGAGCGGGAGGTCGTCCGCGCACTGATGCTGCTGCGCCTGTCGACGCTCGCGACCGGCCGCACCGGGGTGCGCCCCGAAGTCGCACAGGCCTACGCCGACCTGCTGACCGCAGGAATCACACCGGTGGTCCACGAGTACGGCAGTCTCGGCTGCTCCGGCGACCTCGCCCCACTGGCGCACGTCGCGCTCGCGGCGTCCGGGGAAGGGCCGGTCCGCACGGCGGACGGCCAGCTCGTCGATGCGTCCGTGGCGCTCGCCGAGCACGGCCTGACCCCCGTCGTCCTGGCGGAGAAGGAGGGTCTGGCCCTGATCAACGGCACCGACGGCATGCTGGGCCAACTCGTGCT
This sequence comes from Rhodococcus sp. (in: high G+C Gram-positive bacteria), assembly GCF_049299235.1. Classification (GTDB taxonomy): domain Bacteria; phylum Actinomycetota; class Actinomycetes; order Mycobacteriales; family Mycobacteriaceae; genus Rhodococcus. Next base: position 62,918 of record NZ_JBAQXC010000288.1, on the reverse strand, counting down.
CGCCGTCACCGACCTCGACCATCTGCTCACACTCGCCGACATCGCCGCCGCGATGAGCGTCGAAGGCCTGCTGGGCACCGACCGGGTGTTCGCCGCCGATCTGCAAGCACTGCGGCCGCATCCCGGACAGGCCACGGCCGCCGCCAACATGACGCGCCTGCTGGCCGGGTCGCCCATCGTCGCGAGCCACGCCGGACCCGACGACACCCGTGTGCAGGACGCCTACTCACTGCGCTGCGCCCCGCAGGTGGCAGGCGGTGCCCGCGACACCGTCGAGCATGCCCGCACGGTGGCGCTGCGCGAACTCGCCTCTGCCATCGACAATCCGGTCGTCACCGTCGACGGCCGGGTGGAATCGAACGGCAACTTCCACGGCGCCCCCATCGCCTATGTGCTCGACTTCCTCGCGATCGTCGCAGCCGACGTCGCGAGCATCAGCGAGCGTCGCACCGACCGGTTCCTGGACGTCGCCCGCAACCACGGCCTGCCGCCGTTCCTCGCCGACGACCCCGGCGTGGACAGCGGACTGATGATCGCCCAGTACACGCAGGCCGCGATCGTCTCCGAACTCAAACGCACGGCCGCGCCCGCGAGCGTCGATTCCATTCCGTCGTCGGCGATGCAGGAGGACCACGTGTCGATGGGATGGTCCGGCGCCCGGAAGCTGCGCCGCGCGGTCGACGGACTCACCCGCGTGCTCGCCATCGAGATCCTCACCGCGGCACGAGGAATCGACCTGCGTGCACCGTTGCAGCCGGCACCGGGCACCGGTGCCGTGGTCCGCGCCGTTCGCGAAGTCGTCGCGGGGCCGGGCACCGACCGGTTCCTCGCACCCGAGATCGACCGGGTGGTCGAACTCGCCGCGTCCGGCGCGCTGGTCGCCGCCGCCGAACACGAGGTCGGAGCGCTCCGGTGACCCGCCCATCCGTCCTCCCCCGGCCTCGACCCGAGATCGACGCGCTGCCCAGGTATTCGACGGCATCGGGCGCCGCAACGGTTCGCCTGCGCGCGTCGAGCAACGAAGCCACCGTTCCCCCGTCCCCCGCCGTCGTCGAGGCGATCGCGCGCGCCGGTGCCCGCGGGCACCTGTACCCGACCCTGTTCGCCGACGCCCTGGTGGCCGCCCTGGCCGAACGACTGTCCGTGCTGCCCGACGCGGTGCTGACCGGTGCGGGTTCACTCGCACTGCTCCAGCAGGTTCTCACCGCCTACACGGGCCCCGGCACCGAAGTGGTCCATGCGTGGCGCAGCTACGAGGCGTACCCGATCCTCATCGGGATCACCGGGGCCACCGCGGTTCCCGTTCCGCTCGATGCGCAGCATCGACACGACGTCGATGCCATGCTCGCCGCGCTGACGCCGCGCACGCGCGCGGTGCTGGTGTGCAATCCGAACAACCCGACCGGGACCGAACTCACCGACACCGAGGTGCGCCGACTCCTGGACGGGCTCCCCTCGCACATCCTGGTGATCCTCGACGAGGCCTACCGCGAGTTCGCCGAGGAACAGGTCGACGGGGTCGCGCTGCTGCGTGAATACCCGAACGTCGTCGTGTTGCGCACATTCTCGAAGGCGTACGGACTCGCGGGACTACGAGCCGGGTACGCGATCGCAGACTCCGAGGTCGCGGCACCACTACATGCGGCTGCTCCCCCGTTCGGTGTGAGTTCGGTGGCCGAAGCCGCGGCGTGTGCGGCGCTGTCGGACTCGGCGCACACCGATCGGGTCGTGGCGACGGTGCGATCCGGGCGCCACCACCTGCGCTCCGGGCTGTCGAATCTGGGAATCGAAACGCCACCCAGCGGAGGCAATTTCGTGTGGATTCCGGTGGGCGACCGGGCGACCGAACTCGAGGCGGCCTGCGTCGCGCGCGGCGTCTCCGTCCGCACGTTCACCGGCGACGGTGTGCGGGTGACCGTCGGTGATCGGGACGCCGAGAACGCGGTGCTCGCCGCCGTCACCGACCTCACCGCCCGTCCCGGCCCACACTGAACCCGGCTCACACCGAACCCGGTCCACACTGAACCCGGTCCACACTGAACCCGGCCGCCCGCACCCGACGAAGGAGCACCGATGCCCCTCACCGCACTCGCCGACACCCTCGGCTCGAGCCGACTGGTCACCGACCCGGACATCATGGACGCCTACACCAGGGACGAGGCCCACCTGGCAGTCCCCGGCCGGCCACTGGCCGTGCTGCTCGCGGACTCCACCGACGATGTCTCGGCAGCATTGGCGTGGGCGACCGCGCACCGGGTTCCGGTGGTGCCAAGGGGCGCCGGAAGCGGCCTGGCCGGTGGCGCCACCGCGATCGACGGCTGCCTGGTCGTGTCGACCGCGGCGATGCGCACCATCGTCGAACTGAACGCCGCGGACCAACTGGCGGTGGTGCAGGCCGGTGTGGTGAATGCCGATCTCGACCGGGCCGCTGCCGAGCACGGTCTGATGTACGCGCCGGATCCGAGCAGCTTCCGGATCTCCACGATCGGCGGGAACATCGCCACCAACGCGGGTGGACTGCGCTGCGTCAAGTACGGCGTGACCCGCGACTCCGTTCTCGGGCTCGAGGTGGTCCTCGCCGACGGCCGGATCCTGCGCACCGGGCACCGCACGGTCAAGGGGGTCGCCGGCTACGACCTGACCGGGCTCCTGGTCGGCTCAGAGGGCACCCTCGGGATCGTCACCGGCGCGACCGTACGCCTGCGACCCCGCCCGCCACGGGAACCGGCGACGATCGTCGGTAGTTTCGCGTCGCTGCGCGCCGCCGCGGACGCGGTCGCCGCCGTCGTGCGCGCGGGGATCGGGCCGAGCCTGCTCGAGCTCATCGACCGGGCCACATTGGTGGCCATCGACGAGTGGAAACGCATCGGCCTCGAACCCGGCACCGAGGCGATGCTCATCGCACAGGCCGACGGTCCCGACGCGGAGGTGGCCGCCGCCGCGATCGAACGGCATTTCACCGACGCCGGAGCCGACTTCGTCGCACTGTCGCACGACCCCGCCGAGTCGGCCCAGTTGCTCGAGATCCGCCGCCTCGCGTATCCCGCGGCCGAGCGACTGGGGCAGTGCCTGGTCGAGGACGTCGGGGTGCCGCGATCGCGGCTGCCCGACATGGTCGAGTCCATCGAGGAGATCGCGCGTCGGCACGACGTCACCGTCATGACGGTCGCGCACGCCGGGGACGGCAATGTACATCCGACCTTCGTGTTCGACCGGCTCGCGGACGGATCGGTTCCGGACGAGGTGTGGGCGGCCGCGGACGAGGTGTTCCGGCGTGCCCTCGATCTGGGCGGCACCCTGACCGGTGAGCACGGCGTCGGCGTCCTGAAGCGACGCTGGATGGCGCTCGAGGTGGGAGACGTCGGTATGGATCTCCATCGCGCGGTGAAGGCCGCGTTCGACCCGCTCGGCCTGATGAACCCGGGGAAGGGCTTCTGACCTGCGACCAGGGAAAACCGTCCGACTTCGCGCTCGACTGTTGACAGACTTGTATATACAGGCCTATACATTTCACATCGGCATGACGTGATCCAGCGCACACGCACGAAGTAGGTGGACGTCACCCCCGGATCTCGACCCGCCTCACGGTGCGGTCACCGCAGAGAGAGCAGGCACGATGACACACGACGGCAGCACATCCGAGGTGCTCCTCACCCCGGAACGACGCACCATCGACGTTGTTCCCGATGACGAACGCCACGGAACCCCGCGCAGCCAGTTCACCCTGTGGTTCGGCGCGAACATGCAGATCACGGCCATCGTCGACGGTGCCCTTGCCGTCGTCTTCGGCGCCGACGCACTGTGGGCCATCCTGGGCCTGCTGATCGGCAACGTCTTCGGCGGCGCCGTGATGGCACTGCACTCCGCGCAGGGGCCCCGCATGGGCCTGCCGCAGATGATCTCGAGCCGCGCGCAGTTCGGCGTCAAGGGCGCGGTCATCCCCCTCGTGCTCGTGATCCTGATGTACCTGGGCTTCGCCGCCACCGGCACCGTCCTGGCCGGGCAGGCCGTGAACAAGGTGCTCGGCATCGACAACGCGACGGTCGGCATCGTCATCTTCGGTCTGCTCACCGCATTCGTCGCGGTCACCGGCTACAAGCTGATCCACATCGTCGGGCGCATCGCGACCGTCGTCGGCATCATCGGCTTCACCTATCTGGCGGTCCGCCTCTTCCTGGAATACGACGTCGCCGCGTACGTCGGCGTCATCGACTTCGACATCGTGACCTTCCTGCTGGCCATCTCGCTCGGCGCAGGCTGGCAGTTGACCTTCGGTCCGTACGTTGCCGACTACTCCCGCTACCTGCCGCGCACGACCAGCGAACGCACCACCTTCTGGTCGACCTTCCTCGGCAGCGTCATCGGATCGCAGTGGTCGATGACCTTCGGTGCGCTCGTCGCCGCCGTCGCAGGCGAGGCATTCCTCGGCAACCAGGTCGGCTTCATGGGCGAACTCGCCGGCCCGGCGATCATCGCGTTCCTGATCTACCTGGTGATCGTGGTCGGCAAGTTGACCGTCAACGTCCTCAATGCCTACGGCGGATTCATGTCGATCCTGACCACCGTCACCGCGTTCAACGGCCGGACCCACATCTCCACGAGGGCACGCACGCTCTACATTCTCGGCTTCACCGTCGTCTCGATGTTCATCGCGATCGCCGCCAGCGCGGACTTCCTGGACAATTTCAAGAACTTCGTCCTGGTGCTGCTCATGGTGTTCACGCCGTGGAGCGCGATCAACCTGATCGACTACTACCTGATCTCGAAGGAACGCATCGACATTCCCGCGCTGTACGACCCGAACGGACGATACGGAGCCTGGAACGTCCCCGCCCTGATCGTCTACGGCATCGGTGTACTCGTTCAGATTCCGTTCCTGGCCCAGAAAATGTACACCGGCCCGATCACCGACATGCTGGGCGGCGCGGATATTTCCTGGATCGTCGGCATCGTGTTCACCGGATTGATCTACTACCCGGTCGCCAAGCGGACGAACCACCCGCCGGCCACGATGATCTACCCGGCGCACACCACGATGGTCGACACCCGGGCCTGAACCCCGGCCACCGAAACACCGAAACACCGACCCCCACACCAGTCACCCAGGAGCCTCACGTGACCACGACCGGTCCCCGGACCACCGCACTGACGAACATCGGCACCCTCGTCACCAACGACCCCGCATTCGGCGACGGCGCCCTGGGAATCCGACACGACGCAGCGGTCGTCTTCGAGGACGGCGTGGTCGCGTGGGTGGGTGACTCGGCGGACGCCCCGGCCGCCGACACCGGCCACGATCTCGGCGGCCGGGCCGTGCTGCCCGGATTCGTCGAAAGCCACTCGCATCTGGTGTTCGCGGGCGAACGCGCCGAGGAATTTGCCGCCCGAATGTCGGGCGAGAAGTACGCCGCGGGTGGTATCCGCACCACCATCGAGGCGACACGCGCCGCGAGCGACAACGACCTCGCCGCGAACGTGCGCCGCTTGCTCGACGAATCACTGCGTTCGGGCAGCACCACCGTCGAATGCAAGACCGGCTACGGGCAGACCACAGCCGACGAACTGCGCAGCGCGCAGATCGCCGGACGCTTCACCGACGAGGTCACCCTGCTCGCGGCGCACGTCCCGCCGCCCGAGTTCACCGGCCGCGCCGACGATTACGTCGCGATGGTGGTCGACGAGATGATTCCCGCCTGCGCCCCGCACGCGAAGTGGATCGACGTATTCTGCGAACGCGGCGCCTTCAACCGTGAACAGGCGCACGCGGTGCTCGGCGCCGGTATCGCGCACGGACTGATACCCCGTGTGCACGGCAACCAACTCGGCGAGGGTCCGGGCGTCCGCTTGGCCGTCGAGATGGGTGCGGCCTCGGTCGACCACGTCACCTACGTCGACCGCGCCGACATCGACGCCCTCGCCGGTAGCTCGACGGTGGCGACCCTGCTGCCGGGCGCCGACTTCTCCACCCGCAACAAGTATCCCGACGCTCGCGCGCTTCTCGACGCAGGCGTCACGGTCGCGCTGGGCGCGGACTGCAATCCCGGCACCTGCTACACCACCAACCTCCCGTTCTGCATCGCCATCGCCGTCCGCGACATGCACATGACGCCCGACGAGGCCGTGTGGGCCGCGACGGCCGGCGGTGCCCGTGCGTTGCAACGCGAGGACGTCGGTAGCCTGCGCATCGGTGCCCGCGCCGATGCAATCGGACTGGACGCACCGTCGCATCTGCACCTGGCCTACCGTCCGGGTGTGCCGCTGATCCGCGAGGTGTTCAAGGACGGCGTGCTCGCCGCCGACAGCACCGCGACCACCGCAGGGAGCCACGCATGAGCTACCAGATCGACGTCGACATCGCCCCCGTACCCTGGTCCGGTCGCATCGACGGCGACACCCCGGACCATCTGCGCTGGCACCAGGCCATCACCCCGTATGCCCCCGAACCCGGCTCCGGCACCGTCCTGATCGGGTTCGCCAGCGACGAAGGTGTCCGCCGCAACAAGGGACGGCGCGGCGCCGCGAGCGGTCCCGACGCGCTGCGCGGCGCCCTCGCGTCGATGGCGCTCCCCGAACCGTTACCCCTCACCGATGCCGGCACCATCACGGTGACCGGCGAGGACCTCGAAAGCGGCCAGGCCGCCCTCGGCCGGGCGGTATCGGCGGCACTCGATGCCGGGCGACTCCCGGTCGTCCTCGGCGGCGGTCACGAAGTCGCCTACGGCACCTACCTGGGTGTCGCCGCATCCGAACTGCGGCACCGACATCCCCGCCTCGGCATCCTCAATCTCGACGCGCACTTCGATCTCCGCACCGACCCGGTGCCGAGCTCGGGCACACCGTTCCGGCAGATCGCCGAGGCCGAGGACACCGCGGGCACGAGGCACCGGTACGACGTCCTCGGTATCAGCCAGCCCAGCAACACCACCGCGCTGTTCGACACGGCGCGACGCCTCGGCGTCCGGTTCCTCCCCGACGACCGGTGCGGTCTCCTGGACCGCGCCGTCGTGGACGAGTTCGTCGACGACTTCCTCGCCGATGTCGACATCGTCTACCTGACAATCGATCTGGACGTCCTACCCGCCGCCGTCGCCCCCGGCGTGAGTGCACCCGCGGCCTACGGTGTCCCCCTCGAAACGATCCAACACGTCTGCGACCGGGTGAGTGCCAGCGGACAACTCGCCGTCGTCGACGTCGCCGAACTCAACCCGTCGCTCGACGTGGACGGCCGCACCGCCCGGACGGCGGCCCGACTCATCCACCGCATCGTCGGCGCACACGTCCCGCCCACGAGGTCGTGAACCACATCGGTTCGGGGCACTACTCCGGGAAGTGGAGTTCCTCGATGCGAACGCGTTCCCGCACCGCATCCGCATCGACCGTGTACAGCGCGTCGAGGTAGGCGACGGCGAACGAACCCGGCCCCGCCGAGTTCCCCTCCGCGATCTCGGCGGCAACCGCGACGTGCGAGTGCGCGGCCGCTAGACCGATCAGCGGAGTCGGCGCCACCGCCAGATAGGCGGCGACCAGACCACCGAGAGAACAACCCGTGGCGGTCACGCGCGGCAACAGCGCACTACCTCCTGCGATACGGACCCCCACGATCGCACCATCACGCCCACGCCCGACCAAATAGTCGACCGGACCGGAAGCCGATACCACATCAGCATATTCGAGCAACGCACACGCAGCAGGCAGCGCAGCCTCAGCCGTGGCCGCGCTGTCGACGCCGCGAGTGTCGCCACCGAACCCGGCAAGCGCGATGATCTCCGACGCATTGCCACGAATCGCGGTGGGACGCAACACCAACAACTCGACGGCCAACCCGGTGCGCCACGGCAATCCCCCGACACCGACCGGGTCGAGCACCCACGGGATTCCGGCGTCATGCGCGGCGCCGGCAGCCGCGATGAACGCCGCAGCCGTACCGTCGTCCGGTGTGCCGAGATTGACCAGAACACCACCGGCGATCCGCGCGAATCCGGCCGCCTCATGGACATTGTCGATGTGCGCGTTGACAGCTCCGGCCGCGAGCAACACATTGGTCACGAAATTCGCCGAGACAACATTCGTCAACGACTGCACCAGCGGCACCCGGGTGCGCAACGCATCGAGCGCGGCAGCCACCTCGTCAGCGGTCGGGGCGTTCGATGTCACGCACACTCCTGTCGGAGAAGGAAATTCGGGTAGCTCCGCCGACCGCGCAGCACCGGCTCAGCGTCCACTGTCGGCACCGCCGATGCGTCCACTGTCGGCACCGCCGATGCGTCCACTGTCGGCTCCCCCGAAGATCCTCTCGACAACACCACGGGCACGGCGCGTCACCCGCAGGTAGTGGTCGAGGAACTCCGACGCGTCACCGGTCCATCCCGCAACCCTCGCGACGGCGGTGAGTACCTTGCCCGGGCCGGGCAGTTGATCGGTCGGTTTGCCCCGCACCAGCACCAGCGCATTGCGGGCACGGGTCGCCGTGATCCAGGACTCGCGCAACAACTCGACATCCTCCTCGCTCACCAACTCGGCGGCGCCGATCGCATCGAGCGTCTCGAGCGTCGAGGTGTTGTGCAGCGCCGGGATTCGATCGGCGTGCTGCAACTGCAGCAACTGCACGGTCCATTCGATGTCCGCGAGTCCGCCGCGACCCAACTTGGTGTGTGTCGCGGGGTCCGCGCCGCGTGGCAGTCGCTCCGCGTCGACGCGGGCCTTGATCCGCCGAATCTCGCGGACAGCGTCCTGCGACACCCCGCCCGCCGGATAGCGCACCGCGTCGATCATGTGCAGGAAACGCAAGCCCAGATCCGGGTCGCCTGCCGCGGGGTGCGCGCGGAGCAGTGCCTGCACCTCCCACGCCTGCGCCCACTGCGCGTAGTACGCCTGGTACGCGGTCAACGTCCGCACGAGCGGCCCACTCCTGCCCTCCGGCCGCAGACCGGCGTCCACTTCGAGAGGCGGGTCGGTACTCGGTGCGCCGAGCAGTGTGCGGACCTGTTCGGCGATCTGGTTGGCCCACTTCACCGCCACGGCGTCGTCGGCACCGGGCAGCACCTCGCACACGAACAGCACATCAGCGTCGGATCCGTAGCCGAGTTCGGCACCGCCGAGCCTACCCATACCGATGACCGCGATACGCGCCGGTGCCGGGCCCTGCTTCTGCTCGGACGCGCGGATCACCGCGGCCAACGCCGCCTCCAGCACCGCGGACCACACGCTCGACAACGCCCGGCACACCTGGGGAACGTCGAGCATGCCGAGGATGTCGGCGCTCGCAACACGGGCGAGTTCGGCGCGGCGCAACGACCGGGCCGCACCGATCGCACGGACCGGATCGTCGTACCGCGCCGACGAGGTGACGATCGCCTTGGCGACCTCGTCGGGTTGCGGTTCGAGCAGTCGCGGTCCGCTGACACCGTCGGCGAACAAACGCACCACATCGGGGGCGTTGATGAGCAGGTCCGGGACGAACGCAGACGATCCGAGCACCGTCATCAGCCGTTCCGCGACCGACGGTTCGTCGCGCAGAGTCCGCAGGAACCACACCGCGTTGTACATGGCATCGGACAGCCGACGGTAGGCCAACAATCCCGCATCGGGATCAACTGTGTCGCTGAGTGATTCGAGTAGCTGAGGAAGTATCAGCGCCTGGATTCGCGCTTTCCGCGAGGCACCTCCGGACAGGGCGGTCAGGTGCCCGAGTGCGTGCTCCGGTGCGCTGTAGCCGAGTGCCGCGAGCTGACGTACAGCACCTTCCGGCGACAGGCTCACCGCATCCGCGTCGAGTCGCGCCACCGATTCGAGGAGCGGCCGGTAGAACAGCTTGGCGTGCAGTTTACGGACCCGAGCCGAGTTCCGTTTAACCTCCGACTCGAGCACCCCGAGCGCATCGTTGCGGCCGTCCGGCCGCATGTGTGCGGCACGCGCCAACCAGCGCAGCGCTTCGCGGTCGTCTGCGGGCGGTAAAGTATGGGTGCGTTTGAGTTTCTGCAGTTGCAACCGGTGTTCGAGCAACCGCAGGAACTCGTACGAGGCCCGCAGGTTCGCGGCATCGTCGCGACCGACATATCCGCCGTCGGCGAGCGCCGACAACGCCTCGACGGTGTTGGGCACTCGCAACGATTCGTCGGCACGGCCGTGCACGAGTTGCAGGAGCTGGACGGCGAATTCGACGTCGCGCAGGCTGCCGCGGCCCAGTTTGAGTTCACGGTCGCGCAGTTCCGCCGGCACGAGTTCCTCGACGCGACGACGCATCGCCTGCACTTCCGGCACGAACGCTTCACGCTCGGATGCTGTCCACACCATCGGACTGAGCGCCTCGATGTAGCGGCGGCCCAGTTCCAGGTCGCCCGCCATCGGGCGGGCCTTGAGCAACGCCTGGAATTCCCACGTCTTGGCCCAGCGGGTGTAGTAGGCGATGTGCGAGTCGAGGGTGCGGACCAGTTCGCCGCGTTTCCCTTCGGGGCGCAGTGCCGCATCGACTTCGAAGAACGCCGATGTGCCGATCCGCATCATCTCACCGGCGATGCGGCTCGCGCGGGCATCGGCCGGCTCGGCCACGAACACGACATCGACGTCGCTGACATAGTTCAATTCGCGTGCACCGCATTTACCCATCGCGATGACAGCGATGTCGATCGGGCACGGACCGTCCGGAATGATCGTCGCCACCGCGACGGCCAGCGCCGCAGTCAGCGCCGCGTCGGCGAGATCCGCGAGCATGTGCCCGACCTCGATATACGACAGGACCGGCTCGTTCTCGACGGTCGCGGCGAGATCCGCGGCGGCGATGAGCATCAACTGATCCCGGTAGCACGTGCGCAGCACCGGAATCGCGGCCGAACCGGAGACCGCGGCGCGATAGACCAGCGGGTCGTTGCCGCCCCCGGGTTCGGCGACCGCATCGACGCTGTCGAGCATGCGTGCGGTGAACGAGTGCCGGTCCGGCAGTTCCAAGGTTCCCGTGAGCATCTGCCAGCGATCCGGGTGCGCCACGACGTGATCTCCCAGTGCCGCGGACGCACCGAACAGCCCGAACAACCGTCCCCGTAGCCCCTTGTCGAACCGCAGCGCGGTGTCGAGTTCGGTCCATCCCGCGTCCCCGAGTGCCTCGTGCAGGCGCGCGAGGGTCCGGAGCGCGAGGTCGGCATTCGCGGCTCGGGACAGCGACCACAACAGTTCGATGCTGTCGGTGCCGTTCCATGCGAGTTGTGCGAGTTCGGCTGCGGCCGTGGGTTCGACGAGTCCCAGCCGGCCCGGTCCGGGAATCGCGGACCGGGCGGGCGGCGGTTTCACCACGCGCCCACCCCCGGTTCCGTCCCGGCCGGTTTCCTGTCGACGTTCCCTGCCCGCGGTCGCACGCCACTCACCCTACTCACGTCCGGCTACAGACCGAGATACTGCTCCAGCTCGAACGGTGTGACCTGACTACGGTAGTTCTCCCACTCCCGCCATTTGTTGCGCAGGAAGAAGTCGAACACGTGCTCGCCGAGCGCTTCGGCGACCAGTTCGCTCTTCTCCATCTCGCGCAGGGCGATGTCGAGGTCGGTCGGCAGTTCGCGGTAGCCCATCGCGCGACGCTCCGCGGAGGTCAACGCCCACACGTCGTCCTCGGACTCGGGCGCGAGCTCGTAGCCCTTCTCGATACCGCGCAGTCCGGCGGCCAGCAACACCGCGAACGTCAGGTACGGGTTGCAGGCCGAGTCGGGGGTGCGGATCTCGACGCGCCGCGACGACGCCTTGTTCGGCGTGTACATCGGCACACGCACCAGCGCCGAGCGGTTCGACGGGCCCCAGCAGGCGGCCGTGGGGGCTTCGCCACCGTGCACGATGCGCTTGTAGGAGTTCACCCACTGATTGGTGACGGCGCTGATCTCGTTGGAATGTTCGAGGATTCCGGCGATGAACGCCTTGCCGGTCGCGGAGAGCTGCAGCGGATCGTCGGGGTCGTGGAACGCATTGTTCTCGCCCTCGAACAGGCTCATGTGCGTGTGCATCGCGGAACCCGCGTGCTCCTGGAACGGCTTGGGCATGAACGTCGCGCGGACTCCTTCGGCCATCGCGATCTCTTTGACCACGTAGCGGAAGGTCATCACGTTGTCGGCCATCGACAGCGCATCGGCGTAACGCAGGTCGATCTCCTGCTGGCCCGGTGCGGTCTCGTGGTGACTGAACTCCACCGAGATGCCCATCGATTCGAGCGCGTCGATCGCGTGCCTGCGGAAGTGCGGCGCCGACCGGTGCACGGACTGATCGAAATAGCCGCCGTCGTCGGCCGGAATCGGTGCCGCGCCCGCCTCACCGTTCTCGATGAGGAAGAACTCGATCTCCGGGTGCACGTAGCAGCTGAAGCCCAGGTCGGATGCCTTGTTGAGTTGACGGCGCAGCACGTGCCGCGGGTCCGCCCAGCTCGGTGTTCCGTCGGGCATGGTGATGTCGCAGAACATCCGTGCCGAATACTGGTGGGCTCGATCGTCCGTCCACGGCAGCACCTGGAAGGTGGTGGCATCGGGGCGCGCCACCATGTCGGCCTCGGAGATGCGGGAGAAGCCCTCGATGGCCGAGCCGTCGAACCCGATGCCCTCCTCGAAGGCTCCTTCGAGCTCGGCCGGGGCGATCGCCACGGATTTCAATGTGCCCACGACGTCGGTGAACCACAGACGCACGAACCGAATGTCGCGCTCTTCGAGGGTGCGGAGCACGAACTCCTTCTGGCGATCCATAGGGCGAGACTAGGCACTGGGCGTTAACTCCGTGTTACATCGGTGAGTTATCGGTACGGCGTGTCGCTCACACTCACCGGCGGTCAGCAGTGCGGGTCGGATTCCGGCACCTCGAGCGACACCAGATACCGGATCACCGGGTCGTCGACGCACTGCTCCCCGTCGAGTACCACCGTGTGCTGCGTTCCGGTGAAACTGATGAGTGCGCCCCCCAACTGACGGGCCAGATCCACCCCGGCCTGGTACGGAGTCGCGGGGTCCTCGGTGGTCGAGACGACCAGCACCGGCGCCAGCCCCGGGACGTCCGGGGTGTGCGGCTCTCCGGTGTTGGGAACCGGCCAGATCGCGCACAGGTCGAGCGGCGCCTGCCCCGTCCCGCGTCCGTCGTCCAGGAACGGCGCGACCTCCCGGAACCGGGTGTCGGCCTCGCCCGCCACAGCCCGATCGGTGATCCGCGGGTCGTCGACGCACCGGATCGCGTTGAACGCGTCGTTGATGTTGCTGTAGGTGCCGTCCTCGGCGCGCCCCTCGTACATGTCGGCGAGCAACAGCAGCGTGTCGCCGTCGCCGTCGGACAGCGACGTCAGGCCACCGCGCAGCGACCCCCACAGACTCGGCGAGTACAGCGCCTGTTGCACACCGGTGATCGCGTCACGGTGACTGAGCCCCCGCGGATCGGTGGTGCGCGCAGGGGTCGCGACGAGCGGATCGACCAGCGCGCGGAATCGGGTGACCGCCTGCGCAGGATCGTCGCCGAGCGCGCACGTGTCGTAGCCGGCGCAGTCCGCGGCGAACGCGTCGAACGCCGTCTGGAATCCGGCGGCCTGCAGCATCACCTCGTCGACGGGCCCCTGCTCGGGGTCCAGCGCACCGTCCAAGACGAGCGCGCGGACACGATCGGGGAACGTCTCCGCGTACACAGTGCCCAGGCGCGTGCCGTACGAGAAACCGAGGTACGTCAACTTCTCGTCGCCGAGGACCCCTCGGATCACGTCCATGTCGCGAACCACCTCGCGCGTCCCGACATGGGCGAGCAGATCCACCCCCGACCGCTCGACGCACGCGTCGGCGTACTCCTGGTTGCGCTTCTCGGATTCGGCGATGCCCTCGGGTGTCATATCGCCGTCGTCGAGTGCCCGCTCGGCGTCCGCCTCCGCGTCGGTCAGGCAGAGCACCGCGGGTTCGGACTCGCCGACACCACGCGGATCGAACCCGATGACGTCGAATCGATCGGCGAGTTCCGTCGAGGTGGCGACGGTGGCCATGCCGAGACCGGACGCACCCGGCCCACCCGGATTGACCAGCATGGATCCGATCCGATCACCGCTCGCCGCCACCCGCGAGATCGCGATCGTCGCGGTGGCGCCGTCGGGGTCGGCGTAGTCGAGGGGGACGGTGATGCGCGCGCACTGCGCGCCCGCACGTTTCAGATAGCTGCCGTCGGCGCCGAAGTCCGTGCACGACTCCCACGTCACCGGTTGCTCGTAGAACCGTTCCAGTCCGTCCGGAACACCGACCGGGGCCGCGGGCACCGCTGTCGTCGTGGTGCTCTCGGGAGCGGAACTGCACGCGGTGACCAGCGCGAGACCGGCGACCGCCACGCCGGCGAGGACACGGGAGCGGAGCCCGCTGGTGGGTTTCGGCCCTGCGGTGGGTTTCGGCCCTGCGGTGGGTTTCGGCCCTGCGGTGAGTTTCGGCACGGCACCGATGCTAGCCACGGCGTCTGCCGGACCGAACAGGCAGCGAACTGTGACCAATCGCACCGACCGGCCCGATGCACCCGCAGCGGGGACGGTGGCAGACTCGGGGTCGTCATCACCAACCCGGGGACCCGAACGGGCCTCGAGGCAGAAAGGGACAGCGATGTCCGACAACATGACTTCCGTGTACGGCGGCGGAGCCGCGTCCGAGACCCCCAAGCGCAAGACTCGCGTGCATCATCTGCAGGCGATGAAGGCCGAGGGCCGACGCTGGGCCGAGCTGACCGCCTACGACTACTCCACCGCCCGCCTCTTCGAGGAGGCGGATATTCCGGTGCTGCTCGTCGGAGATTCCGCCGCGAACGTCGTCTACGGCTACGACACCACCGTGCCGGTCACCGTCGACGAGATGTTGCCGCTGGTCCGCGGCGTCGTCCGCGGCGCACCGCACGCGCTCGTGATCGCCGACCTGCCGTTCGGCACGTACGAGGCGTCACCCGAGCAGGCACTCGCGACGGCGATCCGGTTCATGAAGGAGGGCGGCGCCCACGCGGTGAAGCTCGAGGGCGGCGAACGCGTTGCCCCGCAGATCGCGGCGATCACCGCGGCCGGCATTCCGGTGCAGGCCCACATCGGATTCACCCCGCAGTCCGTCAACACCCTCGGCGGGTTCCGTGTGCAGGGCCGCGGCGACGGTGCCGAACAACTCGTCGCCGATGCGATCGCGGTCGAAGAAGCCGGCGCGTTCTCCGTCGTGATGGAGATGGTCCCGGCCGAACTGGCCGGCCAGGTAACCCGCAAGCTGACCATCCCCACCGTCGGTATCGGCGCGGGCAGCGAGTGCGACGCACAGGTTCTGGTGTGGCAGGACATGGCCGGGTACACCAGCGGCAAGACCGCCAAGTTCGTCAAGAAGTTCGGCAACGTCGGCGACGAACTGCGGCGTGCCGCAACGGAGTACGCCGCCGAGGTCGCCGCGGGCACGTTCCCCGGCCCGGAGCACTCGTTCTGACCGCCCCGGCTGATCGGCGTCACACCCGGTAGGGATGGCTTTGGAACCGGTGCGGCGGTTACAGTAACCGCCGGTAGCGGACGGGCCGGACGGCCCGCTCCCGGTTGCGCCGGACACCTTATGGGGGGCATTGGATGAAGCGACGTCGTTTCCTGCAGGCATCGACCTTGGCGGCAGCCGCCATGTTCGGTCCGGGACTCGCCGGGGCTCGCCCCGCGTCCGCCCTGCCGGTCGGATCCGACGCCTACCCGCGTTTGGTACCCGAACTCTTCGCCGCTCCTCCCACCGCACCCGACCACTCCGAGGTCATCGTCGTCGGATCCGGTTTCGGCGCGAGCGCCGCCGCGCTGCGCCTGGCCGAATCCGGCAGCCGTGTCACCGTCCTCGAACGTGGCCTGCGCTGGCCGCGCGACCCGCAGCGCGAAATTTTCACCACCGACCTGCTCGCCGACGGCCGCGGCCTCTATCACCGCAAGGCGTTCATCGGACCGACCGGCGTCCCGGTCATCTGCGACGATTTCGCCGGTGTCCTCGACGTCGTCGACTATCCGAATCTGTCGGTGTGGAACGGTGCCGCGGTCGGTGGTGGCTCGATCGTGTTCACCGGGGTGATGATCGCGCCGGAGCAGCGCTTCTTCGAGCACGTGTTCGGTTCCCGGCTCGACTATCGGGAGATGAACTCCACCTGGTATCCGAAGGTGCGGTCGATGCTGCGCCTTCAGGCGATGCCCGACGACGTCTATGCCGCCGCCGAGTTCACCCACTCGCGGCGGTGGGACGACGACGCCCGCGCCGCCGGATACGCCCCGCACCCCATCGACGGCATCTGGAACTGGGATGTCGTGCGGGACGAGCTCGCCGGACGGGTCCGACGCTCGGCGATCGCCGGTGAGAGCAACCTCGGCAACTCCAACGGCGCCAAGTTCGACCTGACCCAGAACTACATTCCGGCGGCCGAGAACACCGGACGGGCACTCGTGTGCCACGCGCACCGGGTGCTCGCCGTCGGTCAGGAACCCGACGGCCGGTACCGCGTCGAGGTCGACGTCGTCGACCCGTTCGGTGCGGTACTGCGCTCGCAGACACTGACCTGCGACAAGCTTGTGCTCGGCGCCGGGTCGGTCGGCACCACCGAACTGCTGCTGCGTGCCCGCCACACCGGAGCGCTGGCGAACCTCAACGACCACGTCGGCCGCGGCTGGGGCACCAACGGCGACGCCGTGCTGGTCCGTTCGTTCGCCGTCACCGACGGTTTCGGTGGCGATCAGGGTGCCCCGTCGGCATCGCGGATCGTCGACGAGACCGGGATGCCGCTGAGTCTCGAGAACTGGTTCGTGGCGGGTACTGCGAAGGATGTGGGCATGCTCGCGTCTCTCGGCATGACCCTCGACTCGCGCCGCACCGACGTCACCTACGACGCCGGCACCGACCGGGCCGTCGTGAACTGGCCGGCAGGCGGCGAACGGGACAGTGTCGACGCGCTGCGCGCCGTGCACAACGCGATGGCGGAGGCCGGGGGCACCGTGCCGGGGGCGAAACCGATGGCCACGGACGTCAACGCGTCCTTCACTGCTCATCCGCTCGGCGGTGCCGTCCTGGGTGAGGTCACCGACGGCTACGGTCGTGTGCACGGGCATCGCGGCCTGTACGTCGTCGACGGCGCCCTGATCCCCGGGAGCACCGGCACGGCGAATCCGTCGCTGACGATCGCCGCGCTCGCCGAACGCAACATCGCGCGGATCATCGCCGACCGCGGGTGAGTGGTGGCGGCGGCAGGCTCCGGTGCGCGGGTGGCACACTCGGTGTCGACATCGACCCGCCCGACCCCAGAGGTGAATCCATGACCGGACTCCGACGCACACTGACCGCGGCCGTCGCCGCTGCCGCCACGATCACTGTGCTCGGCGCCTGCGCGCCCGGATCCGCCCCCGCGCCCGGCACCCCGACCGATCCCGCACCCGCCGACGCCGGCACCCCCACAGCACTTCCCGGTGGGGTCACCGAGGCGCAGGCAGCGGACCTGTGTACCCGGATCGACGGCCAGTTGCAGAGCTGGCGCACTTACACGCCGTCGATGAGCAAGCCGGGCCTGAATCTGCTCGTCGGCGAGTGGGGCGCCGCGAACGGCGTCGATCTGATCGCGCTGGCCGGTGACCGTGGCCGCATCGACGAGATCACCGCCGCGCAATGCCCGGATATTCGCGACGAGGCACTGAAGGCGCTCGAGATCCCGGACTTCGCGTCCTCGCTCGTGGGCTACTGATGACGCCTGGACTGCCGATGACACCGCGGCGCGGGCCGTATCCCCCGATCGCGCCGCACGAGCAGGGCATGCTCGACGTCGGCGACGGCCAGCACGTGTACTGGGAGGTCAGCGGCAACCCGAACGGCAAGCCCGTGGTGTTCCTGCACGGCGGCCCCGGCGGCGGAACATCCCCGGCGCACCGGCAGTTCTTCGACCCGGCCGCCTACCGCATCGTGCTGTTCGATCAGCGCGGCTGCGGCCGGTCCGTACCCCACGTCGCAGACGGTGCGGACCTGTCCACGAACACCACCGACCATCTGCTCCGCGACATCGAACTGTTGCGCACGACCCTCGGAGTCGACCGCTGGCAGGTGTTCGGCGGCTCCTGGGGATCGACGCTCGCGCTTGCGTACGCGCAGCGGCATCCCGAGCGAGTCACCGAACTTGTCCTGCGCGGGATATTCCTGTTGCGGCGCAGCGAGATCGACTGGTACTACAACGGTGGGGCCGGACAGATCTACCCCGATCTGTGGGAGAAGTTCTGCGCACCGCTCGCCGGCGCCGCACCAGGCGAGCATCCGGTCGACACCTACCATCGACTGCTGCACTCCCCCGATCCGGACGTCGCGCTCGACGCAGCGGTCGCGTGGTCGACGTGGGAAGGTGCGACGAGTTCGCTGCTGCCCCGGCCGGAGCATGTCGCCGAGACCGGGCAGCCGCGGTTCGCGTTGGCGTTCGCCCGGATCGAGAACCACTATTTCCACCATCGCGGCTTCCTCGACGACGGCCAGTTGCTGCGGGATGCGCACTTGCTGAAGGGTATTCCCGGGGTCATCGTGCAAGGCCGCTACGACGTGGTGTGCCCGGCGACGAGCGCGTGGTCGCTACATCGGGCGTGGCCGGAGTCGACGCTGCACATCGTCGACGATGCCGGGCACGCCGCGAACGAACCCGGCATCATCCATCGCCTCGTCGAGGCCACCGACCGGTTCCGGTAGTCGCGCGGTCGAGCACCGCCGGGGCCACCATCCGCGTTGAGAATTGATTCGACAAGTGTCAATATTGATACATGTCGAAACAGCTGGGCCCGGACGATGAAGCGTGCTGCTCGCCGTTGGTGTGCGAGCCCCTGACCGCGGATTCGGCGGGTGACCTGGCGCGGATGTTCAAGGCACTCGGGGATCCGGTCCGCCTCCGGTTGCTCAGCCTCGTCGCCTCCCACGCCGGCGGCGAGGCCTGCGTGTGCGACATCTCCGGCTCGTTCGATCTGTCGCAGCCGACGATTTCCCATCACCTCAAGGTGCTTCGCGAAGCCGGACTGCTCGACTGTGAACGCCGCGGGACCTGGGTGTACTACGGGGTGATCCCGTCGGCGTTGGCACGACTGTCCGCGATCCTGTCACCCGAATCAGGTGTCGCCCAGGGTTCGACCTGCACCTCCGTCGCTGCCGATGCGGGCGCGGGCGCGGTGACACGGTGACACGGTGACACGGTGACCGAGCCGACCGACCACCGTACTGTCGTCGGCAAACTCTCCACCCTCGACCGATTCCTTCCGATGTGGATCGGCGTCGCGATGGCCGCCGGTCTGCTGCTCGGCCGCCTGATCCCGGATCTCGGGGACACTCTGAGCGCTGTCGAGATCGACGGCATCTCGTTGCCGATCGCCCTGGGCCTGTTGATCATGATGTATCCGGTGCTGGCGAAGGTCCGCTACGACCGCCTCGGCACCGTCACCGGCGACCGCAGACTACTGATCGGGTCGCTCGTGCTGAACTGGGTCGTCGGCCCGGCGCTGATGTTTACCCTGGCCTGGATCTTCCTTCCGGATCTGGCGGAGTACCGGACCGGCCTGATCATCGTCGGCCTGGCCCGCTGCATCGCCATGGTGATCATCTGGAACGATCTGGCCTGCGGTGACCGCGAAGCCGCCGCCGTACTGGTAGCGATCAACTCAGTATTCCAAGTCGTCATGTTCGCGGTGCTCGGCTGGTTCTATCTCTCCGTCCTGCCCGGCTGGCTGGGCCTCGAGCAGACCACCATCGACACGTCACCGTGGCAGATCGCGAAGTCTGTGCTGATCTTCCTCGGTATCCCACTGCTCGCCGGGTTCCTCACCCGCTACTACGGCGAGAAGGCGAAGGGCCGCACCTGGTACGAGCAGAAATTCCTCCCCCGAATCGGCCCGTGGGCGCTGTACGGTTTGCTGTTCACCATCGTCATCTTGTTCGCCCTGCAAGGGGATCGGATCACCTCGCACCCGGTCGACGTCGTGCGCATCGCGATCCCGCTGTTGGCGTACTTCGCAATCATGTGGGGCGGTGGCTTTCTCCTCAGCGCCGTCATGGGTCTCGGCTACGAGCGCACCACCACCCTCGCGTTCACCGCCGCGGGCAACAACTTCGAACTCGCCATCGCCGTCGCGATCGCGACCTACGGCGCCACCTCCGGGCAGGCCCTCGCCGGGGTGGTCGGCCCGCTGATCGAGGTGCCGGTGCTCGTCGGCTTGGTGTACGTCTCCCTCGCGCTGCGCACACGCTTCACCCCACCCGCAACCACGACCACCGCCGCCCCGGCGGCAATGAAGGAGCCCTGACATCGTGGCCGCACCGTCCGTGTTGTTCGTCTGCGTCCACAACGCCGGCCGCTCCCAGATGGCCGCCGGATTCCTCACCGCGCTGGCCGAAGACCGGATCGAGGTCCGCTCCGCCGGCAGCACACCGGCCGACCGGGTCAATCCGGCGGCGGTCGCGGCGATGGCCGAAGTCGGTATCGACATTTCCGAACAGAACCCGAAGATCCTCACTGTCGACGCCGTGCAGGCATCCGATGTGGTGATCAGCATGGGGTGTGGGGACACGTGCCCAGTCTTCTCCGGAAAGTCCTACCGCGATTGGGTTCTCGACGACCCTGCCGGGCAGGGCATCGACGAGGTTCGGTCGATCCGCGACGCGATCAAGACCAGAGTCGAGGCCCTGATCGCCGAGTTGACCACGCAACCTTTCCCGCGCTGACTGCGTCGTGGTGATCTGCAGCAGCAGTTTCCGTCAGCAGCGGCCTCCGTCAGCAGCAGGACGTTGCGGGCGCATTTCCTCGATTCGCCTCGGCCTGCGCGGCGGCGGTACCGCAGCACAGCCCACCCTCGACGCCGACCCGGTCGTCGAGATGTTGCGGGCTCTTCCCGAACGTCTCGGAATCTGCGAGGACGGTGTAGACCTCCCACTTCTCCCCGTCCGGACCGGTCACCCACACCTTGTCCTGGGTGGAGAAGCAACAGGTGGTGCCGATCTCCTCGTCGGTGAACAAGCCCGCACCGGTAAGGCGGGCAATCTCGGCGTGCACCGTCTCCGTCGATTCGACCTCGACGCCGAGGTGGTTGATGGTGCCGCCCTTTCCTGGATTTTCGAACAGCACCAGCTTCAGGGGTGGCTCGGCGATCGCGAAGTTCGCGTATCCGGGCTCGAGCTTGGCCGGTGCGGTGCCGAACAGTTTCGCGTAGAACGGGACCGCTTCCCGCAGGTCGTCGACGTTGAGGGCAAGTTGTGCGCGTGACATGACCATCCACCTTCTCTACATATGTCGAATTTATCCCTCGTTCAGGATTACACCTTTTTCACATAAGTCAAGATGGTCCGGTAGGATCGTCGCCATGCCCAAGGCACTCCCGGTCATCGACGTCTCCGCCCCCATCTGCTGCGCCCCCATCTCGGCCGCATCGATGACCGACGCCACCGCGCTCGAGTTGGCATTGCGCCTCAAGGCGCTCGCCGACCCGGTTCGCATCAAGTTGATGTCGATCCTGCTCACCGACGCCGAGAACGCTGTGTGCACCTGCGACCTCGCCGTCGGCCTCGGCCTCGCCGAATCAACCGTCAGCCACCACCTCACCCAACTCCGCAAGGCGGGCATGGTCGAATCGCAGCGCCGAGGCATGAACGTGTACCACTTGGCCGACAGGCGGGCGCTCGACGCACTACGCACCGTCCTGGACCCGAACTGTTGCCGCTGAACAACGCGAACTCACGCCCCAGTGGCCGGACAGGTCACCGGCGTTCCTCACTGCGATGTACGGAATCCGTACCGCGACAGGCGATCCAGAAATATTACAGAGTTCGGTAGCGCCGAACAGTCAGACCGTGAGGTCAGGACTCAGTCGCCCAGGAGCCCGAATCCGACGACCGCCGGATCCGACTCCCAATCCAGGTTGTGCACCCGGATTCGGCCGAACTCGTTGCCGCCGACCGTGATCGCGGAGGCACCGTCGACGGCGACCACAATGTTGGTGTGCTGACCGACCCAACTGGTGTTGTCGTAGAGCACCACATCACCGACGCCTGGCCGATAACCGGAACCGATGGGTTCGAAACGGCCTTCCTGCTGGTAGTACTCCTGCAACGTATACACCCCCGGGATCCGCCAGTACCCCGAATTCGGATTCGACAGCGGCATGCCGGCTTCACGCATGATCCAGCTCACGAAGTCGGCGCACCACGGTTCCTCGACACCCTCGGAATAGAAGGTGCCGGGCCGCTGCGAGTCGTGTTCCTGTGCGAGCAACTCGACGACCCGAGCCTGCGGTGGCGCCAGCGCCGCCGTGTCGATCTCCGGGAACGGTTCGGTGTCCCACGGCAGATAGCGACTCGGTGCGAACCACAACACGAGCCCGGCCAGCGCGGCGACCACCGCGACCACCGCGACGAACGCAACGGCGAACCGGCGACGATGCGGGGAGCGGCCGGATGCGGGGGTGGCGGCGGGACGAGTGTCGGTCACACCGTCGACGGTACCGTCACGACGAATACGCGAACTGCACCTTCCTCGTCACCGGGTCGGCCACGTCGAGAGTGACCCGCACCTGCGTGCCGTCGGCGGGGCCGCCGGAGCACGGGGCAATGACCGTTTCGGACGGGACGAACACCTTGGCGTCACGTCGGCCGTTCGCGCCCTCGAGCACGGTCGCATCGAACGTCTCGCCGATCCGCGGCGCCAACACGGTCGCCTCGGTCAGGTCGATGCACGTGCGGGCAATTTTTCCGGCGGCCGAATCCGACGCCGACATGATGCCCGGCATGGCGGCCAGTTCGTCTCGGATCGCCTGCGGCACCTCCGCACCCGCGCTGACAGCAAGGCACACCTCGATGGTGTACCGGTCCGACAACCGCCGCAGCGGAGCTGTGACATGCGCATACGGGGCCCCGATCGCGCCGTGCACCAGCAGATCCGGCAACGAGCCGTCGAGCACCCCGTAGGACGCACCGCGCAGCAACGCCGGGGCCTCGCTCATCAGCACCAAGGTGGTGGGCAGGTTCGCATCCAGGCCCGCCAGGAAATTACCGACAGGCATACCGGCGGGCCACGGAACATCCAGGGCCGCTGCGGTGTGCCGCAACGCGGCGACCGCGGCCGGATCGGCCGGCGGAAGAGTCCGCAATAAACCGACCTTCGCGTCGATCATCATCGCCGCCGCACACATCCCGGTCAGCAACGACACCTGCGAATTCCAGTCGTCGGCATCGGTACGCGGTTCGATCCGCAACGCCCAGCCGTCCCCGTCGGCGACGACGTCCTGCTCCGGCAACCGTAACTCGATCGCACCCCGCGACCGCGCGGCCACCTGACGCAGCCGACCGAAATCCGGCAATACCTGGATCGACGGATGCAGCGTTCCGGCGTCCGCGTCGGCCTGCACCCCGGCATAGTCCAGACGTGCCACCGAACGCACCACTGCACGACGCACGGTTACGGAGACGGGTTCGGCGGCCGCATCGAGTTCCATCCGCCACAGCGCCGCGGGCCGGATCACCCCGGGCAGCAAACTCGCCGAGGCCTCCGCCAGTTCGCGCGGATGCAGCGGTACCGATCCGTCGGGCAGGTAGTAGGTCTGGCCCCGCCGGTGGCTCTCGACGTCGACGGCACCACCCGGTTCGACGACGGCATGCACGTCGGCGATCGCGTAGTGCAGGACGAACCCGGCGTCGGTGCGTTCGAGATGCAATGCTTGGTCGAGGTCCATCGACCCGGGCGGATCGATCGTCACGAGCGGCAGGTGCGTGTGGTCCTCCCGCGATGCCGCGAACCGGTCAGTGCTGGTGCGGGCTTCGGTTACCGCAGCCGACGGATATCGATCGTCGAGCCCGAACTCGGCACGAACGGCACCGAAGTCGATCGCGGGCGCGACGACAATGCGTGTGTTCACCACGGGCGCGTACGACTCCTCGGTATTTCCAGCTCAGTTGTTCCAGCTCAGTTGTTCCAGCTCAGTTGTTCCAGGTCGGTTGTTCCAGGTCAGTTGTTCCACTCGTCGTCGGCGTCGTCCGCGGACTTGTTGCGTTCGGCCGCGATCTCGAGCGCGCGTTCGGCGGTGGCACGGTCCGGATAGGGGCCCATCCGATTCAGCGCGTTGGGGTCCTTACCCTGCCCGACCTTGCCGGTGCTCACGTCGTAGTACCAACCGTCGTCACTCATGTCCGACAGTCTGCCCCACCCGGTGCTCTGCGACAGAGCGAACCGGACGGTCCGGCGCGGCTGGTACCGTCGCGACCGGTCCCCCGATCCCGAAATGTGAACAAGGAGAACCGCACGTGTCCTACCTGATTTTCGACAATCTGCTGCCGTACCTGGGTGCCGACGCGGCCGCGTATTGGGCCCAGTTGCTCGTCGTCGGTCCGCTCTGAGCGGATCTGTTCCGAAGTTTTTCGCGGTGCCCGCGTGGGGCGGACGAGTCGGCGTGTAAGCCGGATCCTGTCCCCCGCCAAAGCGGGGTGGCGACCATCCATCTGGGCACACCGTCGCCGGGTACCTCGAGCGGTCCACCCGCAGGCTCGGGCGAGCAGCCCTCGAGCACCTGCGCAGCCGCACCGCTGCCCCGAGGGGCGGTGGTGCGGCCTTCAACCTTGCTCCGGGCGGGGTTTACCGAGCCACCCCGGTCACCCGGGGTGCTGGTGCGCTCTTACCGCACCGTTTCACCCTGACCTGCCCTGCTGGGCAGGCGGTCTGTTTTCTGTGGCACTGTCCCGCGAGTCACCTCGGGTTGCCGTTAGCAACCGCCCTGCTCTGTGGAGTCCGGACTTTCCTCGGCTCGGAGCCTGACACCAGGTGATGTCGGTTCCCCGATCCGCGGCCGCCCGGCCAACTCGTCCGCGTCGACAACCATACTGCCTCGACTGTCGGTGGTGCGAACTGCCTGTCGGTGGTGCGAACTACGGTGCCGTCATGGTGCGATACGTGGCTCTGTTGCGAGGAATCAACGTCGGTGGCATCACCATCCGGATGGCCGATCTCAAAGACGTGTTCACCGGCCTGGGATGCGGGAGCGTGCGGACGGTGCTGGCATCCGGCAACGTCGTGTTCGACTCCGAGAACACCGACTCGGAGGCATTGAAGGCCGAGATCGAGGTGGCACTGCGCTCACGGTTCGGTTACGAAGCGTTCGTATTCGTGTTCGAGCAAGCCGGGTTCGCCGACCTTGCCGATGCCTGCCCGCTCGAGGAGAACCGGGACGGCTGGCACACCTACGTCGTGTTCGTCGCCGACCTCGCCGCGCGCGAGGAGTTGCTCGGTATCGCCGTGGACCCGCAGGTCGAGGCGATTGCGCCGGGCGACGACGTCGTCTACTGGCACGTGCTCAGAGGAGCGACCGTGCGCAGCCCGTTCGGGAAGGCGACGAGCCGCGCCCGATACAAATCCATGACGACAACGCGAAATCTGCGCACGATCCGAAAGCTGGCGGAATAACACAGTCTTCCCGCCGTCACGGACGTCATGTGCAGGGCAACGACGCTCACAGGTGCGAGGTGTCGTTCACCAACCGCACCGACGACCCACCGTCGTCGAAAAATTCGGCGATCGACAGCGACGCCAGATCCAGGTGCAGCCGGTACAGCAGCGACGGGCTGGCGTCGAGCGCGAATTGCAGCATCGTCTTGATCGGCGTGACGTGCGATACCAGCAGCACCGTCTGTCCCGGATACCGGCCGATGAGCTCGTCGCGCGCCGTGGCGGTGCGCGCGTTGACCTCGTCGAAGCTCTCCCCGTGCGGTGGCCGCACCGAAGTGTCGCCGAGCCACGCGCGGTGCAGGTCCGGATCACGCTCGGCAGCTTCCCGGAAGGTCAGACCTTCCCAGGCACCGAAATCGGTTTCGGTGAGATCGTCGTGCACCGTCACGGGTAGATCCAAGGCCCGACCGGCGGCCGCGGCGGTGCTACGAGCCCGGTCCAGTGGTGACGACACGATCGCCGCGATGCCACCGCGCTTCCCGATCCGGGCCGCGGCAGCGGCGGCCTGTGCCCGTCCGAGGTCGGTGAGCCCAGGGTTGCCTCGGCCGGAGTAACGCCGCTCGATCGACAGTGGGGTCTGTCCATGCCGCAGCAGCAGGAAGCGGGTGGGCGAGCCGATCGCGCCGGTCCAGCCGGGTGCGGTGTTCGCCGCTGCCGGTGTCGCCGTCTGCGTCACTGCCGCCTGCGCCGGGGGCACGACCGTCGAGGTAGCGGCGTCCATCGCCTCGTTGGCGAGCCGATCCGCATGCGCGTTCTGCGCGCGGGGAATCCAGGTGTACTCGACGCGGCCGAACCCGCCGGCGAGCTCGCGGGCGCGGGCCGCGAGCGGAATCATGTCCGGGTGCTTGATCTTCCAGCGCCCGGACATCTGCTCGACCACCAGTTTCGAATCCATCCGAACGTCGACGGCATCGGCGCCGAGGTCGCGGGCCGCGGTCAGGCCCGCGATCAGCCCCCGATACTCCGCGACATTGTTGGTTGCGACGCCGATGCTCTCGCTGCGTTCGGCGAGGACCGTACCGCGACCGGCGTCGAACACCACCGCGCCGTATCCGGCCGGACCCGGGTTGCCGCGTGAGCCGCCGTCGGCTTCGACGACGACCGTCGTCACCGCCCGGATTCCTTGCGGACCAGGATCGCGTTGCATTCGGGGCACCGCACGAGCACGTCGGGTGCGGCACCGGCGATCCGGGCGATCTCACCGCGGTCCAGTTCGAGGCGGCAGGCCCCGCAGCGGCGGCCCTGCAGCAGGGCCGCACCGATACCGCTGCGCTCGCGCTGCGTGTCGTAGGCGGCGATCAGTTCGGCCGGGAACACCTCGGTGAGGGTGTCCCGATCGGTGCGGCACCGGTTCTCCGCGACGTCGATATCGGCGAGTGCCTCGTCGCGTAGTCGTTCCGCAGCGTCGATCTCCTCGTCGATCTTGGAGACCTGCGCGCCGGCGTGATCGTAGTCGGACTTGGTGGCCTCACGCCGCTCCATCACCTCGAGCAGTTCGTCCTCGAGCGCGGACTGCCTACGTTCGAGGCTCCCCAGTTCGTGTTGCAGTTCGGTGAGCTGCTTCGCTCCGATCGTTCCGCCTTCGAGGAGCGCGCGGTCGCGATCGCCGCGCTGGCGGACCGCGTCGACCTCGCCCTCGAGTTTGCGAATGTCCCGGTCCAGGTCGTCGAGGACGATCTCGACGGCGACGGCGGCGTCCCGTCGACTGGTGCGCTCGTTGTCGAGGCGTTCGACTTCCTGCTGTTCGGGCAGGGTGCGACGCCGGTGCGCGAGACGGTTCAGCTCGGCGTCCACGGCGGCGAGGGAAAGAAGCTTGGACTGCACGGCGGATTCGACGTTCACGCGGGGGGTTCCTGCTTTCGAGGGCTTCGACGACGGGACTACGGAGGGGACGGTCGTAGCTGCTTACGGTACCGCGCGGAGATGTGTCACCGGGCGGCGGTCGTCCACGGGTCGGTGCGCAGCGCGCTGACGCGCGTGACCCACCCGGGTCGGTCACCCAGTGCGGTGTCGAGAACACCGCGGGCCTGCTCGCACCACGGGTGTTCACTGGCCCAGTGCGCGACGTCGACGAGTGCGGGACCACCGGTGCGCAGGTGCTCGTCGGCGGGGTGGTGCCGAAGGTCAGCGGTCACGTAGGCGTCGACCCCGAGTTTCGCGACGGTGGACAGGAACGAGTCGCCCGACCCCCCGCACACGGCCACGGTCCGGATCAGACGGTCGGGGTCGCCGGCGCCGCGCACACCCCATTCCGTGGTGGGCAGCGCATCGGCCACCGCTTCGGTGAACGCACGCAAGGTCTGCGGTGCGGGCAGTTCCCCGACCCTGCCGAGGCCACGGGAACTCGGCAGGTCGGCGAGTTCGAACACGTCGAAGGCTGGTTCTTCGTAGGGATGCGCAGTACGCAACGCGGTCAGGACTGCGGGTCGGGCATGCCTCGGGGCGATGACCTCGATGCGGTCCTCCGCGACGCGTTCGAGGTCCCCGACGGTGCCGATCGCCGGGTTCGAGCCGGTGACCGGCCGGAACTGACCGCTCCCCGACACCGTCCAGCAGCATTCCCGATAGTTTCCGATGGCTCCGGCCCCTGCCGCGAACAGGGCGGTACGCACCGTGTCGGCGGCAGCGGACGGAACCATCACCACCCACTTGTCGGTCGCGGGTTCCGGTTTCGGCTCCAGGGGGCGCAGTCCCGTCAGCCCCAATGCCTGCGCGAGCGCGTCCGAGACGCCGGGAGCGGCGCGGTCGGCGTTGGTGTGGGCGGTGAACAGGGCACAGCCGCCGCGGATCAGCTTGTGGATCAACGCACCCTTCGGGGTGTGGGCGCCGACGGTGTCGACGCCGCGCAGCAGCAGTGGATGGTGCACGACGAGCAGTTGCGCACCCCAGGCGAGGGCGTCGTCGACGACCGCGGCGGTCGCGTCGACGGCGATCAGCACCTTGCCGACCGGTTCGTCGGGGTCGCCGGCGACCCGTCCGACCGAGTCCCACGATTCCGCCAGCGACGGCGGGTATGCCGTCTCCAATACCTCGATCACCTCGCGCAACGTCACCGCCGACACGTGTCCTCCTCGCCGTCCTCTGCTGTTGTCCGCCCTCGCGTCCGACCTTACGCGGACACCTGCCTGAGGCGGCCGCCGCGGACAACAGGGACACTGTGCGGATGACTCCCCTCGTCGACATCCGCCCGCCGGTGCTGCCGTCACCGGTGGTGCTGTTCGACCTCGACGGCACCCTTACCGATTCCGCAACCGGCGTGATCAACGGTTACCGGCACGCGCTGGCGACGCTCGGCGTCGAGGTGCCCGCCGGCAATCCGGTGCGACTCCTCGGTCCTCCCATGACCGATTCACTGCGCGCACTCGGGCTCGACGAGGAGCAGGTGGCGACGGGTTTCGCGGCGTATCTCGACTACTACACCGAGACCGGGTGGGCGGAGAACGCACTGTTCGACGGCGTTGCGGAAATGCTGGATGCCGTGCGGTCGGCCGGGAGCCGGATCGCGGTCGCGACCTCGAAGAACGAGGTCATCGCAGAGCGGATCCTGGAGCATTTCGGGATCGCCGGGATGTTCGAGTTCGTCGGTGGGGCGAGCACGGACGGTCGCCGCCGCGCGAAGGCGGACGTCGTCGCGCACAGTCTGTCGGCGCTGAGCCTCGCTCCGGTCGGCGCCGCCGCCGGTGGTACCGCAGGCGTGGTGATGGTCGGCGACCGCGAGCACGACGTGCACGGCGCGGGCCGTTTCGGTGTCCCGACAGTGTTCGTCGAGTACGGCTACGGCGCAGCCGAAGAATCCGACGGTGCGCATACTGCGGTCGGTAGCGTCGCCGCACTCGAAAGGGTCCTGACCGGTGGGCAGTGACACCTCGGCGGTACGCCGGGACACCTCGCCGGTGGGCCGGGACATCCTGCACGTGACGTTCGTGTGCACCGGCAACATCTGCCGGTCGCCGATGGCCGAGAAGATCTTCGCCGATCATCTGCGACGGGAAGGCCTCGACAGTCGGGTGCGAGTGAGCAGCGCGGGCACCCACGGCTGGCACGTCGGCGCCGAGGCCGATCCGCGTACCAACGCGGTGCTGCAGCGCCACGGCTATTCGACGGGTCACCGTGCGGCGCAGCTCGGCGCCGATCATCTCGATGCCGATCTGGTGGTGGCGTTGGCGTCCGGACACGACCGCGCACTCGCGCATCTGGGCGTGCCCAGCGACCGTCGGGCACTGCTGCGCAGTTTCGATCCGGACGCCGATTCCGATTCGGTTCCGGACCCGTACTACGGTGGGCTGCCCGAGTTCGAGCTGGTGTGTGTGCAGATCGAGGCGGCGATTCCGGGTCTGCTCGCCTGGGTGCGGGAGCGGTGAGACCCGCCTCACCGTCTACCGTGGACACGTGCGACGTCTGAAGTTTCTGCTGCGCCCGAGCTGGTTGTTGCTGGCACTGGTGGTCGTCGGCTTCGCCTACGCATGCTTCACGGTGCTGGCACCGTGGCAGCTCGGGAAGAACACGAGCACCGAGGAACGCAACGATCGGATCGCCGAATCGTTGTCGCAGGATCCCGTTCCGGTCGATGATCTGCTGGGCGAAGCGACGCGGGACGACGAGTGGCGTCGTGTCACCGCAACGGGCCGCTACCTGCCGGATTCGGATGTGCTGGTGCGGTTGCGCAGCGTCAATGGCCAACCCGCATACGAGGTGCTCACCCCGTTCGTTCTCGACACCGGCCAGTCGACGGGCACCGCACAGACGGTCCTGGTCAACCGCGGTTTCGTCCGCCCCGTGCGCGGCACCGAGGTCCCGTCGATCGACGCGGCCCCCACCGAGCAGGTGACATTGGAGGGCCGTATCCGGATCTCGGAGGGCACGGTCCCCGGCAAGGAACCGTTCGAGGACGCCGGGTTCCTGCAGGTGTACTACATCGACACTCCGCAGATCGCGATAGCGACGGGTACCGACCTGGCCGGCGGCTATCTGCAACTCTCGGACGGGCAGCCCGGAGGCTTCGGCACCATCCCACTGCCGCAGCTCGATGCCGGTCCGTACCTGTCGTACGGCCTGCAGTGGCTCGCGTTCGGCATCATGGCTCCGCTGGGTCTCGGCTACGTCCTGTGGGCGGAACTGCGTGAACGGCGCAAGGCCAAGGCACGGTCCGCGGACATGCCGGAATCGGAGGCGCCACCTGCGCCGCGCACCACCGAAGAGAAACTCGCCGACCGCTACGGCAGGCCCCGGTGAGCGACACGCCCGAGGAGTATCCGATGTACGCGTCCGTCGACGACTATCTGGCCGACAAGGATCCTGCCGGAGTCGAAGGTTTCCTCCGGTTTCGGGACATGGTGCTGGCGCTCGGTTCCGATGTCGACGAGCGGGTGCGCCGATCGGATGTCGCGTGGGCCCGCGACCGCGTGTTCGCCGCGGCGTTCGTGTATTCGACGCGGCTCGAGGTGGCGATCGATCTGCAACGTCGGATTCACCATCCGCGGTTGCGGGAGGCGTTTCCGACCACGGACACGATCACCACGCACCGGCTCAGCATCGTCTCCCCCGACCAACTCGACGATCAGGTTGCGACGCTCCTGGCCGAGTCCTACAAGACCGCGGGCGCCGACACACACTGACGGACAGGACGCACTCGGGTCCGGCACAATGGTCTCGTGTCGACTCGGGCCACCCTGGCCTGGCGGTATGTTCGCAGCGCCCCGGGCACCTTCGTGTGGCTCGCGATTCTGCTGGTCACGTCCACGATTGCGCGGCACCTGCCGCCTGCCACGCTGCAGGAGGTGCTCGGCGACCGGTCGACCAATCTGTATCACCTGGCCGTAGACCCGATCCGGGTGCTGATGTCCAGTGCGTTCTGGCTCGCCGGGGGCGGTTGGGTCTGGTATTTCGTGCTCTACAACATCTTTCATGTTCCCGCCGAACGGTGGCTCGGCACCGTGCGCTGGCTGGGTGTCGTCGTACTCGCGCACGTCGGCGCGACCTACCTGAGCGAGGGACTGCTCTATCTGGCGATCCGGCACGGCGATGCCCCCACATCCGCGGTGAACACCTTGGATGTGGGGGTGAGCTATGCGCTGGCCGGTGTGGTTGCGGTGCTGGCCTACCGGATCCCGGTGCCGTGGCGGTACGCCTATGCCGGTGCCGTCCTGGTCGTGTACACGATCCCGTTGTTCGGCGGCCTGACCTTCACCGACATCGGCCACCTCACCGCGGCCCTGATCGGATTCGCCTGCTATCCACTGACGCGGCGCCGTCCCTCGGTCGCCTCGGGACCGATCATCTAGGTCCGGGCCGGCCTGCCGATGAGGAACGACACGGCGACCGCGACGAGCGACACGACCCCGCCGTACAGGAACGCGGTGTGGATGCCGGCCTGGGCGGCGTCGATATCGGTGACGCCGTCGGCGGCACGAGACGTTGCGACGACGGTCATGACGGTCACGAACAGGGCCGTACCTGCGGCACCGGCCAACTGCTGGATGGTGCTGAAGATTGCGCTTCCGTGCGAGTAGAGATCATCGGGCAACGAGCCGAGCGACGACGTCATCAACGGTGTCATGACCGAGGCGAGGCCTGCCATCAGCAGCGAATGGGTCAGGACGACCATCGGCAGCGCCGAATCGGTGTCGAGCAGCGCCAACAGCCACAACGCAGCGGCGACGACGATCGAACCGGAGATGACCAGCAGGCGAGGGCCGGTGCGGTCGTAGACGCGGCCGACGAACGGCGACAGCACACCCATGACCAGACCGCCGGGCAGCAACAACAGGCCGGTGGTGAGGGTGTCGAGACCCCGGACGTTCTGCAGGTACAACGGCAGCAGGATCAGCGCGCCGAACAGCGACATCATGCTGATGGCGAGCATGCCGAGACCGAGGCTGAATGCCGGAGTGGTGAACGGGCGCAGGTCGAGCAGTGCCCGTCCGTCTCCCTGCCTGGAGAGTTGCCGCAGCACGAACACGATCAAAGCCGCCACTCCGACGACAAGCGGAATCCACACCGGAACGCGCGATTCGTTCGCCGAGTGACCGATGCTGCTCAGTCCGTAGACGATGCCGCCGAACGCGAGCGCGGACAGCACCACCGACACCACGTCGAGCGGTGCCGCGCCGGTCGTCGTCACATTCCGGACAAGGGCTGCGCCGGCGGCGAACGCGACCAGCGAAATCGGCAGGACGATCCAGAACATCCAGCGCCAGTCGAGCATGTCGAGTACGACCCCGGAGATGGTGGGGCCGATCGCGGGGGCGACCGCGATGACGATCGAGATGATGCCCATCATGCGGCCGCGTCGGCTCGCCGGCACCACTCGCAGCACCGTCGTCATGAGCAGCGGGAGCATGATGGCCGTGCCAACGGCCTGGGTGACGCGTCCGGCCAGCAGCAACTCGAATCCGGGTGCGGCCGCCGCGAGCAGGGTGCCGAGGCTGAACACGCCCATCGAGGTGATGAACATCTGCCGCAGCGTGAAGCGCTGGAACAGATAGCCGGTGATCGGGATGACGACGGCCATCGTCAGGAGGAACCCGGTGGTGAGCCACTGGGCGGTGCTCGCGGGGATATCGAGGTCGACCATCAGTCGCGGCAGAGCGACGCTCATGATCGTCTCGTTGAGGATCATCACGAACGCCGCGACGACGAGGACTCCGATCAGCAGTTTGCTTCCGGGTGCCAGTGTTTCCTCGGCGTGGGCGTCCGGCCGGTCGTCCACCTGGGGTGTCTGCATGTCCGAGGAACCTTCTCGTCGGGGATGGAACCGCGGGAATCCGCGGCAGGTGTGACAGCATGTCTCGATGTGGAAGTGACTGTCAAATTGTTTTTCGAGTGTGATCGGCCTCGATGTGCATGTGGACCGTGGGAGGGCAAGTGAGTCGACCGAGCAGCGCAACATCACACCCACACGTCTTGGGCCTGCGCGAACGCCGACGCCAGGAGACGCTTCTCGAGATCAACCGGGCGGCACTCGACTTGTTCGAACTGCACGGCGCCTCCGCGACGACGGTCGACGAGATCGCCCGTCGAGCCGGAGTGTCCCCCAGCACCTTCTTCCGGTGTTACGCGACCAAAGAGGAATCGGTCTGCGCGCCCGACCGCGAATTCGAATCCGAGATCACCGCGTGGCTCGACTCGGTGGCACCGGAGGATGTCGACCTCGACGGCATCGAAGCACTGTACGAGCGCTCCCTGAACCGACTCCTGAACACCTCCACCGACATCAAGGATCGGCTACTGCGCACCCGCAGGCTCATCACCTCGGACGATCACCTGCGCGCGGCGGCGTTCGCAGCCGATGCGATCGCCGTGTGCCGCATCACCGAACAGGTCGCGCGGAAGATCGCGCCGGTGCGACCCCCGTCGTACGCGCGGTTGCTGGTCGAAGCCGGAGCGGTCGCGAGTCGGCTCGCCTTCGACACGTGGGTCACCCGCGTCGAAGGTGGCGACGATGCCGACCTGGTGGAGATCTATCGGGCGACCCGGCGCGAACTGCGCGAGATCGTCGCCGGCTGACCGGCCGCTGTTCGTGTCTCGGCGCGACACTCTCCCGTCCGCACTGGTCGCGCACCCCGAAAACCAGTTCGGACGATTCGACGTGTGCCGGGTCACGACCAACCACACAATGTATCGATGACGCAGCGGCGAACGGCGGCTTCCCTGCTCCGGGTGATGCCCGGGATCGAGTCCGCCGCCACCTACCACAAGAGTTGGCTCGCGAAGGACCTCGTCGCCGGAATCGTGCTGTCGACCCTGCTCGTCCCACAAGGGATGGCCTACGCCGAGTTGGCCGGGCTACCCCCGATCACCGGTTTGTACACGAGTGTCCTGTGTCTGCTCGCCTACGCGGTGTTCGGCCCGTCGCGGATACTCGTGCTCGGACCGGATTCGTCGCTCGGCCCGATGATCGCCGCGACGATCCTGCCGCTCGTCGCGGCCGGTGGCGACCCGGCACGTGCAGTCGCGCTCGCCTCGATGCTCGCGATCATGGTCGCCGTCATCATGATTCTCGCATCGGTCGCCAAGCTGGGCTTCATCGCCGACCTCATTTCCAAGCCCACCATGATCGGCTACATGAACGGCCTGGCCCTGACCATCCTGGTCGGCCAGTTGCCGAAGCTGTTCGGCTTCTCGGTGGATTCGGAGAACTTCTTCGGAGACATCATCGGATTCGCGACCGGTGTCGCCGACGGCGACGCGAACGGTGCCG
This sequence comes from Rhodococcus sp. (in: high G+C Gram-positive bacteria), assembly GCF_049299235.1. GTDB lineage: Bacteria > Actinomycetota > Actinomycetes > Mycobacteriales > Mycobacteriaceae > Rhodococcus. The sequence goes on along the minus strand of NZ_JBAQXC010000288.1, from coordinate 28,276 downwards.
CGGTCGCGGTGGGTGTCGGCGGGGTCGTGTTGATCCTTGTGATGCAGCGGTGGATCCCGAAAATCCCGGCGGTACTGGTGATGGTGGTCCTGGCGATTGCGGCGTCGTCCATGTTCGATCTCGCCGAGCGCGGTGTGTCGCTCGTGGGGGAATTACCACAGGGGTTCCCGCCGTTCACAATTCCGCACGTCGAATTCGCCGATCTGGCGTTGTTGTTCGCCGGCGCATTGGGGATCGCGCTGGTGTCGCTGACCGATACGATCTCGACCGCGTCGTCGTTCGCGGCGCGCACCGGCCAGGAGATCCGCGGCAACCAGGAGATGATCGGAATCGGCGCAGCCAACCTGGCTGCCGGCCTGTTCCAGGGATTCCCGGTGAGCACGAGCGGCTCACGGACCGCGGTCGCCGAACGATCGGGGTCGAAGACACAGCTCACGGGACTGACCGGGGCCGTACTCATTCTCGTGATGATCGTGTTGCTGCCCGGCTTGTTCCGCGATCTTCCCCAGCCCGCGCTCGCGGCCATCGTCATCACCGCGTCGCTGTCGCTCGCCGACATTCCCGGCACCATCCGCCTGTGGCATCAACGCAAGACCGAGTTCTGGCTGTCGATCGCCGCGTTCCTCGGCGTCGCCGTTCTCGGTGTCCTGCCGGGTATCGCCGTGGCAGTCCTGCTCTCGATCCTCAACATCTTCCGGCGGGCGTGGTGGCCGTATCAGACGGTGCTCCGCCGGGTGCCCGGACTCGAAGGGTTCCACGACGTGACCGTGCACCCCGATGCGCGGCACCTGGCCGGACTCGAGATCTACCGGTTCGACGCGCCATTGTTTTTCGCGAACGTCAGGACCTTCCGCGACAACGTGCGGCGCCTGGCCCACCAGGATCCGAAACCCCGGTGGATTCTGATCGCCGCCGAACCCATCACCGACGTCGACACAACGGCGGCGGACGTGTTGTTCGAACTCGATCGTGAACTCGACGCCCAAGGCACGTCGTTGGTCTTCGCCGAGGTCAAGCACCCGGTCCGGATGAAAATCGAACGCTACGGCCTGACCGAGGCGATCGAGTCGGAGCACTTCTACCGAACCGTCGAGGCTGCGGTAGCCGCCTACATCGAGCACACCGGGGTCAACTGGACCACCGACTCCTGATCCGACTGTGCATGGTTCCGCGCGGCGACGTTCAGGCACAGACCGATTGCCGTGTCCCCACCCGAAACGGACGGGTCGATGCGAGGATGCGAAGTTGGGAGTATGCGAAGGGAGTCGACGTCGGTGCCAGCGACCACAGTGAAATCCGCGCGCAAGAATCTGAAAAGCCTGGTCCGCGACGTCACCAGCGACACCGTCGCCGTCGAGATCGTCGGCGAGCAGGACAACGCGGTGCTGATCTCACTGGCCAGGTACACCGCACTGCGTGAGGCGACGTTCCTGCTGCGCTCCCCCGAACTGATGGAGAGTTTGCGGCGAGAGGCCGCCCGGTCCCTGATGCCACCCGCACCGGGCGACGACTTCGTGGACACCGTCGTCCACGACACCATCGCCGACGCGACCGCAGCGGACCGGGCGGTCGCGTCCTCCGAAAAACCCGAGCCGAAGCGCCGCACCAGGAAGAAGCGCAAGAAGAAGCGGTCCAGGCGCCGCTGACGTGCCACACACGTCGCATCCGGCGAACGGCAACTGCACGGGAAAAGACAGCCGCACGCGTCCGGAACGTGAGCGGCTGTCTTTTTGTCGGCGGATGACGCCTGCGCGGTTGGCTGGCGGGCCGACCTTGTGCCGGTGGAAGATGCGGTGGGCGCGGAGGGTTTCGAACCCCCGACCGCTGGTGTGTAAAACCAGAGCTCTACCACTGAGCTACACGCCCCGATCTCCGGCGGAAAATTTCCGCCGGAGTCGACTCAGGACTCTAGCGCGGCGAGCGCTCTGGCCCAAGCGCCCTGGTCACGAGGCTCTCCGGGCTGGTTTTCCTCGGCAAAACGCACGATTCCCGTCTTGTCGATGACGAACGTGCCGCGGTTCGCGAAACCGAGCTTGTCGTTGAACACGCCGTACGCCTGCGCGACCTCACCATGCGGCCAGAAGTCGGCCAGCAGCGGGAACGTGTACCCCTGCTCGGCAGACCAGATCTTGTGGGTCGGCGATGCCCCGACCGAGATCGCGAGGATCGCGGTGTCGTCGTTCTCGAAGGTGGGCAGGTCGTCACGCACCGCGCACAGCTCGCCCTGGCACACACCGGTGAATGCGAGCGGGTAGAACACCAGCAGCACGTTCTTGTCACCGCGAAAACTTGCCAGTGACAGTTCCTGATTGTTCTGGTCCTTCAGGGTGAAATCGGGCGCCACGGCGCCCACCTCGATAGCCATCGCGTGGTTGGGTCCTTCGCTGGTGGTGAAGCTCAGCGCTTCGGGCGGGTGACCTTCGGCTGCACCAGCCGACTGCCCGTCCAGTCGCCGAGGTTGGCGGCGGACGTCTGGGTGAGACCGGCGGTGGTCGCCGATTCCGCGATCTCGCTGGGCTCCACGTGGTCGGAGCGGCCCGTCTTGGGGGTCAGAACCCACACGACGCCTTCGTCCGACAGGGGGCTGATCACGTCCATCAGTGCGTCGACGAGATCACCGTCGCTGTCGCGCCACCACAGGAGCACGACGTCGACAACATCGTCGGAATCCTCGTCGAGCAATTCGGAACCGGTGGCCTCCTCGATGGCGACGCGGATCTCGTCGTCCACGTCGTCGTCCCATCCGAGTTCCTGCACCACGTGGTCGTGGGTGATACCGAGCTTCTGAACGTAGTTCTTGGCGTCCGCCGCGGCGACCACGGTGGTTCCCTCCTTCGGGTTCGACGGCACCCGGTTTTCCGGCTGCCCATATGACGACGATCGAATCGACTTGTCAAAGCGAACATCGTCACGCCGCTCAACGCAAGCCGAATCGCGATGAAAGACGTGAGTTTCTTTGTCGACGCTACTCCAATCGGGCTGTCTGTCCGATTCGGGCGGTTCTCGGCTGTTGTCCGCCGCGGGACAACCGGGCACCGGCCGCTGCCACGCGGGCACGAATGGGGGAAGATGAGGAGTGCATCATGTTCAGATGTCGATGAGTCGGCTCCCACAAGAGCCGATCAACGGAGCGGGCGCCACACCTGCGCGCCCCACCACGATGAGGAGCAGACGTTGACTGACCTGATCCACGGACCCCAATCCCGAGATGGCGCCGACACTCCGGGCGCCGCGGGTACGGGGCCCTCGACTTCGACGGCACCGGCCACCGACAGCCGCGTTCGCGTCATTCGCGAGGGTGTGGCCTCATACCTGCCGGACATCGATCCGGCCGAGACCACCGAGTGGCTCGAATCGTTCGACGGAATGCTCGACGCAGCAGGCCCGTCTCGCGCGCGTTACCTGATGCTACGGATGCTCGAACGCGCCGGCGAGCGGCACGTGTCGATTCCCGCGTTGACCTCCACCGACTACGTCAACACGATCCCCACCGAGAGCGAACCGTGGTTCCCCGGCGACGAAGAGGTCGAGCGCCGATTCCGCGCCTACATCCGATGGAACGCGGCGATCATGGTGACCCGTGCGCAGCGACCGGGCATCGGCGTCGGCGGGCACATCTCGACGTACGCGTCGTCCGCGGCGCTCTACGAGGTCGGGTTCAACCACTTCTTCCACGGCAAGGACCATCCGGGCGGCGGCGACCAGATTTTCATCCAGGGCCACGCCTCCCCCGGAATCTACGCGCGCGCGTTCCTCGAGGGCCGCATCTCCACCGACCGCATGGACGGATTCCGCCAGGAGCACAGTCACGCGTCGCTCGGTGGTGGCCTGCCGTCGTACCCCCACCCGCGGTTGTTCCCGGAGTTCTGGGAGTTCCCGACGGTGTCGATGGGTCTGGGCCCGATGAACGCGATCTACCAGGCGCGGTTCAATCACTATCTGCACGATCGCGGTATCAAGGACACCTCACAGCAGCATGTGTGGGCGTTCCTCGGCGACGGCGAGATGGACGAACCGGAGTCCCGCGGTCTGGCGCATGTCGCCGCGACCGAGGGCCTGGACAACTTGACCTTCGTCGTCAACTGCAACCTGCAGCGACTCGACGGCCCGGTGCGCGGCAACGGCAAGATCATCCAGGAACTGGAGTCGTTCTTCCGGGGCGCCGGATGGAATGTCATCAAGGTCGTGTGGGGCCGCGAGTGGGACGCGCTGCTGCAGGCCGACAAGGACGGCGCCTTGGTCAATCTGATGAATGTCACCCCGGACGGTGACTACCAGACGTACAAGGCCAACGACGGCGCGTTCGTCCGCGAGCACTTCTTCGGACGCGATCCGCGCACGAAGGAGCTCGTCAAGGACCTGACGGACCAGGAGATCTGGAATCTCAAGCGCGGTGGCCACGACTACCGCAAGATCTTCGCCGCCTACAAGATGGCCATGGAACACAAGGGCCAACCGACGGTGATCCTGGCGCACACCATCAAGGGCTACACCCTCGGTAAGCATTTCGAGGCCCGCAATGCGACGCATCAGATGAAGAAGCTGACGCTCGAGGACCTGAAGTACTTCCGGGACCTGCAGCGCATCCCGATCTCGGACGCAGAACTCGAAGCGAATCCGAAGATGCCTCCGTACTATCACCCCGGTTTCGAATCCCCCGAGATCCAGTACATGCTCGATCGTCGCCGCCAACTGGGCGGATTCCTGCCCGAGCGCCGCACCTCCGTGGCGCCCCTGGCCCTGCCGGACGAGAAGACCTACGACGTCGTGCGCAAGGGCTCGGGCAAGCAGCAGGTCGCCACGACCATGGCACTGGTGCGTGTGCTCAAGGAACTGCTGCGCGACAAGGAGATCGGCAAGCGCATCGTGCCGATCATCCCCGACGAGGCCCGCACGTTCGGCATGGACTCGTGGTTCCCGTCGTTGAAGATCTACAACCGGAACGGTCAGCTCTACACCTCGGTCGACGCCGATCTCATGCTCGCCTACAAGGAGAGCCAGGTCGGTCAGATCCTGCACGAAGGCATCAACGAAGCCGGATCCACGGCATCGTTCACCGCGGTGGGCACGTCCTATGCCACGCACGGGGAACCGATGATCCCGGTGTACATCTTCTATTCGATGTTCGGGTTCCAGCGCACCGGCGACGGCCTGTGGGCGGCCGCCGACCAGATGGCGCGCGGGTTCGTGCTCGGGGCGACCGCCGGCCGGACCACACTGACCGGTGAGGGCTTGCAGCACGCCGACGGCCATTCGCTGCTGCTCGCGTCCACCAATCCGGCGGCGGTCACCTACGATCCGGCGTTCTCCTACGAGGTCGCGCACATCGTCCGCGACGGTCTGCGCCGCATGTACGGCGGAACCCCGGGGGTGGAAGGCTTCGGCGGCGAAGACATCTACTACTACATCACGCTCTACAACGAGCCGTATGTGCAGCCGGCCGAGCCCGAGAACCTCGACGTCGACGGATTGCTCCAGGGCATGTATCTGTACCGGCCGGGGGCGGACTCCGGACCGAAGGCGCAGGTCTTGGCGTCCGGTGTCCTCCTGCCGGAGGCGTTGCGCGCACAGCAGATGCTCGCCGACGAATGGGGTGTCTCCGCGGACGTGTGGTCGGTGACATCGTGGGGTGAACTGCGCCGCGACGGCATCGAGTGCGATCGACGCGCCCTGCTCGATCCCGGCACGGACGCGCCGGTCCCGTACGTGGCGCGAGTGCTGTCGGATGCGGCGGGTCCGTTCGTCGCGGTGTCCGACTGGATGCGTGCCGTCCCCGACCAGATCCGCCAGTGGGTGCCCGGCGACTACACGGTGCTCGGCGCCGACGGATTCGGGTTCTCCGACACCCGCCCCGCCGCGCGGCGCGTGTTCAACATCGATGCCGAATCAACGGTCGTCGCAGTGCTCGCCGCATTGGGCCGCGAAGGTGCGGTCGATCGGGCGCGGGCCGTCGAGGCCGCCGCGAAGTACCGGATCGGCGATGTCACCGCCGCACCCGAGCAAACATCGGATCCGGGTGTCGCCTGAACCGGGACCCGTACTGCATCGCACGCACGGGCACGGGCGTACTTTCGTCACATGGTCGAGGACTCTGCGTCGTCGCGGTTGACACGCGCATCGGGCGCCCCAGCGGGGCGTCCGATGCCACCCGCGCGCCCGGAGCGCGCCCAGTTACCCGACGCACTGCTGCGTCGGGTCAAGCAGTACTCGGGCCGCCTGTCCACCGAGGCTGTGCATGTGATGCAGGAGCAGTTGCCGTTCTTCTCCGATCTCGACGCCTCGCAGCGCGCAACGGTGCAACTGGTCATCCAGTCGTCGGTCGTCGAATTCATCGAGTGGGTACGCGACCCGGAGATCGCCATCCGATTCAGCACCGACGCCTACCAGTTGATCCCGCAGGACCTGGCGCGGCGACTGACCTTGCGGCAGACCGTCGACATGGTGCGTGCTGCGATGGGGTTCTTCGAACAGTGGTTGCCTGCGCTGGCACGGAACGAACAACAGCTGGTGGCGTTGACCGAGGCGATCCTGCGGTACGGGCGGGAGTTGGGTTTCGCGGCGGCGTCGGTGTACGCCAGCGCGGCCGAGTCGCGCGGCGCGTGGGATACGAGGCTCGAGGCGCTCGTCGTCGATGCCGTGGTGCGCGGTGACACCGGTGCGGACATGCAGTCCCGCGCGGCGACGCTGAACTGGGATGCGACGGCGCCGGCGACGGTGCTCGTGGGAACTCCCCCGCCGGACGAGAACGTCTCGGTGGTCACCACCGTGCACACCATCGCTCAACAGCACGGGCGTGCGGCACTGGCGGTTGTGCAAGGTGAGCGGCTCGTGATGGTGGTAAGCGGGATCCTGCACGGCGCCCCGGACGCGGTGGCGTTCCGCGACGAGTTGATGCGCGCATTCTCGGACGGTGCGGTCGTGATCGGTCCGACCACGCCGTCGCTCGGGTCCGCGCATGTGTCGGCGGTCGAGGCGATGGCCGCGATGGGTGCGGTCGCCGGGTGGCCCGGTGCTCCGCGGCCGGTGCATGCCGCGGAGTTGCTGCCCGAGCGCGCACTGCTGGGGGACGCGGCAGCGATCGCTGCACTCGAGGACGACATCGTGGATCCGCTGGCGTCGGCCGGTCCGGCGCTGTCCAACACGCTCGATGCCTATCTGGACAGCGGGGGCGCTGTCGAGACCTGCGCCCGCAAGCTGTTTGTTCATCCAAATACCGTCCGGTACCGCTTGAAGCGCATCACAGAAGTGACGGGGCGGGACCCCACAAATCCCCGTGATGCTTACGTTCTCCGAATCGCTGCGACAGTGGGTCGCTTGGCTCGAAGTCATAACAAACTCCGAACTTCCTCCTCATCCGTCACACGGTTCACAATTCGCGATTCGGACACGTAACACAGACTGCAGACGGATCGATAGCGACGATCGACTTGGGCTTTTGTAGGAACCCTCCAAATCCGTGCGCAAGACTTCATGCCCGACGACATCTCGGGGAGGTGCCCGCAGGGTGTTCCCTGATCATCGTGATTTCGCTGCTTGCCCCCGGTCAGGGGTCCCAGACACCCGGCATGCTCGCTCCCTGGTTGGAGCAGCCCGGCGCCCGCGATCGCGTCCAGGTCTGGTCGAAGACCTCCGGACTCGACCTCGAGCGCCTCGGCACCACCGCGACCGCAGAGGAAATCACCGACACGGCGGTCACGCAACCCTTGGTCGTCGCCACGGCACTGCTCGCCTACGAGGAACTCGACGCCCGCGGCCTGATCCCGGCCGAGATGATCGTCGCGGGGCACTCGGTCGGCGAACTCGCCGCAGCGGCGATCGCCGGTGTCATCTCCGCCGATGACGCCGTCGCCCTCGCGGCGATCCGAGGCGCGGAAATGGCGAAAGCCTGCGCGCTCGAACCGACCGGCATGTCCGCGGTCCTCGGTGGGGCCGAGGACGCGGTCCTCGCCCGACTCGCCGAACTCGACCTGACCCCGGCCAACGTGAACGCGGCCGGACAGATCGTCGCCGCCGGGCGAATCTCAGCCCTCGAGGAACTTGCCGCGAATCCACCGGAGAAGGCGCGCATCCGGCAACTGCCGGTCGCGGGCGCCTTCCACACCCGATTCATGGCTCCCGCGCAGGAGGCGGTCGCCGACGCCGCGGCAAAGATCACGCCCAGTGAACCGACTCGCACCCTGCTGTCCAACTTCGACGGCGCACCGGTTGCGTCCGGGGAGGACGCGCTCTCCAAACTGGCCGCACAGGTCACCCGGCCTGTGCGGTGGGATCTGTGCACCGCGCACCTGCGCACCGCCCAGGTCTCGGCCGTTGTCGAACTCCCCCCGGCGGGCACCTTGGTGGGTATCGCCAAGCGCGAGATGCGCGGCACCCCCACTGTGGCGCTCAAATCCGCCGAAGAGTTCGCCGCACTGGCCGAATTGCCCGGACTCGGTTAAGTTGCTGCCCGCACCACGCAGCAACATCTGTACGCCCGATCCGGGCAGCAAGGTCCGGCCGGATACCCGGCCGGATATCGGAAACCCACTGAAATACACGAAGGGAGCCACGACGTGGCCACCAGCCAGGAAGAAATCATCGCCGGTCTCGCGGAGATCATCGAAGAGGTCACCGGTATTGAGCCCTCCGAGGTGACCATCGAGAAGTCCTTCGTCGACGATCTCGACATCGACTCCCTCTCCATGGTCGAGATCGCCGTCCAGACCGAGGACAAGTACGGCGTCAAGGTTCCGGACGAGGACCTCGCGAACCTCCGCACCGTCGGGGACATCGTCGCCTACATCCAGAAGCTCGAGGCCGAGGGCGTTCAGATCTCGAACGACAACGAGTGAGCCCGACCGTGACTTCCGCCTCTCCTACGTTGCGTAACGTCGTCGTCACCAGCCTTGCGGCCACGACGTCGATCGCCGGTGATGTGGACGCCACGTGGAAGGGACTTCTCGCCGGAGAAAGCGGCATCAGCGCACTCACCGGCGGATTCGTCGAAGAGTTCGACCTTCAGGTCCGCATCGGCGGAACCCTGAAGGTCAGCCCGGACGAAGGGCTCTCCCGCGTCGAGATCCGCCGTATGAGCTTCGTCGAGAGGCTCGCCTTGACCCTCGCGCGGACGGCATGGAAGGACGCCGGCAGCCCGGAGGTCGATCACGAGCGGCTCGGTGTCGTCATCGGTACCGGTATCGGCGGTGGGGAATCCCTCATCGACGCGGTGGACAAGCTGCGCGAAGGCGGGTACCGCAAGGTGTCACCGTTCGCCGTGCAGATGGTCATGCCGAACGGGCCTGCCGCAACGGTCGGTCTCGAACTCGGTGCTCGTGCCGGGGTCATCACGCCCGTGTCGGCGTGCTCGTCCGGGTCCGAAGCGATCGCCCACGCCTTCCGGATGATCGCGCTCGGCGATGCCGACATCATCGTCACCGGCGGTGTCGAAGGTCGCCTCGACGCGGTGGCCACCGCCAGCTTCGCGATGATGCGCGCGCTGAGCACCCGCAACGACGACCCGAAGGGCGCCTCCCGCCCCTTCGACTCCGGTCGTGACGGTTTCGTCTTCGGTGAGGCAGGCGCGTTGCTCGTCCTCGAATCCGAGGAACACGCCAAGGCGCGAGGCGCAACGATCCATGCCCGTCTCCTCGGTGCCGGCATCACCTCGGACGGGTATCACATCGTGGCCCCCGATCCCGAAGGCACGGGCGCTGCCCGCGCGATGACCCGGGCAATCGAGACCGCCGGACTCACCAAGTCCGACATCGCGCATGTCAACGCGCACGCAACCGCCACCCCCATCGGCGATACCGCCGAAGCAAAGGCGATCGGCGCGGCCGTGGGCAACCACGCCGCGATCTACGCACCGAAGTCGGCGCTCGGACATTCGATCGGCGCGGTGGGTGCACTCGAGGCAGCACTGACGGTCCTCAGTCTGCGGGACGGAGCAATTCCGCCCACACTCAATCTCGAGAATCAGGATCCAGAAATCGATCTCGACGTGGTCAAGGGCGAACCCCGCTACGGCAATTTCGATTTCGCGCTGAACAACTCGTTCGGATTCGGTGGGCACAACGTGGCACTTGCGTTCGGCCGGGCCTGACCCGTCCAACGCCCCGCTCGACGATCGTGGTGGAGGTTCCGTCGTCCTCTTCGGCACCTCCGCCACGATCACCCACCACCGTCCTTCCCGAGGAGCATCGATGACCATCTTGGATCCCGCCGACACTCGGAACACCGCCGTGGACCCCCGCGACCCGCTGACGAGACTCGAGAACCTGTTCGACGCAGGCAGCGCCGAGTCCCTTCACCCCCGCGACAAGTCCGGTGTCCTCGCTGCAATCGGCTACATCGACGGAATCCGCACCGTCGCGTATTGTTCCGACGCCACCGTCATGGGCGGCGCGATGGGCGTCGAAGGTTGTCGGCACATCGTCACCGCGATCGACACCGCGATCGACCACGACCTGCCCATCGTCGGACTCTGGCACTCCGGTGGCGCCCGCCTCGCCGAGGGCGTCGAGGCCTTGCATGCCGTCGGTCTCGTGTTCGAAGCGATGGTCCGTGCGTCCGGCCGGGTCCCCCAGATTTCGGTCGTTCTCGGATTCGCCGCCGGCGGTGCCGCATACGGCCCCGCCCTCACCGACGTCGTCATCATGGCGCCGGAGGCTCGCGTGTTCGTGACCGGACCCGATGTGGTGCGCAGCGTCACCGGCGAACAGGTCGACATGGAGTCGCTCGGCGGTCCGGACACCCACACCAAGAAGTCCGGCGTCGCACACATCGCCGCCGACGACGAAGAGGACGCCTTGCACCGCGCACGGCGCCTGGTGTCGATGATCGCCGAGCAGGGCGAGTTCGACACAGGCGTCGCTGCCCGCGGCGACACCGATCTGCGTGCCATGCTGCCGGAATCGCCGCGACGCGCCTACGATGTGCGCCCGATCGTCCACGAACTGCTCGACAACGTCGAAGGCGAGTCGAGTTTTGAAGAACTGCAAGGCAACTGGGCCCGAAGCATCGTCACCGGCTTCGGCCGGCTCGGCGGTCGCACGGTCGGTGTCATCGCCAACAATCCGCTGCGGCTCGGCGGCTGCCTCAACTCGGAAAGCGCTGAGAAGGCTGCGCGCTTCGTGCGCATGTGCAATGCGTTCGGTGTGCCCCTCGTCGTTCTCGTCGACGTCCCCGGTTACCTGCCCGGAGTCGGCCAGGAATGGGAGGGTGTCGTGCGCCGCGGAGCGAAGTTGCTACACGCGTTCGCCGAGGCCCGTGTTCCCCGCGTGACGCTGGTGACCCGCAAGATCTACGGAGGCGCCTACATCGCGATGAACTCCCGTGCGCTCGGCGCGACCGCCGTGTTCGCGTGGCCGGAAGCCGAGGTCGCCGTGATGGGCGCCAAGGCCGCCGTCGGAATCCTGCACAAGCGCGCTCTCGCCGCTGCCTCCGACGAGGAACGCGACGCCCTGCACGACCGTCTCGCCGCCGAACACGAAGCGATCGCCGGTGGTGTCGGCCGGGCGATGTCGATCGGCGTCGTGGACGAACTCATCGACCCGGCCAAGACCCGCAGTACGCTGACCGCGGCACTGGCCGGTGCGGCACCTGCACGCGGACAGCACACGAACATTCCCCTATAGTCCGGGGCACCGCGGACGGGGACACCGGTATCGACGCAACGCAACGATGCCCTTCCGGATCGACGAGATCGGCAAGGGCATCGTTACGAGCGTTCATCGAGTCCTGTTGCGGTGCAACATATCAGCCGACATTGCGGTGCAGCCAGGTGACTTCGGCGCCGTCGCCGCCGCTGCGGTAGGGCTCGAGCACCTCGTCCCATGCGGTTCCGAGTGCCCGGTGCAGTTCGGCAGCGAGGTTGCCCGACACGAGGAGTGCACGCAGTCGACCCTCGCCGATCGTCACGTCGCCGTTCGCCGAAGTGTTGCCCCGCCACAGTCCGAGTCCGGGTGCGTAGCTGTAGCGTTCGCCGTCGACGCCGTCGCTGGGATCTTCGGTGACTTCGAAACGGAGCATTTGCCATACGCGAAGTGCGTCGACGATCCGCGCGGCGGTCCCCACGGGTCCGGTCCAGCTGACGGTGGTGCGCAGAAGACCGGGATCTGCGGGTTGCCCGATCCATTTCAGGTCGGGTCGACTGTCGAGGGTGGCAGCCAGCGCCCACTCGATATGAGGACACACAGCAGCGGGCGACGAGTGGACGTACACCACCCCCGTTGTCGCATCCGCGAACTGGTTCGACGCGCGCATACCCACCTCCGTGTTCGACGAGGACGTCTTCCCCAACGAACGTCGTCCACGGTGGCCGCACCCGGCGACACTCGACATAGTCTGCCCTTGTGACCGGTGTTTCGCTAGCGAACCGATGAGGTTTCTGTGATCTCACCCAAAACAGCGTCGGATAATTGTGGCCACAGTGGCTTGGCCCAGTCCCCGAAGGTGCGGTTCGTCAGCACGATGCACGCGACTCCCGGCTCCGGGTCGACCCAGAGGAAGGTGCCGGACTGACCGAAGTGACCGAAGGTACGCGGCGAATTGATCGAGCCGGTCCAGTGCGGGTTCTTGTGACCGCGGACTTCGAATCCCAGACCCCAGTCGTTGGGCTTGTGCGTGCCGTAGCCGGGGACGAGACCATCGAGTCCGGGGAACTGGATAGAGGTCGCCGCAGCGAGGGTCTCCGGCGAGATCAGGGTCGGGGCGAGCAGTTCCGCGGCGAACCACGTCAGATCGGTGACCGACGAGTGCCCACCGTGCCCGGCTGGTCCCGGCAGCGTCGATTCACGCATACCCAGAGGCGCGAACACCGCTTCGGCCAGATAGTCGGGAAACGCTATTCCGGTTTCGGCGGCGATCAGATCGGCGAGGACCTCGAAGCCCGCGCTCGAGTAGATGCGTTTGCGCCCTGGCTCGGCCTGGACCTTCCGCTCCGCGAACGCGAGGCCCGACGCGTGGGCGAGCAGGTGCCGGACCGTCGATCCGGGTGGTCCCGCCGGCTGGTCGAGTTCGATCGCGCCTTCCTCGACAGCGACGAGAACCGCGTAGGCGACGAGCGGCTTGGTGACCGACGCCAACGGATAGACCGCGGCGGTGTCACCGATGGCGCCGACCACACCGTCGCGCGTCACGACTGCGGCGGCGGCGTGGTCGACGGGCCATGAGGAGATCAGTTCCAGACTGCGCACCGGTCCAGATTACGAGACCGGGGCGAGTCCGGTCGTCACCAGTCGGCTTCGGTGAAGCGGATCACGCCACGGATGTTCTTTCCGTCGAGCATGTCCTGGTAGCCGTCGTTGATCTGTTCGAGGCTGTAGGTGCGGGTGACCATGTCCGTGAGGTTGAGCCGACCGTCTGTGTAGAGATCCAGCAGGTTGGGGATGTCCACGCGGGCGTTGCAGCCGCCGAAGATGTTGCCCTTGAGGGTCTTCTGGAGCATCGCGAACGTGAAGTTGTTCATCTTCACGTCCATGTCCGACATGAAGCCCATCGCGGTGACGACGCACGTGCCGTTCTTGGCCGTGATGGTCAACGCCGGATCGACGTACTCGCCGCGCATCTCGCCGACCGTGATGATCGTCTTCTGGCACATCTTGCCCCAGGTGATCTCCATGATCGGGACGATGGCTTCTTCGAGCGATGCGAAGGTGTGCGTGGCACCGAACTTCACGGCCTGCTCACGCTTCCACGGCACCGGGTCGATCGCGAAGACGTGCCGCGCACCGGATGCGACGGCGCCCTGCAACGCGCTCATGCCGACGCCACCGACACCGACGATCGCGACCGAGTCGCCCGCCTTGACATCGGCGACGTGCGTGGCCGATCCCCAGCCGGTCGGGACACCGCAGCCGACGAGGGCTGCGAGCTCGAACGGGATGTCCTTCCGAATCTTGACGACCTGGGTCTGATTGACGGTCATGTACGGCGCGAACGTGCCGAGCAATACCATCGGGATGACGTTCTGGCCACGGGCCTGGATGCGATGGGTACCGTCCGAGATGGCCTGCCCGCCGAGCAGGCCTGCGCCGAGGTCGCACAGGTTCGAGTTTCCGGTCGCGCAGGACGGACACTTGCCGCACGCGGGGATGAACGACAGGACGACGTGGTCGCCGACCTCGAGATCGGTGACTCCTTCGCCGAGCTTGGTGATGACGCCCGAACCTTCGTGTCCGCCCATCGCCGGGAAGGAAACCATGGGCGTCGCACCGGTGACGATGTGATGGTCGGAGTGGCACATACCGGCCGCTTCCATGCGGATCTGCACTTCGCCCGCGACGGGGTCACCGAGTTCGATCTCCTCGACCGACCACTTCTCGTTGATTCCCCACAGCAGCGCACCCTTGGTCTTCATGCCACATCACCCTCCATCGCATTCGTACATTCGAACGTGACGATAGCCACGATCCACAAAAATTGAAACTGGTTCTATAGCCCCGCTTCGGCAAGCCCTCTGACCTGGACCTGCACGCAATCGGAGGTCCCGATAGGCGGAATGCGGCACGTCACCCAACCTGCACACGCAGTGTGAATATTCTCCTCTCATTGATGAGAATGTAATTTCCGTCTACCGTAAGCGTCATGCAGATCGCCCGCGGCGGACGCGTGCGACAGCTCCCGACTCGAAGGACTACGCAACATGACAACGAAGGCGCTCGCGCCCGACGTATCGACCTGGCCCGCCGAAGATCCGCACTTGATCGGGAGCCGATGCGCGGACTGTTCGGCAACGACGTGGCCGCAACAGCCACGCTGCCCTCGCTGCAGCGGCCCGAACATGTCCGAACTGCTCCTCCCACGCCGCGGCACCCTGGTGGCGTGGACGACGCAGGGCTTCGTCCCGAAACAGCCGTACGCGGGCAGCGAAACCGCGGAAACGTTCACGCCCTTCACGTTCGGGCTTGTACAGCTCGGTGACACGGTGCGGGTCGAGGCGCGCCTCACCGAGAGCGATCCGGCCGGGTTGCGCCCCGGCATGGAACTCGAGCTTCGATTTGTCCCGTTCTACACGGACCGGGACGGCACCGAGATCGTCACCTGGGCATTCGAGCCGATCTGACCACCACACCCCTGATCCACACCCCTGATCGAGGAGTTCCGAGAAACATGAACGACGTTGCCATCATCGGGGTCGGCCTGCACCCGTTCGGCAGATTCGGCACGAAGTCGGCCATCGAGATGGCCGCCGATGCGATCCAACTCGCACTCGCCGACTCCGGCGTCGCCTGGAAAGACATCCAGTTCGGCATCGGCGGCAGCTACGAGGTCGACAACACCGATGCCGTCACCCGACTGGTCGGCCTGACCGGGATCCCCTTCACGAACGTGTTCAACGCGTGCGCCACGTCGGCCAGTGCGATCGAGCAGACCGCCGACGGTATCCGCTCGGGCAAGTACGACATCGGTATCGCCGTCGGCACCGACAAGCATCCCCGCGGTGCGTTCACCGCCGATCCGGCGATGCTGGGCCTGCCCGCCTGGTACGCCGAGAACGGCCAGTTCGTCACCACGAAGTTTTTCGGCATGAAGGCCAATCGGTACTGCATCGACCACGACATCTCGCACGAGACACTCGCTCGGGTCGCCCAGAAGAATTACCGCAATGGTGGCCTGAATCCGAAAGCGTTCCGCCGCACCGAATTCAGCGTCGAGGAGATCCTCCAATCGCCGATGCTGAACTACCCGTTGACCGCCAAGATGTTCTGCGCTCCCGACGAAGGCGCGGCCGCCGTCATCATGTGCCGGGGCGATCTGGTGGCCAAGTACACGACGAACACACCGGTGTACCTGCGCTCCAGCGCAATCCGCACACGCACCTACGGTGCGTACGAAGTGCACGCGACCTGGGCCGCCGTCGACGAGGATGTTTCCCCGACGGTGTACGCCGCGAAGGCCGCCTACGAGGCCGCCGGTATCGGCCCCGAAGACGTCGACATCGCCCAGTTGCAGGACACCGACGCCGGCGCAGAGGTCATCCACATGGCCGAGACCGGTCTGTGCGCGGACGGCGACCAGGTGAAGATGATCGCCGAGGGAGTCACCGAGATCGGTGGCTCACTGCCGGTGAACACCGACGGCGGCCTGATCGCCAACGGTGAACCCATCGGCGCCTCGGGCATCCGTCAGGTGCACGAACTGGTGGTGCAGTTGCGCGGCCAGGCCGGCGACCGCCAGGTGCCGAACAACCCACGGGTCGGCCTCGCGCAGGTCTACGGCGCCCCCGGCACGGCCGCCGCCTCGATCCTGTCCCTCTGACCGGACATCACGGTCCGGGCGGCCCTGCCTCCTCCGGGGGGTGGGGCCGCCCGGACGGGGTGGCCGCATCACCGGATCCGGTGATCCTCGACGTCCAGTTCGATCCGCGCCACCACGGCACGGTGATCTGTTCCCGGTATGTCCACGGTGGTCACCTCGGTTGCTCGCCCACCCGCCACGAGTATGTGGTCGATGCCGACCACCGGCGGGAACGTCCGGTCGGAGGGGTAGGTCGCCAGACTTCCTGCACCCACCTGTTCGGCCGCGTTGGCGAAACGCCCGGACAGCAACGCGCGGAACTGCGTATGGCCGAAGGTCGCGTTGAAGTCGGCCCCGACGATCGCCGCGTGCTCCGCGGGCGCACGTTCGAGAATGACGCGCAGACGGAACAGTTCGTCGACCCACGTATGCGTTCCGAAAACCGGAGGAACGGGATGGAAGGCGTACACCGCGACCGGTCCGACCGCGGGTACATCCGCGATCGCCGAAAGTTGATTCATCACGAACCCGTCGTATTCGACGGTGCCGGAAAGCGGATAGGCACTCCAGATTCCGGTTCCGTTCGCCCCCACCGCCGGCGACAGGTACCGATGCGGTAACATATCGTCGAGGCCTTCTCGGGCCAGGGCGTCGACGGACTCCGGTGAGAGTTCATCGACGGTGAGTATCATGATGCCCCGCGTGCGCACCTCGTTCACCACGGCGGCAGCATCGGCTCCCCCGAACAGAATGTTCGCCTGCATTACCTGGACCGCGACTCTGCCTGCCGTGTCCGAGGCCACCGGGCCCGACTCGCCGACATGGAGCGGTACCTGCGTCACCACCGCACCGATCGCGACGAGACCCGCGATCGCAACACCCCGCCACCTTCGCAGCGCCGCGAACACGACTGCGCCGACGAACCCACCGGCCATCAGGTAGTGCGCACCCGACGCCGCGAGCACCAGCGGACGCGCCGACGACACACTGAAATGCAGGGCGAGCCCGATCGCCCCGATCCCGGTGGCCATCCACGCGACGCCACCGAGTCCGGCCCGCACCCACTTCGTTTCCATATCCGCCAGACAACCACGACGAGGTCGGAGCGCGTGGTTCACTCCGACACGGACAGCTCGACCGCGTCGTCGTAGAAGCACACGTACCCGGCGATGAGCCCCAACCCGGGCAACGGCTCCTCGTACGACCACGCCACATTGCCGGCCGGCGGTGGCCCCGCGAACGACCAGTACCTCGCCGTGCCCTTGTACGGACAACCCGTCCGCAGATCCGACCCCTCGAACAGGGAGAAGTCCACATCTGCGGGTGGAATGTAGAAGCGGGTCGGCAAGCCGGTCTCGAACACCAGCACCGGTGCACGGGTCTCGGCAACGACCGCGTCCCCCACCGAGACACGGACGTGACGAGAACTGGGGAGCGCATCGACGCGATGATGCGGGTCGCGCGGGTGACTGAACACCTCGGCTTCCTCCTCGTACCAATGCTCACCCTCGTCGACGTAGACGGCGTCACCCGGTTCCGGTTCGCCCTGCCGGAACCAGGCGAACCCAAGGCGATCGTCGAGCCGGTCGACGTCGAGTTGGAACACCGGCGAATAGGCACGCCGATCGCCGACGACGATGTCGTACCACTGCCACACATCGGGGCGGCTACGGCTCGGTGACAGCGACGCGGCGAGCAGATCGAAGCGCACGTCGTCGCGCGGGAAGGCGTAGAACGGCACCGGCTTCTTCGGAGCCCACACCAGGACGGCGCGCGCGCTGTCCACGACGGTCCGCCCGAACCACACTCCCCGGACCCTGCGCTCGCTGGGTTCGTACAGGTAGTCGTCGGTGTCGAGGGCGGGCCGGGGCACGGCGATCTTGCGGACTGGCATACTTCGACCGTATCGCGGGTGGACACGAACCGGTACGGACCCGGCAACCCGGCTGATGAGATGGCGGGCGGGATGCGCTGCTCAGCAGATGATCGACGAGCATTCCTTGCGACTTCGGCAGTTTCGTGCCATCCTCGACAACCATGATCACAGGAAAGGCGGCCTCCGCCCCCATCGCGTGACCGTCGTGGCGACCAACCGGGCGGTCGGCGACCGCGTCCCAAGCCATGACATATCCCTTCGCGCCACCCCTCCGCACAGCACCATCCCTCACGAACTGGCCACCGCTGTTCGGATTCGACGCGACCACTGGCTCGCACACGGACTGAGCAGCAGGCCCGCGGATCGGTCCCCCGCAGAATCCGCGGTGGCAGAACTGTACCGGCGAGCCGGGTTCGATCCACCCGAGTTCACATGGTTACCGTCACCCGCCGCGGCGTCGACGTTCATTGCGGATCAATCGCTTCCGGGGCCATCATCGACCTTCGACGACACCCACCCGTCGGTGCAGATCGCGTCGTTGCTGTCGACGTCACGGGGCCGAATGGACGCTCGGATCCAATGGCGCTATCCGACACCGGACTTCGGATACATGCCCCACTATGAAGGCCCGATTTCCCGGCACGGACCGCCACCGAATCCGGAGCGCACAATCCGTCGACTTGTTCGGGATTCGTTGCGCACCACACTCTTCGGAAATGTTGCCACCGCGATCCGCAGGATGCTTCCCCGCCCCATCGGTACGGTGAGTTGGTACGGGCAGCAGGAAGCCCACAGGATCGGATACTACGACACCATCCGGCACTGCGGTCTCGCCGGATTCGGCCGTGACGACCACGACCTCCTCGACCTCCAGACCACCCTCGCCGCGAGCACCGGATGGTGGTGGGCGTTCGGTGGAATATGTGTGATGGCCGATCGCCCCACCAGACTGCACACCGAACTGGAACCGGGCGGCGTCGACGGCGAGCGCCGCCTCCACCATTCCGACCGTGCGTCCCTCGAATATCAGTATGGAACAAGAATTTTCGTTCATCATGGCACCACCGTCCCGGAATGGGTGATGTGCGATCCGAACGCCGAACGTATCGGACGGGAACGCAACGTCGAGGTCCGTCGGTGCGCGATCGAACGGATCGGCTGGGACGCCTACATCGAGGCGGCCGGACTCACACTCGTCGATCGCGTCGACGATCCCGGTAATCCGGGCTGCCTATTGGAACTGTACGACACCCCGGGTGGTTGGGGTATGCCCGGACGGATCCTGCTCGCCGTCAACGGATCACCCGAACGCGACGGCACTCGCCGTCGCTACGGACTGCCCGTCCCCGCCTGGGTGCCGTCCGCCCTCGATGCCGCCGGGTGGACGTACGGAATCAGCGGCTCCGACTACTCCTTGCTCGTTCGCCGAACATGAACTCCCCGAGGTGAATCCATGGAATCTCCGCACAGCCTGTCCGACATCACCGAGTGGTGTGGCATCTACGTCTTCGACCATCTCGACCGAGAGGTATCGGTTCCCGTGGTCGACGGCCCGCAGGCCCAGGGCGATCTCATCGTCGTCCCGCATACGATGCTCGCACACGTGGTGACCTACGAGCCGTGGACCCGGACCGTTCCAGTCGCGCCGTCCGGCGTCGAGTTGCTGCGCAGCGCCGCCGGCGGCAATCCACATTCGCTCGTCGCAGACGAAGGTGCCTGCACCTGGGCCACTCCGGTCGCCGATCCGCGGGGTCTCGCGCTCGGGATCGTCGAGGTGACCGGGGCCGCGTACCTCATCCACCCCGAGCACGGTGCCACCGGCATCGCACCCGGCCGGTATGTCGTCGGCCGGCAGCGTGAACGCGGGAGCGGTCTCTACGGTGCGGCGAGGCTCGTCGCGGACTGATCACTCGCGCGCGGTCTCGTCGCCATGCCGAAGGCAACGATCAGCAGCCATGCCACGAGCCCCGGACTATCGGGCGCGTGCCGGCCGTGACTCGAACGCGCCGGCGCCTGCGAAGGCGCGCTCCGCGAATCGTTCACCGATGAGCCGGTGCGTGTCGGTGTCGGGGTGCAGACGGTCGGGCAGCGGCAGGTCAGCGTGGTCGTTCTCCCCGTACAGGTCACGCCCGTCGAGGTAGTACAGGTTCGGATCGTCCTCGGCGCGCTGCGCAACGATGCGGGCCAGATCGTCACGAATGGTCGTGAGCGTCAGCTTCCCCGCGGCCTGCTCGGCCGGATCTCCCGTCGCCACGAACGCGAGGGTCCCGGCGGCGAGGGCATCGGTGTCGAATGCGCCGGGGCCGGGAGTGTCCTCGTGGATCGGACAGTGGATCGGTGAGACGACGAGCAGCGGCGTCGTCGGATGCCCGTCCCGGATGGTATCGAGGAAGCCGTGTACAGCCGGGCCGAATGCGCGACGTCGCATCAGGTCGGAGTTGACGACGTTGATACCGATCTTGATGCTGATCAGGTCGGCCGGGGTGTCCCGCATCGTGCGGGCGGTGAACGGGTCGAGCAGGGCGCTGCCTGCGAGCCCGAGGTTGACCAGCTCCACTCCCCCGCGCGCGGCAGCGACCGCCGGCCAGATTCCGGACGGGGTGGCAGCGTTGGAACCGTGGCTGATCGAGCTGCCGTGGTGCAGCCACACCGGGCGGCCCTCGTCGCCCACCGGTTCGACCGGGGCGTCGGTGCGCAGCGCGACCAGTTCGGTGGTCTCGTTGTGCGGCAACCAGATCTCGACCTTCTTCGGCTCGAGCGGCAGGTCGGCGAACCGCGCGGTGCCGACGGTCCCGGAGCGGTGCTCGACGCTGCCGGTGACCAGGTCCACGATGATGGTGTTACCACCCGACACGCTTGCCCGACCGGCGAGCCTGCCGTCGACGAGCAGGTCGTACACCCCGGTCGGGCGGGGTGGGGCGCCGAGGTAGGTCCGTGTGGTCGGCAGGATGTCGAGTTCGATCGCCGTTGCCCGGGTGCGGAACACCAGCCGGACACCGGACGGCTGAGATTCGGCCATGAGCAGCTGCGGGTCCTCGCACTGGCGACGAGCCCGGGCGGGCAGCCGGTGCGGAAGGATGCCGTGCTCGGTGCGTTCGAGTTCAGCGGCACCGCGGAGCAGGTCCTGTGTGATCGGGGTGACCGCCGGGTCGGTCGAACGTGTCATGGATTCACCCTCCCCTCCCTAATGGCAAATGTAAATTGCCTATAGAATTTAGGCAAGGTGGGGGTACTCGAGCGAATAAGGTTCGGGGCATGGCACGAGCTGGGTTGACGACGGAACGACTGACGCTGGCCGGGGCCGAACTGGCCGACGAGGTCGGCTTCGACCGGGTGACGCTGTCGGCCCTCGCCCGGCGATTCGACGTCAAGGTCGCGAGCCTGTACTCCCACCTGCAGAATTCGCAGGACCTGCGAACCCGCATTGCGCTGCTCGCACTCGAGGAGATGGCGGATCGCGCGTCCGACGCCGTGGCCGGACGCGCAGGCAAGGACGCGTTGTTCGCGTTCGCGAACGTCTATCGCAGCTACGCCGGAGAGCACCCCGGCCGGTATGCCGCTGCCCGTATGCCCCTCGAGCCGGAGATCGCCGCCGCGAGCGCCGGGATCAGGCACGCGGCCATGACCCGGGCGATCCTGCGCGGCTACGACATCGACGAGCCGGACCAGACGCACGCGGTTCGGTTGCTGGGCAGCGTCTTCCACGGATACGCGAGCCTGGAGCTCAGTGGCGCATTCTCGCACAGCGAGCCCGATTCCGAGCAGAGCTGGAACCGGATCCTCGACACGCTGCACGACACGTTGAACAACTGGCAATCGACGTAGCTCGCCACTCCCGACCTCGGCCGGTCACCTCACCAAGGGTCGCCGGCGCGGCACCTCGTGGCGACAGGCGGCCGACCTACCGGTAGTAGACGGCCAGTGGACCGCTCGGCCCGTCGATGCAGGTGACGGGGGTGTCGAAGACGCGGCTGAGCGTGTCGTCGACGATGATCTCTGCCGGGGTCCCGAACTCGACGACCGAACCGTTCTTCACCGCGCAGATCCGGTCGGCGTACTGGGCCGCGAAGTTGATGTCGTGCAGGACGATGACGACGGTCCGTCCGAGTTCGTCGGCGGCCCGGCGCAGGTGTTGCATCATCAGAACCGAATGTCGCATGTCGAGATTGTTCAGCGGTTCGTCCAACAGCACGTATTCGGTGTCCTGGCACAGCACCATCGCGACATAGGCACGCTGGCGCTGCCCACCCGAAAGCTGATCCAGGTAGCGGTTTTCCAGCGGAGCGAGGTCGAAGAACTCGATCGAACGACTGATGATCTCCTGATCCTGCGCGGTGATCCGGCCTTTCGAATAGGGGAACCGGCCGAACCCGACGAGCTGCCGTACCGTCAGCCGGGTCACGAAGTGATTCTCCTGGCGCAGAATGGAGACGATCTTCGCCATATCGTTCGAGGACGTGCGGGTGATGTCGTATCCCGCGATCTCGATGGACCCGGAATCTGCGCCGAGCAGCCGGCCGATGATCGTCAGCAGCGTGGACTTCCCTGCCCCGTTGGGTCCGACCAGGGCGGTGATGCCACCGGCCGGGATCTGCAGGTCGACGGGGCCGATCGACACTTCACTGTTGTAGTCCTTACGGACACTTTTCAGTTCGATCACAGCCTGCCCTTTCGGAGGATGACGTAGAGGAACACCGATCCGCCGACGGCTTCGATGATGATGGACACCGCGCCTTCGGCGTAGAAGACGTTCTTGAGGACGAAGTAGGCGCCGGTGAGTACGACGAATCCGGTGAGCACCGCAACCGGGAACACGTAGCGATGGTCGTGAGTGTTCGCGAATTGATATGCGAGGGTCGCGACGAGGAAGCCGAGGAAGGT
Source organism: Rhodococcus sp. (in: high G+C Gram-positive bacteria) (assembly GCF_049299235.1). Lineage (GTDB taxonomy): Bacteria > Actinomycetota > Actinomycetes > Mycobacteriales > Mycobacteriaceae > Rhodococcus. Next base: position 5,301 of record NZ_JBAQXC010000288.1, on the reverse strand, counting down.
CATCGGCCCGATGAGCGCGGTCGAGACCGCCATGAGAATCGAGACGAGAAACAGCACGATCATGATCTCGCGGCGGTGGTCGAGACCGAGGTTCGTGGTGACGTCCCGGCCCAGCGCAACAAGATTGAGCTTTCGTGCGCGCAGCCACAGGGCTACCGCGGCCGCGACGCACAACGGTATCGCGATGGGAAGATACGACGGGTCGGCGCTCGACACGGAACCGAACAGCCGGGCGGTGAGAACGTCGAACTCGCTCGGCGTGAGCAGTCGTTGCATGAAGGCGGACACGGAGCCGAGTCCGCCGCCGAGGATAATGCCGACCAGCAGCATGACCTGCAGGTTGCCGTATTTTCCCGAGAGCAACCATCCGTAGAGCAGCAACGAGAAGAGCACCATCACCGCGATCTGCAGGATGAACTGCGGTGTGCCCTGGAGCGCCACCACGCCGGTCGCTCCCAGGAAGTACACGGCCGCCGTGGAAATCGCGACGTAGAGCGACTCGAATCCCATGATCGAGGGCGTGATGATGCGGTTGTTGGTCGCGGTCTGGAAGGCAACGGTCGCGGTCGCCTGGCACACGACGACGACAGCGATGACGACGAGACTGGTCGCGCGCATCTCCGCGATCCGCCAGAATCCGGCACTTCCGAACGGAACCGGATTGCCCCACATCAGGGTGCCCGCGGCGAAGAGGCAGGCGAGAACCACGAGACCGACGACGAGAAGCACGTAGCGGCGACGTGCTCGTGATGTCGGAAACGCATCCGATCCGGAGCGCTTCGTCGATCGGTCCGCCGCCGTGTGCGTCGAGGACGGTGAAATCTCAAGCATAGCGACGGCTCCGGAGCAGGAGAGCAACGAACACCACGGCGCCGACGACGCCGAGGATGAGGGAGACCGGGATTTCGAACGGCGCGATGATCGTGCGTCCGATGAGATCGCACACCGTCACGATGGCGATTCCCAGCAGGCAGACCCACGGTAGGTTGCTGCGCAGATCGTCACCGCGGAACATCGAGACGATGTTGGGGACGATGAGCCCGATGAACGGTAGATTGCCCACGACGACGGTCACGACTCCGGTGGCGATCGCGATGAGTCCCGTGCCGAGGAAGATGAGCCGGTTGTAGTTCAACCCGACATTGGTCGCGACGTCCTGGCCGAGGCCGGCCACGGTGAATCGGTCTGCGACGACGAACACCGCGATGGCCACCAACGCCACGATCCAGAGAACTTCGTACTGCCCCCGCAGGATCGAAGTGAAGCTACCGGCGAACCACACGCCGAGGCTCTGCAACATGTCGGTGGCCAGCGCGAGATAGGTCGTGATGGCACCGACGACCGCACCGAGCATGATGCCCACGATCGGCACGATGAGCGACGACGACAGCGAGACGCGGCGAAGGAACAGGAAGAAGATCATCGTCCCGACGAAGGCCGCGGCGATGGCTCCGGCCATGCGAGGCATGATGCCCGCGCCGGGTACGAGAATCATCATCAGGATGAGTCCGAGACCGGCCCATTCCGTGGTGCCCGCAGTCGTCGGCTCGACGAATCGGTTCTGAGTGAGCAATTGCATGACCAGACCGGACATCGCCATTGCGGCACCGGCAAGAACCAGCGCGATGGTCCGGGGGATGCGAGTGATCGCGAACATTTCCCAGCCGTTGTCCGCACCGACGATGTCGTAGACCCCGGTGAACAGCGACAAGACCAGCAGTATGCCGACTCCGAGGATTCCCAGCCCGAGTTTCCAGTCGAACAGGCCCCTTTCGGTGCGGGCGGGAACAGTGGGTGCGCTCATGATGCGTCGTCTTTCGTGATGCGATCAAGCCTGCTGCCCCGCGGTCTCGACCCGCGGGGCAGCAGAAGTGACGAGAATCAGGCCTTCTGCTGTTCGAGCAGGTCCGCCAGGGCGTTGAAGAATTCCGTGTAGGTCTGAATGCTCTCGTTGGTGTACGTGTCGGTCGGCAGATAGATCACGTTGCCTGCCGTGACCGCGGAGACACTCTTCAGCGCTTCGGTGTTCTCGATGATGTTCGCGGCAGGTACGAAGCCCTCGGCCGTTCCGGAACCGGTACCGGCGTCACGGTCCATGATGATGATCAGATCCGGGTTGGACGCGGCGATAGCTTCAACGGAGATGTCGTCGCCCTGGTGGTCGTCGGAGCCTTCGGGAACCTGCAGAGCCGGGGTGAGACCGAAGATGTCGAACATGGGGCCGATGGTGCGGCCGTTGCTCGGTGCGACATAGCCGATCTGGCCGGACGAGGTGATCAGACCCATCACCGTGGTGTCAGGGGTGTAGGCAGCCTGGACACGTGCGATCGACGCGTCGAACGCGTCGTTGAGTGCCTGCGCCTCGGACTGCTTCCCGAAGATCTCGCCGAGGACGGTGGTCCCGCGCTTGAGTTCGGAATCGAACGGCTGGTCGTCGCGCGGGTCGACCTCGACGATGGCGGCGTCCGGTGCGAGGCGCTGGAAGTCCTCACGGAACTGCGCGAACCGGCCGCCGTTGATGATCAGGTCGGGGTCGGCGGCGATGACGGCCTCGAGGTTCGGTTCGCGGTGGCTGCCGAGGTTGACGATGCTGCCGTCGGTCTTGTAGCCGATCGTGTCCGGGATGAGGGTCACGGCCGCGGCCGACAGGTCGATGCCCCAGGTGTCGAGTGTCTCGAAGGTGCTGTTGTCGGTCGCCACCACGGACCGCGGGGGGATCGTCACAGTTTGCTCGCCGAAGTTGTCCTCGACGGTGACGGTCGTCGCGTCCCCGGCGTCGTCGGCCGACGTGTCGGTCGTGGAGGTCGAGCACCCGGCCAGGGCAACGACGGCCAGGGCGCCGATCGCGGCGCGCCGGTACGAGATGGTGGCGTTCATAACTGGTGATCCTTGTTCTGCGTCGGGAGGCGGTGCGGCACCGCAGTAGAGCCACCTTAACCTAGCCTTACCTACCCATTTGTTGCGGCCACTACGGAGATTCAGCCAGGGCACGTGCCAGCGGGAACGGAATGCGGACACCGCATCCGGGTCGGCACCCGGGCCGGTCGCCGTGTCGGCACCGCCCGCACCCAGGCGATCCTGGTGTTGCGCTGGTTCCGCGACGATGCTCCACTGCGGCCACTGGCTGCCGAGGCCGCACTGCCGATCTCGACCTCGTACCGGTATCTGCACGACGGTATCGACGTGATCGCCGACCAAGCCCCCGACCTGCACGAGGTGCTCGGTCGGGCCCGGTGGGAAGGCTGGTCGCACGTGAGTCTGGACGGGACGTTGATCGAGATCGACCGGGTCTACGAGCGCAGCGAACACGGTCTCGGCCTCGAGGTCGATGCCGGCGATGCGGCCGCATCCGGGTTCGTGGCCGCGGTCAGAAACTTCCCGGGATGTCGAGAACCTCGATGCCCGCCGTCTGCTGCACGGCATTCCACAGATCGGGTCGGTCCGATAGCCCATCGGAACCCAGGACGGTGAAGTCAGTGGGCGTCGTCGGTGCGCTGCTCTGGTCTCCGCTCGGCGCGAACAGCGCGACGCAGGCGTCCGCGTGCGTCATCTCGTGCCGTGCCCAATACCGGATACCGTCGAAGCCTGCGTCTCGTAGAGCGCGAGCCCACTGCTGGGTGAGGGGGTAGTCAATGGTCGTGGAGATCTCCGACGTCACGCCGAACTGGATCGCAGCGTTGGAGGTCATGTCCGCGACCCACAGTTCCCTGCCGGCAGCCAGCGTCGAGATCGATCGTTTGTCGACTTCGGGTTGCGGAATGCGCTGGATGCCGCCCCAGGTCTCGAGCATCGTGATCAACTCCGACTCTGCGGCGTAACAGGTTCCGTCGGGACCGGAGAGGTCGAAGCGGCCGGCGCCGCTGGTGCCGAACCACCACGGAGCGAACTTGGATCCGTGGGTGCGATACATGTGTGTACCAGCGGGAACGGCGACCACAGGGAACCGTCCCCGGAGTTCATCCAGGGACGGTGGCGGGCTCAAATGCTGCCGGGCGCGCGGTGCGCTCACGAGGTCACCCGTGCAGATGCTTGCTGCGCGAGGGTGGTGACGGCGGGCACATCGCCGTCGAGGAGGGCCCGGCGTGGGGTACGCCCACCGAGTTCAGGCTGCGGACTCGACATCCACGAGGCGATGGTCCAGCCTTCGACATCGGCGTGCGCCCACCCGCCCAGAACGTTCTTGATCCCCAGGATCGGGGTGTGGGGTGCGGCGTCGGTCAATCCGCCGGACCAGTAGCCCACTCCCCCGTCGGCGGCTTTCAGCTGGAGCACGCGGCGGTCCCGGACAGCCTGACTGAGAGCCTGCTTGGACCAGCCGGTAACCTCGAGAGCTTGCTTGTGAGTGAGGATCGCGCCGATGTGGTTCTCCCACGCGCGGCGGGCCCTCAGATTCGACAGCACGGCCTTCACCCCGGCGGCGACGTACCTCGCATCGGCGGCGTCGAGCGGTTCGCCGGCCATCCCGCTGGCGTCAAGCTGGTCGTCGACGATTTTCTTCAGTGGGATACTCATGCACTTCATCGTCACCGGTCAAGCAGGTCAAGTCAAGGAGGTCAAGTCAAGGAGGTCAAGTCATTTGATACATGCGCCGGCACCGCAGACGGGTGTTCCTCTGCGGCAAGGCCGCACACGGCGCCCATGTCGGATGCGTTGTCCCGGCGCGGATCGAGCACCCGGCCCAGGGCCTCGACCGTCCGGGGTGCTCGGTGCGTCGCAGTACTGCACGGCGAACGACCTCATCGACCCGCTCACCCTCCTGATCGCGACGGGCCTACGCCGCCTCCGAGTTGCTGCGCTGCGGTGGTCGGAGGTAGACGACGAGGCTGACACCGTGACCGTGTCAGGGAAAGTCGTGCGGTCGACGAGTGCTACGTAACAGCGCGTCGCAGCGCTGATCGACGAGAAGGTCCTGTCCGTCCGGGTCGGTGCCGACTACCTCGGGTATCGGCACAATAGATGATGGATCAGTCCACCAAGGTGGACCGAAACACCCTCTGACGTGGGGCGGGCGGGGCTCGAACCCGCGACCAATGGATTATGAGTCCACGGCTCTAACCGACTGAGCTACCGCCCCAGTGCAGCCGCCTCCCGGCAGCGCGTTCCGAATGCTACCTGGCCCGGCAGACCACGCGACCCACCGGCTCACCGGAGCTGTCGACGCAGTGAACGATCCCGGGTTAATGGCCAGAATGTGTGTACAGAACCCCCAATATTTGGGCCCTGACCTCGAATGACGAGACACCGAACATGCTCTGAAAGCATGTTCGGTGTCGGTTACCCGGAATCCCCCCAACTGTGGTG
>NZ_JBAQXC010000287.1:0-58424 GCF_049299235.1 Rhodococcus sp. (in: high G+C Gram-positive bacteria) | reverse complement strand
ATGCCCGCGTTCCTTGCTGTCCTGGATGCCTGAGAACACCCAGCTCACAAGGGCGCGGGCCCTTTTTCAATCACCGACACGGCAACGGGGTCGATCGGCACCCGCCCCTACCAAGTGCGAAGAGCCCACAACCTCGGTACGCTCCCTCTGTTCCACGTCACTTTGCCCGAGGAGTTTCGGCATGTCCGGATCAAGGGAATCGTTTCACCGCACCTTCTGCCTGCTGACGGCCGCACTCGCGGTCGGCGCATCGGCCGCTCTCCTGGCACCGGCGGCGGCGCTCGCCGACCCGGGTCCGGCCACCACCGACCCGTGCCCCGAGCGGTTCGTCATCGCGGTCGACGGCACGAAGAATCCCAACTCCGTCGACTCGCTGGACCCGGAGTCGCCGCTGGCGAAGATCTCCGACCGTTACCGTCAGCCGGGCACGGTCGTCGAACACATCCGCTATCCCGCGGTGGTCGTCCCGTTGCCGGACTCGGGTTCGAGCAAGGGATCGGACGGCATGGCCTACGACGAGTCGAAGGCCATCGGCAAGAGCCGGTTGCACGAGGCGATCGCGCGGGAACACGCCGCGTGCCCGAAATCGGAGATCGTCGTCCTCGGCTACTCGCAGGGAGCCGCGATCGCGGGCGACGCGCTGGCCGAGATCGCGACGGACGGATCGGTCCCCCCGGATCGGATTCGCGGTGTTCTCTATGCCGATCCGCGGGACGAGAAGGGAGTCGAGACACAGTTTCCCGGCCAGGTGGCCCCTGGGATCACCCTCGGTGGCGGCCGCCACGACTTCGGTGCCATCCGCGTCGACCGGGTCTGCCTCGCGGGGGACGCGGTATGTGACGCGCAGACGCCCGCCGACGGCCGAGGCTGGTTCGTCGAGGATCTCGCCGGCTATCTCCTCCTGCACACGGACTACCCCGACTACGTACGGTGAGTGCCGACGCCGGCGATCAGCGTGGTCGGCGTCGGGTCCGGGTTTGCCGACCCACACTCGAAAAGTGTTCGCACAGTTACTCGTTCACTACCGGTCCCTGACCTTCAGCACGGCTTGCGTGAAGATCTCGGTGAACTCGCCTTCGAATTCTTTGCCGTCCATACCCACGGCAGCAACCGTGTACCCGTCGACAGATGCGTAGCCGTAGAGGACCTCACTGGTCGACCAGTCCGGATTGTCCGGATCGGATACCTCGTAGAGGATGACGGCGTTCTCGGTTGCGATCGCCGGGGGGAGGTCCAGTCGCGAGGTCGTGATGGTTCGTGAGCCCATCCGGTACGTCGAACACGATCCGGTGTGCGCATCCGCGACCCGCGCGACATCGAGCGGAACGTCACTCACCAGCGCGAGATAGGAACGCTCGTTGTCGAGGTACGCGGCCATCATCGACGTCGCGTCGACGTCGCTCAACGTCAGCCTGGATTCGTCTGCGTAGCTCGACTGGTCGCCGCACTCCACGGGTTCGTACGCGATGTCGATCGGCAACCCGACGTCGCTGGGCGTGTCCAGCAGTAGGTTCATCACCAACTGTTCCGGCTCGGTGAACCGAAAGGTCTGCGTTCCGGCGGGCAGGTCCTCGGTGGCGAGAAGGAGACCGTCGCGGGATACCGCCTCCGTCGACTCCTCGTCGCTTCTCCCGCATGCCGCCAGAACCAGCAGCAGCCCAACAATTCCGGGCTTCTTCAGAAGCGCACGATACATTGGGGGAACGCTACCGGCAGCGAGTGATGGCGGTGCCGTCGCGCATTCGATCGACGTGCGTTTCGCGGACCGGCAGACCCACTAGTTCGTGCACTAACTGTTGGGTATTCTCGATGAAATGAGCTCCGACACCGCCGCCCCGTACACCCCGACCCGCGCCGACGACCCGCTCGCGCTCGAGCGACAGGTGTGTTTCGCACTCGCCGTGGCCAATCGTGCCGTGCTCGCGGTCTACCGGCCGATCCTCGAACCACTCGGCCTGACCCACCCGCAATACCTGGTGATGCTCGTGTTGTGGGAGCGGGCACCGCTGTCCGTCAAGGAAATCGGCCAGGTCCTGCAACTGGATTCACCGACCTTGTCGCCGCTGCTCAAGCGCCTGCAGGCACTGGACCTGCTCACCCGCACCCGCAGCACCACCGACGAACGGCAACTGGTGGTCGACCTCACCGACAAGGGGCGTGCACTGCGGACCCGCGCAGAAGCCGTGCCCGGCACCGTCGTCGACACGCTCGGCGTGGACATCTCCGAACTCGAGGAACTGCACGACGTGCTGAGCCGCGTCAACGCGGCCGCGCTCGCGGCCGGAGCGCCGTCGCACCGCTGACGTCGGCGCCGCCACGTATCAGGCAGAACGCAGCGCGACGGACGCCTCGCCCGTGTACACGAGGAAGGTCAACGATTCCTGGAAGTACAACTGGACGGTCTCACTGTCGTGCGACAGGTATCCGATGGACAGGTCCTGACCGATCTGCAGATCGAAGTCACCACCGCGGGTGCTGAGCACACACGCGCCGTCGATCGCGGGCGCCCAGATGATGTCACCGTCGATGAGCCGGCGGATCTGCTCCCTGATCGAATAGCCGTGATCGGCGGTTTCGCTGACTTTGGTGAACTCGTCGGCGCCGAGCAGCACCGAGTACGGGCCGCCGACACCGGCGAGACGCAGCGCGGACAATGCCTGGCTGATCGCCTCCGGAATGTCGCGCGGATCCTCGGGCAGTTCCAGCGGCGGATTCGACGAGCTCGTCCGGATCCCGTCGATATCGGCTGCCGCGTAGCCCTCGAAGATCGCACGATCCTCGGCGAACGCGATCTTCTTCGCCGCCTCTTTCACCGGATCCCAATCGGAGTCCTGCGCACCGCGCTCGACATTGTCGATCTCTTCCCGCGACAGGGTGAACGGAACCCGCAACTCGACGAGCGGAGCAACTCGGTGCCGGCGGGACTGCACACCGTCGGCGGGTGCGGCGATCGCCTCGGTGCGCCCCAGCCCGACGGCCGCGAAATCGGCGCCGTGTGGCCCGGAGAAGTCCACGACCGTACGTCCGGCGACGTGCCGTTTGAACGTGCGGATCGCTTCCTCCTCGATCGACGCCCACGCGGCATCGGTGATCGGGGCGAGGTCGCGGTAGAGATTGTTCATGACGTCGAACTCCTTCTCAAGGTGCCGATGCCGAGCGATCCGTCGTCGACGGGTTCCGGCTCCGTTGCGGAATCGGCGGTCGGGGGCGGTACGGGAAGATCGTCCAGGAACTCGGCGGCCGGACAGAAGAACAGGCTTCCGGTGACCGCCGTGGAAAAATCGAGGATGCGATCGTAGTTGCCCGGCGGGTCGCCGAGGAACATGTTGCGCAGCATCTGCTCGGTGACGTCCGGCGACGCCGCGTATCCGATGAAATAGGTCCCGAATTCGCCGCTGCCGATGCTCCCGAACGCCATGTTGGCGCGGACGATCTGCCGTTCGTTCCCGTCCGCATCCGTGATGGTGTTCAGCGCGACATGCGAGTTCGACGGTTTGACCTCGTCGTCGAGTTCGATGTCGTCGAGTTTCGTCCGGCCGATGACGCGTTCCTGATCCTCGACCGTCAACGCGTTCCAGGAACCGACGTCGTGCAAATACTTCTGCACGATCACGTAACTGCCACCGGCGAAATCGGAGTCTTCGTCGCTCACGATGGTCGCGGTGACCGCGTCGTCGTCTTCGGGATTCTCCGTGCCGTCGACGAACCCGAGCAGGTCACGCCGATCGAAGTAGCGGAAGCCGTGCACCTCGTCGACGAACGTCACGACACCCCGCACGCGATCGTTGATCTTCGCCGAGAGTTCGAAACACAGGTCCTGCGACGAGGCCCGGATGTGGAACAACAGATCGCCGGGAGTGGACGGGGCGTGATGCTCGCCTCCGTCGAGTTCGACGAACTCGTGCAGTTCGGCCGGCCGTGGGCCGTCGAAGAGCCGATCCCACAGCCCGGAGCCGATGCCGACGACGCAGGACAGGCCGCCGTCGGGAATCCGGAATCCCACAGCCCGCCGGAGATCGGCGAGATCCGCGAGCAGGTCACGAACCTCGGATTCGCCACCCTCGTCGACGGTCGCGACGAGGAAGATCGCCGCTTCGGTGAGCGGCGTCAGAATCGGTTGCGCACGGGCCACAAGATCACCGTAGAGCACGGGAAGGTCGCGTCTACCCAAACCCACCCCGCCGGTGCGGCGCGTCGCACACTATCGCGCGAGCGCGTCCCGGATCCACTATCGCGCGAGCGCGTCCCGGATCGCAGCGGCTGTGCCGTCGAGAACCGTCCGGTTCGCGGACCGCGGCAGCGCGCGCAACCCGAATCCGTCACCGCGTCGGCGCGGAATCACATGCAGGTGCACGTGGAAGACCTCCTGGCCCGCGGCGGCACCGTCGGCCAAGAAGAGATTGACACCATCGGCGGGCACGACGCCGGAGCGCAGCGCGACGGCGATGCGCCTGCCCGCATCGAAGACGCGCGCCCCGTCCTCCGATGCGAGTCCGCCCAGCCCCGCCGCGTGACGCTTCGGGACGACGAGCAGATGCCCTGCGGTGAACGGACGGATGTCCATGAACGCGATCACATCGGGTTCGTCGAGCACCACGCTGGCCGGTGCCTCGCCCGCCACGATCGTGCAGAAGACGCAGTCGGTCACCGCGACGGATCGTCGGTCCGCGGGCCCGGCCCGCTCACGCGATGCCCTGCATCGTCAACGGAGGACGAACAACGCCGAGCAGACGAATGAGCTGAGCTTCGACCTCCGGACGATCCCGTAACGGGTCGTCGCTGTGCGCGAGATACAGCATCGCTTCCTCGATCGCAGCGAGCAGCAGGTGCGCGAGTACCGGCGAGGACGGTGGCGCAGAGCCGTCCGCGCGCGCGATCGCCGCCAGGGACCGCTCGACACGGGCGATCGTCGACTTGCGGTGCACCTCGCGCACCTCGGCCCACCCCAGCACCGCCGGGGCCTCGATCAACAGCAGCCTGCGGGTCGCCTGGTCGTACACCGTGTCCAGCGACGCGAACACCGCGTGGAGGAACATCTCCCACGGTGTGGCGTCGATCGCGGGTGTCCCCAGCGTCGCCTCCGCCTCGAGCTGAATCCTCTCGATGACACCGCGGAAGAGTTCCCGCTTGTTCGCGAAGTGGTGGTACAGCGCACCTCGGGTGACCCCGGCATGCACCACGATCTCCTCGGTCGCGGCGGCCGCATAGCCGTCCCTCAGGAAAATCTCCTGAGCGGCGTCGAGCAGTGCCGCGCGGGTACGCGCGGCGTCTCGAATCCGCCCGGATTGCTCATGTTTGTCGGACATCTTCTTTCCCCTGCTTCATTTCCGTTACCCGATCGAACATCCCCCCGGGGCGTGCGACGCGACGGCTCAGAGAATCGGAGCCGGCCTGTACTTCGCCGCCTCCGGATACCGCGCCACTACGCTCTCCACGGCGTCCACCACGGACGCCACCTGCGCTTCGGCCGCACCGACGAATGCGGAGCGGTCGGCCAACGCGACCTCGAGTGCCGCCCGGTCGAGCGGCAACCGGTCGTCGCCGGCGAGCCGGTCCAGCAGGTCCGGTTCGCGGCCCTGCTCGCGCATCGCAAGCGCCACCGCCACCGCGTGTTCCTTGATGACCTCATGGGCGGTTTCCCGCCCGACACCGGCCCGCACCGCTGCCATCAGCACCTTCGTGGTGGCGAGGAACGGCAGGTAGCGGTTCAGTTCCTTCTCGATCACCGCCGGGTAGGCACCGAACTCGGCGAGCACCGTCAGGAACGTCTCCATCTGACCGTCGATCGCGAAGAACGCATCGGGCAATGCGACACGACGCACCACCGAACAGAACACGTCACCTTCGTTCCACTGCGCCCCGGCCAGCTCGGCAGCCATCGACGCATAGCCGCGCAGCACCACCTGCAATCCGTTCACGCGCTCACACGAACGGGTGTTCATCTTGTGCGGCATCGCCGACGAACCGACCTGGCCGGGCTGGAAACCCTCGGTGACCAGCTCGTGCCCGGCCATCAGGCGGACGGTGTGCGCCAGCGACGACGGGCCCGCACCGACCTGCACGAGCGCGGACACCACGTCATGATCCAGCGACCGCGGATAGACCTGCCCGACACTGGTGAACACATGCGCGAAACCGAGATGCTCGGCGACCTTCTGCTCGAGTTGTGCGAGCTTGCCCGCGTCACCGTCGAGTAGATCGAGCATGTCCTGTGCGGTACCCATCGGGCCCTTGATGCCGCGCAGCGGATAGCGGTCGATGAGTTCGCGCAGCCGGGTCAGCGCGATGAGCAGCTCGTCGGCCGTCGACGCGAACCGCTTGCCGAGGGTGGTGGCCTGCGCCGCAACGTTGTGGGAACGCCCGGCCATCACCACCGTCGAGTACTCGGCGGCACGCTCGGCCAGGCGGGCCGCGATCGCGACACCGTGCGCGTGAATATGCTCGAGCGACCGCAGTATCTGCAGTTGCTCCACGTTCTCGGTGAGGTCGCGGCTGGTCATGCCCTTGTGCACGTGCTCATGTCCGGCGAGCGCGTTGAATTCTTCGATGCGGGCCTTCACGTCGTGGCGGGTGACGCGCTCGCGAGCCGCGATCGACTCGAGATCCACGTTCCCGAGAACCCGTTCGTAGTCGGCGAGGGCCTCGGCCGGAACGTTGATGCCCAGCTCCGCCTGCGCGGTCAGCACCGCGAGCCACAACTGCCGTTCGAGCACGATCTTGTGCTCCGGCGACCACAGTTCCCGAAGATCGGGGCTGGCATATCGGGTGGCAAGGACATTCGGAATAGCGGTCACAACCGCACAGTTTACGGGTCCGGCATTACGGATCGTGCTCGGTGGGCGGCGCGACACTCCCGACGACGTCGAGCAGGATGCCGCGTGCCAATCCACGCGGATCGGGGTCGAGCTCGCCCAGGGCACCGAGAACGGACCCGTCGACGGCCGCGACCAACCGGCGGATACCGGTCGGCTCAATCCGGCGGCCGCATCGCTCCAGTAGGTCGGCGAGCAGGTCGTCGACCGTCCGGCGGGCGTGCAACTGGACGTCGCGCAGCTCGGGGTGACGGGCGGTGGCGACGCAGCGCTCGTATCGGGAAATCAGTTGCTCACGCTCGAGCTCACCGGCGCGGCGTGGCCCCACCAGCAGGTCGACGATCAGCTCCGCGGTCGATTCGAGGCTGCGCTGGAGCGGAGCGACTTCCTCGACGCGCGCGCGCATCGAGTCCAGCTCCTGATGCGAGTTGTGCTCGAATGCACACACCACGAGCTCGTCCAGGGATTCGAAATAGTATGTCGTCGACGCGAGCGGCAGGCCCGCGCGGTTCGCGACCGCGCGGTGACGAACCGCGTCGATACCGCCCTCGAGGATGAGCTCGGCTGCCGATTCGACCAGCGCCTGCCGGCGCCGTTCGCCCTTCGGTGTGGCAGCGGTCGTCATCCTCACATCGTGACAGTCCGGCCGGTGCGGCTGGTGAAAACGGCCGGACGCACCACCACGCCACGCTGCAGGCGTACCGTCAGGCGGCGCGCAACCAGGCGCGCAGGCGTTCCAGGGCCACCTCGATGTCGGTGGTCGCGCCGGCGAACGACAACCGGACCGTCTCGTCGCCGCGGACTGTGTCGAAGTCGATGCCGGGGGCGAGCGCGACACCGGTGTCGTGCAGCAGTAGCGAACACCACTCGGTGGACGTCTCACCGGCGCGCAGCAGATGCGCGATGTCCGCGTACACGTAGAACGCGCCGTCGGCAGGGGCAAGTTTCGTGATGCCGAGAGCCGGGAGCCCGCGCAACAACACCTCCCGGTTCACGGCATAGCGCGCGACGTGCCCGTCGAGTTCGGTACGCGCCTCGGCACCGAATGCTTCGATCGCCGCGTATTGGGAGATCGCCGGTGGGCACACCGTCATGTTCGACGCGAGCCGCTGCAACGGCGGTTGCAGCGACCGCGGCACCAGGATCCAGCCGAGTCGCCACCCGGTCATCGAGAAGTACTTGGAGACCGATCCGACCACCACCGCGTCGCGGGACGTCGACCATGCGGTCGACGTGACCGGAGTGCCGGGAGTCGCGAATTCGATGCCGTGATAGATCTCGTCGGAGATGAGCAACGCGCCGTGGTCGTCGCACCATCGGGCGAGCGCGGCCAGCTCGTCCGGTTCGATCATGGTGCCGGTCGGGTTGGCGGGACTCGCGACGATCAGACCTGCCGGTGGACGATCGAGAGCGTCGAGCATCGCGACGGTCGGCTGGTAGCGGGTGTCCGGGCCGCAGTCCAACTCGACCACTGTGCATCCGAGTGCGGCGAGCGTGTTTCGGTAGGCCGGATAGCCGGGCCGTGCGACGACGACGGTGTCGCCGGGATCGAACGCGGCGAGGAACAGCAACGTGAACGCGCCCGACGATCCGGTGGTGACCACGACGTCGTCGGCGTCGACGTCGATCCCGTAGCGGTCGCGGTGGTAGCCGGCGATCGCCTCGCGCAGCGGCAGAATCCCGAAGGTTTCGGTGTAGCCGAGCAACTCCTCGTCGATCGCGCGGTGCGTCGCGCGCAGCACCGGCGCCGGTGCCGGCGTCGACGGTTGCCCGGCGGCGAGCGACAGGACGTCACCGTGCGTGCGCCGACGTTCGGCCGCGGCCTTCCACACGTCCATGACGTGAAAGGTTTCGATGTTCGATCGGCTGGATTCGTTGCGCATCCTGCCGACGGTAGTACGCGCCCGCCGGGTGGTGGCCCCGAGGTCAGACGGTGATCCGGCCCTCGACGGCGGCGAGCCCGATGTCGGTGCGGAAATGCCCGCCGGGCAACTTGATTCCGGCGAGCGTCGCGTACGCCTGATCGCGGGCCGCGCTCAGGTCGGCACCCACACCGACGACGCTGAGCACGCGGCCACCGGCCGAGAGCACCGCGTCACCGGCACCGAGCTTGGTTCCGGCGTGCAGCACACCGTCGGCGTTCGCTCCGGTGACGACATCACCCGTGCGGGGGCTGGCCGGGTAGTGCTCGGCGGCGAGCACCACCGTCACCGCGGCGCCGTCCCGCCACCGCAGCGGCGGCAGATCCGCGAGGGTGCCGGTGGCCGTCGCGTCCAGTGCCGCACCGAGCGGGGATTCGAGCAGGGCGAGCACGGCCTGCGTTTCGGGGTCGCCGAAACGACAGTTGAACTCGACGACGGCCGGACCGTCCGTGCCGATGGCCAGACCGGCGTACAGCAGGCCGGAGAAACCACAGCCGCGGTTCACCAATTCGGCGGCGACCGGTGCGACGACCTCCTCGACGATGGCGTCGACGGTCTCGGCGGGCAACCACGGCAGCGGCGTGTACGCGCCCATCCCACCGGTGTTGGGGCCGGTGTCACCGTCGCCGACCCGCTTGTGGTCCTGCGCCGGCAGCAGCGGTACGACGGTGTCGCCGTCGACGAGACAGAACAGCGATACCTCGGGTCCGTCGAGGAACGATTCGAGCAGGACCGGATGCCCGTTCTCGAGGATCTCGGCGGCGTGATCGCGCGCGGCGGCCCGGTCGGTGGTGACGACGACACCCTTGCCCGCGGCCAAGCCGTCGTCCTTGACGACCCAGGTCGGGCCGAAGCGGTCCAGCGCCGCGTCGAGCACGCCGGGTGAATCGACGACCTCGCTGTGCGCGGTCCGCACACCCGCGGTGTTCATGACGTCCTTGGCGAACGCCTTCGACCCCTCGATGCGGGCGGCGGCGGCGGACGGGCCGAAGCAGGCGATGCCTGCGGCACGCACGGCGTCCGCGACTCCGAGAACCAGGGGCACCTCGGGGCCGATGACCACGAGGTCGGCATTCTGTTCCCTCGCGAGGGCGACGACCTGGTCGCCGGAGGCCGCATCGACCGGGAACTGTTCGGCGATCCTGCCGATGCCGGCGTTGCCGGGCGCTGCGAGCACCGCGGTCACTCCGGGGTCTCGGGACAGAGCCAGGACGAGGGCATGTTCACGGGCACCGGAACCGATAACGAGTACGCGCACGCCGCACAGACTACGGGACCGCTCGGCGTCGCCGTCGGTGACCACGTCCGCATATCCTCCCGGTATGGCATCCGTGTTCAGCATGATCATCGCCGGCGATCTGCCGGGCCGCTTCGTGTGGCAGGACGACGACGTCGTCGCCTTCCTCACCATCAACCCGCTCAATCCGGGGCACGTGCTCGTCGTCCCCCGCGACGAGGTGGATCACTGGCAGAACGTCGACGACGCGCTCTGGGCGAAGGTCAACGACGTCGCCCGCATCATGGGCCGAGCCGTGTGCGCCGCGTACGAGTCCCCGCGCGCGGGTCTGCTCATCGCCGGCCTTGAAGTGCCGCACCTGCACCTGCATGTCTTCCCCGCCTACGACCTGGGTGACTTCGACATCTCGAAGGCCGAGCAGAACCCGTCGCCGGAGGCATTGGACGAGGCCCGCGACAAGGTGCGCACGGCACTTCGGGAGCTGGGCTACGGCACCAACGTCCCGGACTGAGGCCCCGAGATCGCGGATTCGAGAGTGCTCACAGGGCCGGGGGACTCCTCGTGCGGGTCGGCCAGGAACCGGGTCAGGTGCGCCCACGAGGTGGTGCGCGCAGCGGGTCCGGTGAGCAGGCCGAGATGACTGCCCGGCACGGTCTCGAATCGGACCGCGGCGTTCGGCAGGACGCCGCCGATCGCGCGGACCGCCGGAACCGGTGCGAGGACGTCCTCGGTACCGGCGAGGGCCAGCACCGGCACGGTGACCGCCGCGAGGTCGATGGTGCGGTCGCCGAACTGTGCCTTCCCGGAGGCCAGATCGTTGGCGACGGTCAGGCGCAGGCCCATCTCGCGGAACAACTGTCCGGGGTAGCCGTACATGCCCGACTGGAACCGATCGATCGATTCCATGCGGGCCAGCCGGTCCGCGTCGGTGATGTTGCGGGCGATGAACCACGGCCGCAACAGTTCCCGTTCCAGGGCGGTGGCCCGGTAGCCGATCTGCACGAGCGGCGCCGGGACACCGCCGAGGATCCGTGACAACCCACCCAGGAGCGGCTCTCCGATATACGGTCCGGCGATTCGCGCGAGCGCGATCAGCGGGATCTGCGCGTAGTCGATCGGGGTGCCGAACGCAGTGATCGACCGGATCGGGAGTTCCGGGTGCGCGGCGGCGGCGAGCAGGCCGATCGTGCCGCCGAGGCTCCACGCGACCAGATCGACGTCGCGATTGCCGCTGAGTTCGGCTACCCGGTGGATCGCTTCGGGCACGATGTCGTCGATCCACACCTCGAATCCGAGCACCCGGTCGTCGTAGTTCATCGGCCCGTAGTCGAGCACGTAGACGCTGCGGCCCTGATCCAGGAGGAACTGCACCAGACTTTGGTCGGCCATCAGGTCGTAGCAGCTCGACGGGGCGGCGAGGGGCGTGACGAGCAGGACCGGTTCGCCGCCGCGTTCCGGACCGAATCGTCGCAGGGTTCGGTGCGGGCCGTCGCCGACGATCACCGACGGGGTGCGGTGCTGCGGCGCGATCCCGCCGGACGCGAACAACGACCAGGTGTTGCGGGCCGCGTCGACCGCAATCCCGGTCGCACGGAAGGCCGTGTCGGTGATTCCCATTCTCGTTTCCTCCAGCGTGGTGCGACTGTGTCCGGAAACACCGTAGCCGAGAAACTTACCGGTGAGTCAGTTTGGTATTCGGGGCAGCAGCACCCGGAAGGTCGCGCTCCGGCCGACGTCGCTGTCCACCTCGACGGTGCCGCCGTGCGCCGCGACCAGCGCCGCAACGATCGACAGGCCGAGGCCACTGCCGCCGGACGCGCGGGCGCGCGAGCTGTCCACCCGGTAGAACCGTTCGAACACCCGTTCCCGATCCTGTTCGGAGAGGCCGGGTCCGGTGTCCACTACTTCGAGCACCGCGTCGTCGCCGACGGTGCCCACCCGCACAGTGACCGACGCATCCGCCGGTGTGTGGGTGATCGCGTTGGCGACGAGATTGTCGACGACCTGCCGGAGCCGCACCGCGTCACCGAGTACCTCGGGCGTCCCCGGACCGTCGATGATCTCGAGGCCGATCGTGCGTTCCGTCGCGACCGCTCGGGCGCCGTGCACCGCATCGGCCGCGAGCGTGAGAAGATCCACCACGGTCTGTTCGAGCGGCCGCTGCGCATCGAGCCGGGCCAGCATGAGCAGATCCTCGACGAGGATTCCCATCCGGCGCGACTCGTTCTCGATCCGGCTCATCAGCAGGTCCGTGTCGCGGCTGGCACCCTGCCGGTACAGCTCCGCGAAACCGCGGATCGTGGTCAGCGGAGTGCGCAGTTCGTGCCCGGCGTCGGCGACGAAACGACGCATCTTCTCTTCCGAGCGTCGCGCCGCATCCTCCGACGCGGCGCTCGCCGCGAACGCCGACTGAATCTGCGTGAGCATCGTGTTCAGAGCCACCGACAGTCGTCCCACCTCGGTCCGCGGATCCCGCTCCGGCACCCGTTCGTGCAGATCACCGTCCGCGATCGTGACCGCGGTACGCTCCACTTCCCGTAGCGGGCGGAGACTGCGTCGGACCACGAAATACCCGGCGACACCGAGCAGCACCAGCACACCGGCGCCGATCCCCAACTGCAGCACGACAAGTCGCGCCACGATGTCGTTCGTCTCGTCGAGACTCACTGCGACGGTGGTGGTGCCCCCGTCCGGGTTGCCGGTGGTCAGCAACCTCCACCGGGTGGCGGGGTCGTCGACGGAACCGACGGTCACCGGGCCCGACGTCGGGCCCGCCGGCACCGCCGGCGAGTCCGACCGGTCGTTGATCGTCACCCGCGCTGTTCCGTCCGGCTCCGCGATCCTGACGTAGAACGGGCTCGGTGGCCGGTCCGGCCCCGCCTCCGGTGGCGGCATCTCCGGGCGGGCACCGAGCGGTTTGGCCCAGCCGTGCGCCGCGTCGTGCAGGTCCCGGTCGATCCGGCTGAACAACGACCCCTGCAGCGCGGACGTCACCGCGATCCCGGATGCCAGCAGGCCGAGACCCGACAACGTCAGCAGCGCGGCGACGAGGGTGAACCGCAGCGGCAGAGCGGGCAGGCGGCGCATCTACTTCGGCTCACGCATCACGTACCCGACGCCGCGCAGCGTGTGGATCAGTGGTGTGTCGCCGGTGTCGACCTTGCGCCGCAGATAGGACACATACGATTCGACGACACCCACCTCGCCCCCGAAGTCGTAGTTCCAGACGTGATCGAGGATGCGCGGCTTGCTGAGCACCGTGCCCGCGTTGACCATGAAGTACCGCAACAGCGTGAACTCGGTGGGCGAGAGCGCTACCGGATTCCCGGATTTCCACACCTCGTGGGTGTCGTCGTCGAGTTCGATGTCGGCGAAGGTGATCCGCGACGAACGTTCCGCAGTGGACAGTTTCCCCGCGCGACGCAGGATCGTCCGGAGCCGCGCGATGACCTCCTCGAGGCTGAACGGTTTGGTGACATAGTCGTCGGCACCGAGCGTCAACCCCGACACCTTGTCGTCGACGGTGTCCTTCGCGGTGAGGAACAGCACCGGTGCATCTGAGCCGTCCGCGCGCAGACGGCGCAGCATCCCGAACCCGTCCATGCCGGGCATCATCACGTCGAGTATCACCGCGTCGGGACGGAAGGCCCGGGCACGATCGAGACCCTCGGCGCCGTCGGAGGCGGTCGCGACGTCGAATCCCTGGAACTTCAGGCTCACCGACAACAATTCGACGATGTTCGGCTCGTCGTCGACGATGAGCACGCGTGCTTCGGGAACAGTCACGTCGACCATTGTCTCGGTACCGGCTGGACTGTCGCTGGTTGTTTCCTGTGAAGTCGCTGGCAGTCGGCGGATCGGGTCGGCGGCGCACTCCCAGAAAGTTCGCTAACCTACATACCGTCGATCGACACCCGGACGAGCGCACCGTACCCGGCCAGGACAAGACGGTGCACAGGAGTTCGTGATGGCATGGATCGTTCTCGTAATCTCCGGCGTCCTCGAGGCGGTGTGGGCGACCGCGCTCGGCCGCTCGGCCGGATTCAGCAGGCTCGGGCCGTCCGTCCTCTTCGTCGTCGCGCTGCTGCTGAGCATGGCCGGGCTCGCCTACGCGATGCGTACCTTGCCGGTGGGTACGTCGTACGCGGTGTGGGTGGGGATCGGCGCCGCGCTGACCGTCGGATTCGCGATGGTCACCGGCGCCGAACCCGCATCGCTCGTCAAGGTGCTGCTCATCATCGGCATCGTCGCGTGCGTCATCGGGCTGAAAGTTCTCCATTAGTCCGTCCGCGGGTGGTCGGCAGCTTCTCGTGTGTCGCACGGTTACAGTGAGCCCATGAATCTGGCGTCCGCGCTCGCATTCCCGATCCGGGTCGGCCTGACCGCGGCGGACACCGCCCTCGGGATCGCGGAGTCCGTCATCGGCACGGTCCGCGTGGCGGTCTCCCCCACCACCTATTCGACGCTCGGCGCGGTCGGTCTCACCGACACCCGCGGAACGCTCGGCCTGCTGCAACAGGTGTCGGCGCTGGCATCCGACGATCGGCCGCTCGGGCATGCGTTGCGCGAGGGTGGCCCCCTCGACCGGTTGCTCGCGCCCGGCGGCGCCGTCGACCGGCTCACCGCGCCCGGCGGCCCACTCGAACGGCTTCTCGAGCCGGGCGGAGCACTCGACCGCGTGACCGCGCCGGGTGGCCCGCTGGACCGGGTCCTCGCCGACGACGGCGCGCTGGACCGGTTACTCTCCGAAGGCGGCCTGCTCGATCGGCTCACCGCAACGGACGGTCCGCTCGAGCGACTGCTCGCCCAGGAAGGTGCGGTCGAACGACTGACGGCGCCGGGCGGCATCGTCGACGTCGCGATCAAACCCGGTGGCGTTGTGGAACGCGCGCTCGCCGAGGGCGGAGTCCTCGACACGCTGTTGTCCGAACGCGGAGCACTCGAACGGCTGCTCGCGGAGGGCGGCCCGCTCGACCAGATCGTGTCACTGTCGGAGACTCTCGCCCATTTGGCCCCCAACATCCAGCAGATGGGGACGAGCATCGACCTGCTGCAGGAAACGGCCGAACTGCTCCGCGGCGCGGTGGGACCGCTCGGCGATCTCGCCGGAAGACTGCCGGGCCGCTGGTTGCGCAGCGGCGGCAAGGGCGAATTGCCCCCGCCTCTCTGACCATCCCGATCGAGGTACTCGAGTGACACCGGAGGATCGCACCGTGCCGAAGGCTCTTCTGATCACCGCCCTGGCCGTCCTTCTCGCCGTGGCCGTGGCCGTGTTCCGAATCCGGTCCGGCGCTGGTGTCGGCACCGACGCCTGGCGATCCGATCCGATCGGCCCCGACGACCTCGCCGGCTGAGACCGCGGGCGGCGCGCCGTGGAGCCCCCTGTCGGGATTGAACCGACGACCTTT
The DNA here is from genome assembly GCF_049299235.1 of Rhodococcus sp. (in: high G+C Gram-positive bacteria). Taxonomy (GTDB): domain Bacteria; phylum Actinomycetota; class Actinomycetes; order Mycobacteriales; family Mycobacteriaceae; genus Rhodococcus. The sequence goes on along the minus strand of NZ_JBAQXC010000287.1, from coordinate 43,045 downwards.
CGCTTACAAGGCGAGTGCTCTACCACTGAGCTAAGGAGGCAGTGAAGCGCGCTCATCATATGGCATCGGCAGATCCCACGCGTCACCGCCCGGTGTGGTTACGGTGGGGATCATGATCTACCCCGCGCACCTTCTTCCACGACGCACCGGAGACGCGCGCCGGTGAGTGTGCTGAGTACGGTTCTCGGAAAACTTGTTCTGGATCGCCGCGCGACGGTCGACTCCGTCACCGAAGCGCCTGCGCCGCTGCAGCCGATCGATCTGACCGACGATGCGACGGTCGCCGAGGCCCTCGATGTGGCAGTGCGGGTCGGTGAGGTGCTGCTCGCCGCCGGTACCGGCGCGATCGACACTTCGGATCAGGTGCAGTTCGTTGCCGCGACGTACGGGCTGGCGCGGTGCGACGTCGACGTGACGTACAACTCGATCGTGCTGTCCGCGTATCGGGGGCCGACGATGCCGCCTGCGAGCACGATGCGGATCGTCCACTACCGGTCGATGGACTTCACCCGTCTCGCGGCGGTGGACCGGCTGACCCGCAGGATCCGCCGGGACGCGATCTCCCCCGCCCAGGCACGCGAGGAATTGCTCGCGATCACGTCGGCGCCACACCCCTACCACCGGTGGGTCGCGACGTTGGCGTGGTCGGGGATGGCCGCGTCCATCGCGGTACTGCTCGGCGGTGGAGTGATCGTCGCGTCGGTCGCGTTCGCATCGACCCTGGTGATCGACCGGGTGAACCGCCATCTCAACGGGCTCGGCCTGCCGTTCTTCTTTCAGCACCTGATCGGCGGCATCATCGCTACCGCCCCGGCGATCACGCTCTACGGATTTCGGGAACAGCTGGGGGTGTCGGTGTCGCCGGGACTGATCATCGCGGCCGGGGTGACGGTGCTGTTGTCCGGTCTCTCGCTCGTCGGTTCGGTGCAGGATGCGATCACGGGGGCACCCATCACCGCGTCTGCCCGCTTCTTCGAATTGGTCATGATGACCGGCGGGATCATCGCGGGCGTTGCGACGACGATGCGGATCGCCGCGGTGCTGGGTTCGGAGTTGCCCGTCATCAGCTATGTCGCGCCGCCGGATCTGACCCAGTTGCCGACGAAGGTCGCCGCGGGTGCCGCTGCGTCGGTGTTCTTCGCGCTGGCCTGCTACGCCGAGCGTCGGGCACTGACCGCGGCTGCGCTGGGCGGCGCGACCGGCGCCCTCGTGTTCCAGCTCGCGTTGGAGCTGAGCGTGGGGCCGATCATCGCGTCGGCGATCGCGGCGACGGTTGTCGGCTTCGCCGGTGGTCTGATGGCCCGCCGGGCCTACACGCCGCCGTTGGTGGTTGCCGTCGCGGGTATCACGCCGTTGCTGCCCGGCTTGGCGTTGTACCGCGGCCTGTACGCGATCCTGCAGTCCGAACTGCTGGTCGGGCTGACCGCACTGTTCGCCGCGTTCGGGATAGGTTGCGGCTTGGCCGCCGGGGTCACCCTCGGCGAATGGATGGCGCGGACCGCGCGCTACCCGCGTAGCATGCGGCGATCGAACGCGCCGCATCGGCCGTCGCTGCGCCGTCCTTCACTTCGCCGGACGGGACCACGACAGGAGGACCCGGCTGCGCCGGAGACGACGTCGGCACCGGAAGCGACGTCTACACCGGAAGCGACGTCTGCACCGGGAAAAGAGAAAGTCACGCCGCGCTTCGTTCGTTTGCGGCGTGACTTCCGTAGACGCTGAAGGTCCGGGACGCTGAGGATCAGGCGTTGCCCTGACGAGCCTTCTCGTCGGCTTCCATGGCGTCGCGCAGGCTCTTCGGACGCATATCGGTCCAGTTCTGTTCGACGTACTCGACGCACGCGGGGCGCGATTCCTCGCCGAACACGACCCGCCATCCCTGCGGGACCTCAGCGAAGGTCGGCCACAGCGAGTACTGCTCCTCGTCGTTCACGAGGACGTAGAAACGGCCGTCTTCGTCGTCAAATGGATTCGTGCTCATCTCGCCTCACTTGTTGCGTAGGTGTGCTGGTCGGAAATCCTACCAAGGAGAGGCGCCTGCCCCTGCGCACCGGGCGCGTTCGCGGTGCGCCGGTCCAGTACCGCGGCGAGGATCTCGCCGGCCCGGACAGCCGAGTTCGACAGCAGTGACGCTGTGATGCCGTGGGTCTTCTCGGTGCCGCCTTGCAGATAAATTCCGCCGCCCACGTCGGCGGATGTGGGCAGCCGGTAGTCGCGGTCGACGTGCCGCAGCGGCGTGTCGGCGGGCGCGAGGTCGCCGAGCAACGGCGCCACAGGTGCCGCCGCGAATCCGGTGGCGAGGACGACCGCGTCGCACACGAGGGTGTCGGTGAGTCCGTCGAGCCCGCTCCGGACCTGCACCTCGATCCCGGTCGCCGTCTCGTCGACGCCGACTACCTCCGACGCTCGACGCATGAACAGCCGACGCCTGCCCGTGACGCGCTCTCGGTATTCGGTGGCGTAGATTTCGGCGATCAGGTCGGGGTCGACAACCGAGTAGTTCGTGCCGCGGTGCAGTTCGAGGAGCCGCTCGCGTTCCTCCCGGGGAGCGGCATGGAGTTCGTCGACCGTGCCCGGATCGAAAATCCTGTTCGCGTACGGACTGTCGTCTGCGGGGCTGTATCCGAACCGGCCGAAGACGTTGTGTACCTCGGCGGCCGGGTACTTGCCGTGCAGATACTGCACGACTTCGGCGGCGGACTGACCGGCACCGACCACGACGAATCGCTGGTGTGTCGGCGCGGGCATCTCGGCGAGATGGAACAGGAACTGGTGATTGTGGAAGCACCGCACGGATTCGGTGGCCCATTCGGGGATCCGGGCTTGCAGGCCGATGCCGAGCACGATGTTGCGGGCATAGACCACGTCGCCGTCGGCGGTACGGACCGCGAACAAGTCCGCGGGGCCGATCCCGTCGCGCACGGCGTCGACCTTGGCGATCTCGGTGCCGTACCGGACGTCGGCCTCGACGCGTCCGGCTGCCCACTGCAGGTAGTCCTGGAATTCGTGCCGGGTCGGGAAGAAGGTCTGATGATTGACGAAATCGACGAGACGACCGCGATCGTGAAGGTAGGAGAAGAAGCTGTAGCTGCTGGTCGGATTCCGGAACGTGACAAGGTCTTTCGGGAAGGCAATCTGCATGGTGGCACCTTCGAGGAGCATCCCCGGGTGCCAGGAGAACGACTGCTGCTTCTCGAAGAAGCGCGCCCGGACCGGTGAACCCGGCTCAGCCGCATTGTGCTCTTCGATCGCGATGCTCAACGCCAGGTTGGCCGGACCGAACCCGATGCCGACGATGTCGAGGACATCGCCGGGCACGATGTCCGGAACCCCCGAAGCTTCGGGGGCGGTGCTGAATCGATCGGTCATCTGATGTTCGGCGCGGATGCTCCCGCGTTCCCGAGGGAGCACAAGCGCCGTCCTCCTTCCGGGGCGGTGTCGGCGAGATGTCGGTGGGATCGGTTTCGGTGCCGGGTATGGGACCGGGTGGTGCGCTACAACTACTGGAGAGGCGTCGACGCTCACCTCTCGTGCTCGGGGCCACAGACGCAGGCGGGTTCGACCGGTTCACAAAGATAGCTCAGGCTACCCTTGGTTCGGTGAGCCTACCAATACTTGTGCGTGCGATGTGACGCTCCGGTCCGCGACCGGTCCGCCGCGGTACCCACCCCGAAAACGAGTCGAGCGCGGCAGGATCCGTTCGATCCCACCGCGCCCGGTCTCCGACGCTGTGCTCAGTCGGCCAGAAAGTCCAGCACGACCTTGTTCACAGCCTCCGGCCGCTCGAGGTATCCGTAGTGTCCGACATCCGGGACTTCCTCGTAGGCTGCTCCCGGGATCGCGTCGGCGACCTCCTTCGACAGGTAGGCCGGGATCATCCGGTCGTCGGCGAATCCGACGGCCAAGCACGGCACGGTCACGGACCGATATGCCGCCCGCCGATCGAACTCACGGTCCATCGACAGTTGTGCCCGCACACCGGCCGAGGTCTTGCCGCCGGTGAACTCGAAGACGTCGAGCCAATCGCGTGCGGTGTTCACATCCGCGAGCGAGGCCGGCGACAGGTTCATCACCGCGGTGACCGCGGCACGGTACTTGGCGGGCAGTTCGACACCGCTGTCGAACAACTGACGTTCGCCCTCGGTCAGCGTGAGCTGAAACTGATCCATCCGCGCGTGGCCGGCGAGGAACACGGCCTTGCGCACGAGATCCGGCCGGGCCAGCGCGAGTTCCTGCGCGACCCGGGCACCCATCGACGTGCCGACGACGTGCGCCGGCCCGCCGAGAAATTCGATCAGACCGGCCGTGTCGGCGACGAGATCGTCGATCGTCATCCCCTCGAGGCCCTCCCCCGACGGCGCGATTCCGCGATTGTCGAAGGTGGCAACCCGGTAGCCTGCGTTGACCAGCGCCGGCACCTGATGCAGGTCCCACACACGACCAGGGCTTCCCGTACCCATGACGAGTACCACGAGGTCACCGGTCCCCTTGACCTGGTAATTCAGCGGGATTCCGTTGATCGTCGCGATGGGCATGAAGACCTTCCTCGAAAAGTGTCACCGTGAGACGGCCTCGTCGGCACAAGCGCGCGGGCCCCGTCCACCGTACCGCGCAACCGCCAACCCCGAACACGCCGCGAAGCGCATACCGAAGGCCCGCAGGTGGGCGTCCCCTGATCGATACAGACGCCGTACCGGTGCCCACCTACAGGTCGTGGCTGGCGTGCGACTGTTCCGTTCTCCTAGAGTCGAACTACGAATGACCTGCTCGAGCCGAGCAGAACCCCTGGGAGGAACATCATGGCCGCCGACGTGACCACCGACAACGATATCGCCGACGAGGACCTCGAGCCCGTAGCCGAGCAGACCGCCCGACAGGCGCAGCGGGTCGTCGCGGCCTATGCCGAGGACGCCGACGAGTGCCGCATGCTGCTGTCGATGCTCGGCATCGGGCCGACCGTCAAATCACACTGACCGTCAAATCACACTGACCGTCAACTCACGCTGACCGTCCGATCCGGCAAACGCTGATCGTCCGATCCGACAACCACACAGGAGGACACGTGCCCGCAGCCGATCCGACGACCTTCACCGAATCCGACTTCGTTGTGGTCGCCAATCGGCTGCCCGTCGACCTCGAACGCCTTCCGGACGGCACGACCCGATGGAAGCGCAGTCCCGGTGGCCTCGTCACCGCACTCGAGCCGATCCTGCGCACCCACCGCGGTGCATGGGTCGGCTGGGCCGGGGTACCCGACGCCGATCTCGACCCGCTGGTCGACGACGACCTGGTGATGCATCCCGTGCCGCTCAGCGCCCAGGAGATCGCCGACTACTACGAAGGCTTCTCCAATGCCACGTTGTGGCCGCTGTACCACGACGTCATCGTTCGTCCCGAGTACCGCCGCGAATGGTGGAACGCGTATGTCGAGGTGAACCGCCGGTTCGCCGAGGCGGCGGCGAAGGCGTCCGCGAAGGGCGCGACCGTCTGGATCCAGGACTATCAACTGCAGCTCGTGCCGAAGATGCTGAGGATGCTCCGCCCGGACCTGACGATCGGCTTCTTCCTGCACATTCCGTTTCCTCCGGTCGAACTGTTCATGCAGATGCCGTGGCGCACCGAGATCGTCGACGGTTTGCTCGGCGCCGATCTCATCGGCTTCCATCTGCCCGGCGGGGCCCAGAACTTCCTGTACCTCGCGCGGCGGCTGGCCGGGCATCAGACCTCCCGCGGTACCGTCGGTATCCGATCGAAACTCGGTGTCGTGCAGGTCGGGTTCCGTTCTGTCCGGGTCGGTGCGTTCCCCATCTCGATCGCCTCGGGTGAGCTCGACGAGCAGTCGCGCCGCAGGTCGATCCGCGACCGCGCCAAGCAGATCCGGAAAGAGCTCGGAAACCCGAAGCGGATCATGCTCGGAGTCGACCGGCTCGACTACACCAAGGGCATCGACGTTCGGCTCGACGCGCTGCGCGAGCTGATCGGCGAGGGTCGGGTCGACCCGACCGAGACGGTGATGGTGCAGCTCGCGACACCCAGTCGCGAACGAGTCGAGTCGTACGTCCATATGCGCGGCGAGATCGAGAAGGTGGTCAGCCGCATCAACGGCGAGTACGCCGAGGTCGGCAAACCGGTGGTGCACTACATTCACCGCCCGGTCCCCCGCGACGAACTCATCGCGTTCTTCGTCGCCGCGGACGTCATGCTGGTGACCCCGCTGCGCGACGGCATGAACCTCGTCGCCAAGGAGTACGTGGCGTGCCGCAGCGATCTGGGTGGTGCCCTGGTTCTCAGCGAATTCACTGGCGCCGCAGCCGAATTGCGTCAGTCGTTCCTGTGCAATCCGCACGATCTGGACAACGTGAAGGACCAGATGGAAGCCGCGTTGTCACAGTCCCGCGAGGACGGCAGGCGGCACATGCGAGCCTTACGGAGGCAGGTTCTCACACACGACGTGGACCGGTGGGCCCGTGCCTTCCTCGACGCGCTTGCGCACGGCGGTGCCGCCGGTCCCGCATTGCTGGCCCCCGCCGAGAGCACCGAAATGTAGCAACGGCAGGGCGAACCGTGGCGACGCAGGGCGCGGTCGTTGCGCCGGGCGGTCAGATCGGCGTCAGCCGGCTCACCAGCCAGCGACCGTCCTGGTTCTCCAGTTCGACCCGAACCCGGCTGCCGCTGCTGACCGCTTCCGGGTTCTCCGAACTGGTGGTGATCTGATTGAGGAAGAGCAGCGCCACCACCCGGTCGGGTTCGGCCGAGACGACCGACGACCCCTGAACCGCGACCTGGACACTGATCTGCTTCTCTTTCGCACCCGGCGCAATGATGTTGTTCATCAGACTCAGGTATTCCTCGCGGAAGTCGCCGGTCAGGCCGTCCGCGGCGGACGCGAGTTGTTCGTCGACGCTGCCGTAGTCGTAGGCGAGCATCGCGACGGACTGCTCCTCGGCGACCTTCAGCGCATCGGTGCGGGCCGCCTCCGAGGCGCTGTCCTGCATCTTTCCGTATGCCAGCGAGCCGACGAGAACAACAAGGACGGCGGCGACGGCCACGAGTGCACCCGCGACGACCGGCGGAATTCCCTTCTTCCCGGCAGGTGAAGGCACGCTTGCGCCCACCTCCGGCGTCGGCTTGTTGTCAGCTGTGCCTGCCTCGGCCGTGCCTGCATCGGCCGTACCTGCCTCGGTCGTACCCGCCCCGGTCGCGTCCACTCCGGGCGCGTCCGCCGCTTGCTCACCGCCGGGCTTCTCGAGGTTCACGGCCCCATCCGTGCTGTCGTTCTTCGCGGTCCGGTTCTCGTCGCTCACGGTACGAACTCCACCTTCGATGCCAGCAATTGGCCGTTCTCGTCGCAGATCGTCACGCGCAGACGGAAATCACGCGGCGACGGGTCGGGTTGGTCGGCGTTGGACACCATTGCACGCGCGGCCACCAGCGAGGACATGCACGAACCGTCTTCGGTCTGGATGCCTGCCTCCAGCACCTCACCGGTGGTGTCGACCCCGGCCTTCTGGACGACCTCAACGAACGGGCCTTCCCTGCCCTCGAATTCGGCCTTGAAGTCACCGGTGGATCCGGCCAGCAAGCGTTCGACGTCCGCGTCGGCGGTGTCACGGTGGATCGTGGTCAGGTTCAGCACCGTCTGCCGCGCGGCCTGCAGGTATGCCTCACGCTGTTCGTCGCGATCGTTGCTCGACTGTCGGTCGATCAGCAGCCACACCCCGGATGCGATCAGGACGACGATGAGGATCGTCGCGCCGATCGAGACGGGCAGTGTCCACGCCGGACGCGCCGACGTTCCTTCGGGTGTCTTGTTCTCGTCCGCCATCAGCCTTGCTGTGCCTTCATATACGTCTCCAAGCTCGCATCTCCGCCCGTGTCGGCATCACGGTAAACGGTGCCGTCCGGACCAATGTACGTGCCGGTCGCCGGATCGATCCGGCGTGCGGTGACGCCGGCGGGCGCGGCAGCATCGGAACCGTTGGAATACGATGCCGGCTGGGGAACGTCGTTCGCCGACTCAACCGGGGTGGGCGGTCCGTTCCACGGGTTGTCGGTGTACTCGGGCACGTATCCGGTGCGGCACTCGTCCGGTGTCGGGGCGCGCCTGCCCGGGAACTCCATGCACGGGGCGTTGCGGGCGCCGCGCACCGCATTCGGGTCCGACTGCGGCAGTTTGCAGAACAGGTCTTCGGTTGTGACAACCATCGACTCGTCGGCGGGGCTGCGCCACTGGTCCGGCGGCAGGAAGCCGGACAGGCACGGCGGCGGATCGTTCAGTTGGAGATGGAAGTCGACCACCGCACCGTCCTCGGCGGGACCGCCGCCTGCGGCGGTGATCAGCGCGGTCGTCATCGGCGGGTACAGCACCAGGATCTGTTCGATGCCCGCGTTGTAGATGACCCCGACCTCTCCGACACTGACGAGGTTCGCGAGCAGCAGCGGCACCGTGGGACGCAACCCCTGCAGCAACTGTTCGGCCTCGGCTGCGGCGCCGGGCCCCTTCTCCATCAGTGCCCGCAGGTCCGGGTCGCTGACCCGTAGCTGATCGGTGAAGGTCACCATGTTCCGCGTCCAGGAACGGATCGCGTCGCTCGTGACCACCTGGGTGTCGAGCAGCGGTCCGAGTTCGTCGAGCAACTGCTTCGTCGGACCGCTGTTGGCGTTGGCTTCCTGCACGAACAGCCGGGTCGAGTCGATCAGGTGCTGCAGGTCGGGGCCGGACCCGTTGAACGCGTTGAACGCTTCGTCCACGACCGTCTGCAGGCGCGTGTCACTGATGCTCGCGAGCAACACGTCGGCCTGGTCGAGCAGCGCCCCGACCTCCTGCGGCACGGTGGCCCGGTCGACGGGGATCACGTCGCCGTTCACGAGATGCGCGTCGCCGGAGGCATTCTCGTGCGGAACCAGGTCGATGAACTGCTCACCGACAGCGGACACGCTGCGCACAGCGACATCGACATCGGCGGGAATGTCGTAGTCCTTGTCGATCGACATCTCGGCGGCCACCCCCGTCGGAGTCAACGAAACCGACTCGACCACACCGACGTTCGTTCCACGAAAGGTGACGTTGGAATGCCGGTACAGACCACCGGTCGACGGGAGTTCGGCGGTGACCGTGTACCGGCCGATACCGAACAACTGTGGCAGCCGGACGTACTGGGCCGACATCACGACCAAGCCGATCACGGTAAGGATCGCGAAGATCACCAATTGGATCCGGACGAACTTCGACAGCATCATGGCGCAGGAACCCCCAGCGGCAGTTCGGGAATCGTGAACTCGCCGAGCCCGGGGACGGTCACCGTCGCCGGGCCGGGCGCGGTCCGCGGGGCCGGTGGCGGCTGCAGCGGAGCCTGGAACGGGTCGGCGGCCTGCGCCGCGAGGCCCGCGTCCCGACCGAGAATCCCTTCGGGACCGGCGAGCCGGCCCCCGAGCGGAGTACCGGTCAGGAAGTTCAGGTCGAGTCTCTCGTTGGTCAGGTCGATGGTCATGGCGAGGTTCGCGTAGTCACCGCGAATGATGTTGTTGAGCCCGGCCTGCGGGAACGGGTAGGTGAGCAGCACACCGAGCACCTGGGTGAGGGAACTACCCGAATCGGCGAGGGCACGCAGGGTCGGGGTCAGCGCCTCGAGGTTCGTGTCGAGGTCTTCGCCCGCATTCTCGATGAGCCTGCTCGCAACGGCACTCATTTCACCGACCGAGGTCAGTGCGGCGGTCAGGTTCGACCGCTGATCGGCCAGCACTCCGACCGCCTCCGGCAGGTCGTCGAGGGCGCGTTCGAGCACGTCCGTCTGATCGTTGACCGTCGATGCCAGCCGGTCCATTCCTTCCATCGCGGAAATGATGTCGGTGCGCTGCTGGTCGAGGGTGCCGACCAGTTCGTCGAGCCGCGGCATCAGGTTCCGCAACGAGTCTTCACGTCCGACGACCGCCGCGTTCAACTCGGTGGTGATGTCGTTGATCTGAGCGAGCCCACCACCGTTGAGCACCACCGACAGTGACGACAACGTCTGCTCGGTGGTCGGATAGGCACCGGCCCGGTCGAGTGGAATGACATCGCCGTCCTCGAGTCTGCCCTCCGGCTGCTCGTCGGTCGGCGCGGCGAGTTCGAGATGCTGTGATCCGAGCAGGCTGGTCTGGCCGATTCGGGCGGTGGCGTTCGCGGGGAGTTGCACATCGCCGTTCAGTGCGACGGTCACCAGTGCATGCCAGTCCACGACCTCGATGTTCGCGATGCTTCCCACCGTGACGTCGTCGACGCGCACCGGCGAGTTCTGGGACAGCGTAGTGACATTCGGCATCTCCACCTGAATGCGGTAGGCATCGTCGCCACGGCCGGCTGTCCCCGGCATGGACACCGAGTTCAGTCCGTTCCATTCGCAACCGGACAGTGTCACGGCAGCGACGGTCAGGGTCACGGCGGCGGTGAGCCGCCTGGTTCGCATGGTCATCGGCCGCCTCCCGGCTGCAGCAGGGATCCCAGGTCACCGGGCACCGAGATTGTCGGCATTCCCGACAGCAGTCCGGCGGCCGGGCTCGGAGCGGGCGCCGCGTCCGGGGCGACTCCCCGCTCTGCCGAGGCACCCTCGAGCCACGGTTCGGTGTAGTGGATCTGGTCGGGGAATGCCTGCACGCCGGCGATCGGGTTGATCAGATACGGCAGGTAGTTGCTCGACAACGACGTGAGAACCGGTCCGAGTTGCTGACGGCACAGTTCTTCGCTGCGGTCGGACGTCGCGTTGGCCACGGCACCCACGGAACCACACATCCATTCGATCGGGTTGCGTCCGTTGCTGACCGCAAGGGCACCGGTCAACGATCCCTGCGCGGGCTTGTAGATGTTGTAGAAGTTCGCCAGTGCCGTCGGACCCGAGTGCAGGACGCGTTCGATCTCGGGTCGCTTGCGGGCGAGCACCTCGGTCGCATCGGCGAGTCGCTCGACGGACTCGGTGAGGCCGTCACGGTTGTCCTGGATGAACCGCTGTACATCGCCGATCGCGATGTTCAGGTCGGTGAGCGAGGTCCCGAGTTGATCGGAACTCGAGGCCAGTACATCGGACACGGACGCGAGCCTGCCTCCGAACTGCACGATCTGCTCGTTGCTCGTGGACAGGACGGAGACGAACGCCTGCAGGTTGCGGACGGTGGAGAACAGGTCGGTGCGGCCGTCGGAGAGCGTCCGCATCGTCTCGGACAGTTCGCGCAGCGCGTCGCGCACCGTGGTGCCGTTGCCGTCGAGGTTCTCGGCAGCGGTGTCGATGAACCGGCCGAGCGATCCCTGCGGGTCCAGGTCCTCCGGGCCGAGTGCCTCGGACAGGCGCATCAGTTCGGTCTTGATCTCGTCCCATTCGACGGGTGAGGCGGTGCGCGACACCGGAATCGTGGCGTCGTCGCCGATCGCGTCCCCACCGGAGAACACCGGGGTGAGCTGGATGAACCGGGCCGAGACGAGACTCTGGGCGATGATCACCGCCTGGGCGTCGGCGGGGACGTCGACCGAGTCGTCGACCTCCATCGTCACCCGGGACATGTCGTTGCCGGGTTCGATGGAGGTGATGCGGCCGACCGGGACACCGAGGACCCGAACGTCGTCGCCTTCGTACAGTCCTGTGGTGGAAACGAATTCGGCGTGAATCGTGCGCTTGCCCCAGCCGGGCAGTACGAGCACGACGAGTCCGGCGATCACGACCGCGACCACCGCCGCAGCGATCGCCGGGATCAGCCATGTCGGCCGGCCCGGCACTGTCCCGTTGTCCATGCTGTCCTCGCTCATTCGCCATCCTTCTTGATCGACGGCGGATCCTTCGGAATCATGTCCTGCAGGTCCTGCGGCAGGAGGTCAGGGGCGACGAAGCCGTCGACGACCGCCTTCCACCACGGCGCGGGCAGGATGTTCGAGACGTACGCGTTGAAGAACGGCCCGCTCGCCACGGATTCACCGAGGGAGGTGATGTAGGGACCGAGCCCGTCGAGCGCTTCGGCGATATTTTCCTTGTTCGCCTGCAGATTCGCGGTGACCCGGTTGAGCACGTCGAGGGTCGGTGCCATCTGTGCCTGGTTGTCCTGCACGAAACCGGTCAACTGCCGCGACACCGACGAGATGTTCGTGATCAGTTGGGTGATGGCGTCGCGGCGCAGGCTCAGTTCCCCGAACAGGTCGTTGGCGTCGAGGATCAGTTCGTTGATGCGGTCGCTGCGGTCGGCGAGGATTCCGGTCACGTTCTCGGCGCGGCCGAGCAGCTCCTGCAGCGATTCGTCCCGCGAGTTGATGGACTCGGAAAGCCGCCGCATACCGTCGAGTGCACCGCCGATCTCGGGCGGTGTGTCCTCCAGCGCGCCGGACAGCGCGTCGAGCGAATCGTTGATGCCGTCGGTGTCGAGTTCGGACACGCTGGTGGTCAGGTCGCCGAGCGCATCGGGCAGCGAGTACGGCGCGTTGGTGCGTTCGACCGGAATCGTCGTCCCGGGCCGCAGCACACCGTCACCGAACGGCCGCACGGCGAGCGACTTGCGGCCGAGGACCGTGTTGGTCTTGATGTCGGCTCCGGTAGCGGAGCCGAGGGCGATGCCGTCGCGGACGGTGAAGGTCACCAGCACCTGTGCTCCGTCGAGTTCGACATCGGTGACGGTGCCGACGTTGACGCCGGCGAGGTTGACGTCGTCACCGGGGATGAGACCACCCGCGTCGGTGAAGTGCGCCGAGTAGTTCAGTCCTCCTGAGATGAAGGGAAGTTGGTCGTACTGCAATCCCGCGACCACGATCGCGGTGCACACGCTGAGGCCGATGACACCGACCTGGACCTGGCTGCGTTCACGAGTAGGGCTCATTCGACCTTTGCGCACCTTCCGGTCATCTGCTCCGCCGACGTGTATCGCACCGTCGTCCCGTCCGGTCCGGAGAATTTGAACGTGTTGGCGCACAGGAAGAACTGGAAGAAGTTTCCGTACGAGCCGACACGAATGAGCTTCTGGTAGTCCGAGGGCAGCCGTTCGAGGGAGCGGTTGATGTCGTCCTCACCGAGGTCGAGTTGCGTCATGGTGCGGTCGGTTTCGGCGATCACCGACTGCAAGTCGGGCCGGGTGTTCTGCAGCAACGACGCGAGATCTGCTGTGCCTGCAGCGATCTGCGGGATCGCGGCACCGATGGAGTCGCGGTCGTCGGCGAGGCCGCCGACGAGGGTATGCAGCCTGTCGATGGTGTCGGTGAACTGCTGGTCGCGTTCGTCGATGGTACCGAGAACGGTGTTGAGATTGTCGATGACGTCCCCGATGAGCTGGTCCCGATCGGCGAGGGAGTTGGTGAACGAGTTGGTGTTGCCGAGCAGCGACACCAGCGTGCCGCCCTGACCCTGGAACACCTGCAACAACGCCCCCGACAATTCGTTGATCTGTTGCGAATCCAGGCCCTTGAGCAGCGGCTTGAATCCCCCGAGCAGCAGATCGAGATCGAGTGCCGGCGCAGTCCGATCGAGCGGGATGCTCTCGCCCGGCCGCAACTTCTCCCCGGTACTGCCGGGACCTTCGAGCAGTTCCAGATAGCGGTCGCCCACCAGATTCTCGTAGCGAACGGTCGCGCGGGTGCTCTGGAGCAGCGTGTACTTCGAGTCGACGTCGAAGTCGATTTCGGCGACGTTGCCGTCACCGATGTCGACGCTGCCGACCGAACCCACCTGGACGCCGGCGATGCGCACCTTGTCGCCGGGCTTCAGGCCGGACACATCGGTGAAACTCGCCCGGTATCCCTCGGTCCCGGTGAACCTGGCCTGGCTGAACACCACGGCGAGGCCTGCGAAGATCAGAATCATCGTGACGGTGAATGCCGTGAACTTGATTGTTGTCGGTCTCATGGTCACTGCCCTGCCGAAAGGTCGTCGCCGAACAGGTCTCGGAAAATCGTCGGGTACCGAACCCAGGTCTCGGTGGACGGCTTGTACGGCACCTCGGCGGTGTTCGTGACCGCGAACTGGGCATGCTCGGCCTTGGGGTCGAAATTCGGCAGCCCGTAGCAGTTGGGTCCACCACTGGCACCGACGACAGGCAGATCCTGTTCCTGGTTGTAGATCGTGGCACCACCCATGAAGCTGGTACTGAGCATCAGCGACGCGTACTTGCCGGTGCCGGTCATCGGCTCGAATGCGATACGCGCATCGTTGAGACCGACGATGAAGCACGTCAGTTCGGGCGAGTACTCGCCGAGGAGCGTCGTCGTGTGGGTCAAAAGGTCCAGCGCGGTGGTCAACTGGGCTTCGTTCTCGACGAGCACGTCGCGGCCGGTCGTTGCCAGACCCGTGACGTTCATCAGCAGCAGGTCGAGGTTGGCCTGCTCGTCGACGATTGTGTTGCCGACGTCGGTGACGTTGCCGAGCGTGGCCATCAGATCCGGTGCGGTGTCGGCGTAGACGCCGGCCACCTCGGCGGCGACATCGAGGTCGTACTGCAGTTGCGGCAACGACGGGTTCATCGTCGCGAGGTAGCCGTCGAGTTCGACCATCGCCGCACCGAGTTCATCCCCGCGACCACGCAGGCCCTCGGAGATCGCACCGAGTGTGGCATTGAGCTTTTCCGGTTGCACCTGCGCGAGTACGTCGTTCAGGTGTTCGAAGACAGAGTTGAACTCGACCGTGACGTTCTCGGCGGCGATGACCGCGCCCTCCTGTAGCGGTACCGGCGATGGGTCGGCCGGGACGACCAGGTTGACGAACTTCGCACCGAACACGGTGGTCGATTCGATCGTCACCTGGGCGTTCGACGGAATCAGATGTAGTTGTCCCGGATTCATCGCCAGACCGAGCACCGCACCGTCCGGGGTGTATCGGATCGACGAGACGCGTCCGACTTCGACGCCACGCAGTTTCACCTTGGCATCGGTTTCCATCACCAGGCCCGACCGTGCGGAGGTGACCGTCACCGGAACCGAATCCGTGAAGCCGCCGACGAACTGGGTCAGCGCCGCGACGACGAGCAGCACGAGACCGCCGACCATCCCGAAGGCGGCGAGTTTCTTCTTCCACGATGGACTGTCCATGTATGCCGCCTATCCCGACAGGTTGAAGTTGCCGGACATCCCGTAGACCGCGAGCGAGATGAGGAGGGTGACGGTGACGACGGCGATGAGGGAGGCGCGCACCGCGTTACCGACGGCGACACCGACTCCGACGGGCCCTCCACTCGCATTGAAGCCGTAGTAGGTGTGGATCAACATCACCGCGATGGCCATGACGATGGCCTGCACGAACGACCACAGGATGTCGGTGGGGATGAGGAACGTTTGAAAATAGTGGTCGTACACGCCGCCGGACTGACCGTAGAGCACGACTGTCGCGAAACGGCTGGCGATGAACGAGGCGATCACGGCGAGCGAGTACAGCGGAATGATCGCGATCATGCCTGCCATCACTCGTGTACTCACCAGGTAGGGGACGGACGGGATCGCCATCACCTCGAGCGCGTCGATCTCCTCGGAGACACGCATCGCGCCGAGCTGGGCGGTGGAACCGGCCCCGATGGTCGCCGCGAGGCCGATGCCCGCGATGGTCGGGGCGGCAATACGCACGTTGATGAACGCTGCGAAGAAGCCGGTGAGCGCCTCGACACCGATGTTGCCGAGGGAACTGAAGCCCTGCACCGCGATGATGCCGCCGGTGAACAAGGTCAGGAAGCCGACGATCACGACGGTGCCGCCGATGACGGCGAGCGCACCGGTGCCCATGCTGATCTCGGCGACGAGCCGAACGGTCTCCTTCGGATAGTGCATCAGTGCACGCGGCGCGGAGCCGAGCGCCCGACCGAAGAACAGGGCCTGCTCTCCGATGCTGTCCATCGAATTCGATGCGGTCCGGAAACGTCGGCGCACGCGGGGGAAGCGCCCGGTTATCACTGCCATCTACTCCACCACCGAGCCGCTCATCCGGCCGTCAGCTTGATGCCGACGGCCGTGACGAGAAGGTTGACAACGAACAGTGCCATGAACGAGAACACCACGGTCTGATTGACGGCGTCGCCGACACTCTTGGCTCCGCCTCTGACATTGAGCCCGAGGTAGGCGGCGACGAGTCCGGCGATCATGCCGAACAGGCCCGCCTTGATCTGAGAGATCATCAGCTCACCGAAACCGGTGAGCAGTGTGATGCCGTTGACGAAGGCACCCGGATTGACGTCCTGCAGGAACACCGAGAATCCGAAGCCACCGAGGATGCCGATCGTGCACACCAGCCCGTTGAGGAGCAGCGCCACAACCGTGGATGCGAGCACGCGGGGCACGACGAGGCGGTGGATCGGATTGATGCCGAGCACCTTCATCGCGTCGATCTCTTCGCGGATGGTTCGGGCGGCGAGATCCGCGCAGATCGCGGTGGCGCCGGCGCCGGCGACGATGAGCACGGTGACCATCGGCCCGACCTGGGTGACCGCGCCGAGTGCCGCGCCCGCACCGCTGAGGTCGGCGGCGCCGATCTCCCGGAGCAGGATGTTGAGGGTGAAGCTGACCAGAACCGTGAACGGCACCGCCACAAGGATGGTCGGAAGAAGCGACACCCGTGCGACGAACCATGCCTGGTCGATGAATTCGCGCCGCTGAAAGGGCCGGGAGAAGGCTGCGCGGGCGGTTTCTCCGGTCATGGCGAAGAGACCGCCGACTGCTCGCAACGGGACCTCGAGGAGGTCTACCAACGTCTCCCCTCCGTTCGGTGGTTGAGTGGCCAGGAACCAACAACGGGTCACGCTGTGACCCGCGTCATACTAACTAGAACGTGTTCACCCTGTCAAAGTTGCGCAATATCGGCGGCAACGACGCCTGCGCCCGACGACCGCGACGCGCGCATTGGGCACACAACACGCATCGGAATAAGTGGGTTTACGTGGAACTTCACAAGCCCTGCACCCATCGGCCCGATGCCCGCCGCACCGGGAATCTCCTCATCGGCAGCGCAGGTCCCGGTCCGAAAAGCAGAACGTGTTTCACAAATTGAGAACCGAAGCGCCGGACGGCGGTTCGCGTCCGAGAAAGCCGCCGACCCGTCCGGGCCGACGGCAGACTGCGGAATCGCATCCGAGCGGAGTGGTGTCTGTCACGGGGAGTTACGGAAATTCTTGCTCGCCCCCGGATCCGGCCCCTCCCGCGACGTCAGAGCTTCAGGAGCTCGGATGCCGAGAACATCCTCGCCGGATCACGATCCTCGAAGTAGCCACCGAGTTCCTGCGCGAGCGTCTCCGGAGTCCACTGCGCCTCGGCATCGAAACGCTGTTCGACGACAGGCGCCGCCATCAAGGCGACCATCGGCCCGTAGACGACGAAGACCTGACCGTTGACGCGCTCGGCTGCCGGCGACGCCAGATACGACACGAGCGTGCCGACGTGCTCGGGCGACAGTGGATCGACCTCGGTGGCGGGTGCCGCGCCGAACACCGACTCGGTCATCGCGGTCCGGCCACGAGGGCAGATCGCGTTGGCTCGCACGCCGTACCGCGACAGACCGCGCGCAGCGGACAGCGTGAGCGAGATGATGCCTGCCTTGGCGGCGCCGTAGTTGGCCTGCCCCTCGGGACCGAGCAGGCCCGCCTCGGAGGCGGTGTTGACGATACGCGCGTAGACCGGCGCCCCGACCTCCTTCGACTTGGCGCGCCAGTATGCGGCCGCGTTGCGGCACAACAGGAAGTGCCCGCGCAGATGCACGGCGACCACGGTGTCCCATTCCTCGTCGGACATGTTGGGCAGCATCCGGTCCCGCACGACGCCTGCGTTGTTGACGACGATGTCGAGGCTGCCGAACCGATCCTGCGCGGTGGAGACCAGCGCATCGGCCGTCGCACGCTCGGCGACGCTGCCCGCCACGAACGCGACGTCGCCGCCGATCGCACGAATCTGCTCGAGCGTGTCCTGAACATCGTCGGTCTCGGCGAGGTCGTTGACGATCACCGTCGCACCGGCCTGTGCGAGCGCCACCGCCTCGGCGCGACCGAGGCCCGCGCCGGCGCCGGTCACCACCGCGACCTTGCCGGTGAGATCGATCCCTTCGGGACCGGTGACGTTCTCGGAATCGGCAGTTCTGCCGTCAACACTCATGAACCCGCACTCCTCGCGACCTCGGCGAACCCTTCCGGTCCGCCTGTTCGTATCCGGCCCTTCGGCCACCGCATCGGGCGCGCCCGGCGCCCGGGGCTCCGGCAAACGAAACCGGAGACCGTCGGAATGTAGAACGCGTTCTCATTCCTGGCAAGAGCGGGTCGTCAGACCTCCGTGAGCGCAGCGCGCGGGCACTGACTGATCGCCTCACGCGCGTCGGCTTCACGACCCTCGGGAACCGGGTGCGCGACGGTCAGTTCGTCGTCGTCGTTCAGGTCGAACAGGTCCGGCGCGATTCCCACACACACGCCGTTCGCCTCGCATCGATCGAAGTCGACCTTGATATCCATTATTCGAACCCTCGCTCTCCATGTGCACCGACCCTGCCGGGGCGCCCACCCCGGACGGCACCTTGCCGGTAAGGCTAGAACGCGTTCCAGTTCTGTGCAATGATTCGGACACATTGCGCGACCCGTCCCCCATGGCGACGATTGGAGCGGTTCGTTGAATATCACCTATACCCCGCAGCAGCAGAAGCTGCGCGAGGAACTGCGCGCGTACTTCGCCGATCTGATGACGCCGGAGCGGCGCGCCGCCCTGTCTGCGACGACCGGCGAATACGGCGCGGGCAACGTGTACCGCGAGGTGGTCCAGCAGATGGGCAAGGACGGCCTGCTCACCCTCGGCTGGCCCGAGGAGTACGGCGGACAGAACCGTTCCGCCCTGGAACAGTTGATCTTCACCGATGAGGCCGCCGTCGCCGGCGCGCCGGTCCCGTTCCTCACCATCAACTCGGTGGCGCCGACGATCATGCACTACGGCACCCGCGAACAGAAGGACTTCTTCCTGCCGAAGATCTCCGCGGGGGAACTGCACTTCGCCATCGGCTATTCCGAGCCCGGCGCAGGCACCGACCTGGCGTCACTGCGGACCACCGCGGTTCGCGACGGCGACGAGTGGGTCGTCAACGGCCAGAAGATGTGGACCAGCCTCATCGCCTACGCCGACTATGTGTGGCTCGCGTGCCGGACCAACCAGGATGTCAAGAAGCACAAGGGGATCAGTGTCCTCATCGTGCCCACCACCGCGGCAGGCTTCTCGTACACCCCCGTGCACACGATGGCGGGGCCGGACACCAGCGCCACCTACTACCAGGACGTGCGGGTATCGGCGTCGGCGCTCGTCGGCGAGGAGAACGGCGGGTGGGCGCTCGTGACCAACCAGCTCAACCACGAACGCGTGGCGCTGACCTCTGCCGGACCCATCCTCACCGCGCTGCACGAGGTCCGCGTCTGGGCGCAGAACACCACCCTGCCGGACGGCCGACGTGTCATCGACCAGGAGTGGGTCCAGATCAACCTGGCGCGAGTACACGCCAAGGCGGACTACCTCAAGCTCATGAACTGGGAAATCGCTTCGGGCACCGACCCCTTGGGACCCGCGCCCGCATCGGCGAACAAGGTCTACGGCACCGAGTTCGCCACCGAGGCCTACCGCCTGCTCATGGAGACGCTCGGCCCCGCCGCGACACTCCGGCAGAACACGCCCGGCGTACTGCTGCGCGGCCGCCTCGAACGCATGCACCGCAGTTCGCTGATCCTGACCTTCGGCGGCGGCACCAACGAGGTGCAGCGCGACATCATCGCCATGTCCGCCCTCGCGCAGCCCCCATCGAAGCGCTGACCATACCGTCACACCACGAGAGCACACCACGAGAGCACACCACGAGAGGATCGCCGCAGTGGACTTCACGCTCACCGAGGCACAGCAGGATCTGGCGGGCCTCACCCGCAGCATCGTGACGGACATCGTCACCAACGAACACCTGCGCGAACTCGACGTCGCCGACGACCGGATCGACCATGCGCTGTGGGATGCGCTCGCGTCGTCCGGTGTGCTCGGTGCCGCTCTCCCCGAATCGGTCGGGGGCGACGATTTCGGTCCGCTCGAGCAGATCAGCATCTGCACCGAACTCGGCCGTGGTGTCGCGGCCGTTCCCTACCTGACCTCCATCGTGGCGTGCGCCTCGACCGTGGCCGAGTTCGGTACCGACGTCCAGCGGGCCGAGTGGGGTGAGCGGGCAGCGAGCGGTGAGATCGTCCTCGCCGCCGCCCTCACCGAGGAATTGAACGAGGACCCGACCACGCCCGCGACCCGCGCCGAGGCAGACGATGCGGGCTGGACCCTGACCGGAACCAAGATCGTCGTCGATGCGGCGCCGATCGCGGACGCGTTCCTGGTGCCGGCCGTCACCGAGGCGGGGGACGTCGTGGTCCTGGTCGTGGATGCCGGTACGCCGGGTGTGACGGTGACTCGCCAGTCCACCACCGACTTCGGCAGCACCGGCATCGTCGCGTTCGACGGAGTGCGGGTCGCCGCCGACCGGGCGCTCGGAACGACCGGCGCCGAGGTTGCCGCCCGGCTGCGCGACCGGACCCTGCTGGGCTCGGCCGCCTATCAGTACGGCGTGCTCGAACGCGCACTCGAACTCACCGCCGAGTACGCCCGCGAGCGAGTCCAGTTCGATCGCCCCATCGGCAGTTTTCAGGCCGTCGCACAGCGACTCGCCGACGCCTACATCGACGTCAAGGCAGTGCGACTGACCCTGTGGCAGGCCGCTTTCCGGATCGCTGAGAGACTTCCCGACACCGGCGAACTGCGCACCGCGGCATTCTGGGCCGCCGACGCCGGCCACCGCGTCGCGCACACCGCGGTGCACGTGCACGGCGGTGTCGGGCTCGACGAGGACCACCCCGTCCACCGATACTTCCTGGCCGCCAAGCACCACGAGTTCCTGCTCGGTTCGGCGACGACGCAACTGCGGTCCCTCGGCGCCGAACTCGCGTCGACACCCGCCTGACCCGGTCCCGCTCGTCGAGATGCCGCCTGTACTCCTGCTCCGGCCTGCCCCGAGGATGGACCCATGACGGAAATACCCACGGTGGCCGCACTGCTCACCGCGATGTCCGAGGTCGACGACCGGGGCCTGCGATTCGAGGACCTGTCGGTGTCGTGGCGCGAGCACGTGCAGCGCAGCCACGACCGCGCGGCGCTGCTGCGTGTGTTGCTCGATGCGGACCGGCCTCGACACTTCGGCATCCTCATGGACAACATCCCCGAGTTCTCGCTGCTGTTGGGTGGGGCCGCGTTCTCCGGGTCCGTCGTCGCGGGCCTGAACACGACCCGGCGCGGCGATGCGCTCGCCCGCGACATCACGCTCGCGGACTGTCAGGTGGTGTTCACCGAACGGGCACACGCGAACCTGCTCGACGGCCTCGATCTCGGTGACGTCCGGGTGATCGTGGTCGACTCACCCGAATGGGCCGACCTCCTCGAGCCGCACCATGATTCGGCGCCCGAGGCCGCCGAAGTCTCCCCCGACGATCTGTTCATGCTGATCTTCACGTCCGGCACCAGTGGTGATCCCAAGGCCGTGCGGTGCACCCATGCGAAAATCACCGCACCCGGCCGGATGCTCGCGGAGCGGTTCGGGCTCGGCGCCGACGATGTGGTGTACCTGTCGATGCCGATGTTCCACTCGAACGCCATGATGGCGGGCTGGGCGGTCGCACTGGCCGGCGGATGCTCGGCCGCTATGCGCCGCAAGTTTTCCGCATCCGGGTTCCTCCCCGACCTGCGCCGGTTCGGGATCACCTACGCCCACTACGTGGGCAAGCCGCTGTCGTACATCGTCGCGACTCCGGAGACGCCGCAGGACGGCGACAACACGCTGAAGATCATGTACGGCAACGAGGGAACCGCGCCCGCGATCGCGGAGTTCCGTCGGAGATTCGACGCGGTGGTGGTCGACGGGTTCGGCTCCACCGAGGGTGGGATCTCGATCGCGGCGACCCCGGGAGCACCGGCCGGTTCACTCGGCGCACTGCCCGACGACGTCGAAATTCTGGACCCGGAAACCGGCGCCGCCTGCCCGCCCGCCCAGTTCGACGACCAGGGGCGGATCGTCAACGCCGACGCGGCCACCGGAGAACTCGTCAATGTGCGCGGGGCGGGGCAGTTCGCCGGCTACTACAACAATCCCGAAGCGGATGCCGAACGCGTCCGGAACGGCCGATACCACAGTGGTGACCTCGGGTTCCGGGACGCGGACGGTTTCGTCTACTTCGCGGGCCGAAGTTCGGGGTGGCTGCGCGTGGACGGTGAGAACATCGGCGCGGCGCCCATCGAACGAGTGCTGCTCCGCTATCGCGGATTCGCGCAGGCGACGGTGTACGCGGTGCCCGATCGGTATGTGGGCGATCGGGTGATGGCCGCGGTGATCCCGTCCGCGGACACACCGTTCGACCCGGTGGCGTTCGCGCGGTTTCTCGATTCGCAACCCGATCTCGGACCCAAGCAGATGCCGACCCTGATGCGAGTGTGCGAGGACTTCCCGCGCACCGCGACGTTCAAGGTGCTCACGCGATCGTTGAGCGCCGAACGCTGGCACTGCCCCGACCCGGTCTGGCTGCGCGAGCGCGGTGACCGCGAATTCTCGCTGTTGACAGACGAACTGGCCGACACTCTCGAATCGGTGTCGCCGACCGTCGGGTGACGCCGACCGTCGGGTGACGCCGTGCGGCGGATCAGATCGTGCCGGCTTCCTTCAGGGACGCCTGCTGCCGGTCGGTGAGGCCGAGCAGGCCACCCCACACCGCGGCATTGTCGTATCCGGCGACCGGCGCACCGGCACGACGAACACCGCCGGGGGTCCCGGCGAGCACGGGGACGACCCCGGGACCGAGAACGTCGACGCCTGTTCGCTCGTCGTGGTGGCCCACGAGCATGCCGCGCGCCCGGAATTGCTTGTCGGCCACGACTTCGGAAACCGTGTTGACCGGTCCCGCAACCACTCCCGATTCCGAGAGATGCCCGAGTAGGTCGGCGAGTGTCCACCCGAGCGCCCACCCGCCGATGAGGTCGTCGAGTTCGTCCTGATGCACACCGCGCGCGAGATGATCGGCGAAGCGCGCGTCGTCGGCCAACTCCGGCCGGTCCATCGCGGCGCACAGCCGTCGGAAGACGGTGTCCTGATTGGCGGCGATGACGATCCACATGTCATCGCCGGTGCGGTACAGATTCGACGGGGCGATGCCCTCCAGCCTGGTGCCGGACGGACCACGGACCACGCCGGCGGCGTCGTAGTCGGGAATCACCGATTCCTGGACGGCCAAGCAGGATTCGGTGAGCGCGACGTCGACGACCTGCCCTCGTCCGGTGCGTTCACGAGCGAGGAGCGCGGCGAGGATGCCCTGGACGGCGAACATTCCGCCCAACGAATCACCCAGGGACAGGGCGAGTCGCGGCGGGGCCTGACCCGGATAGCCGTTGAGGTGGCGCAGACCGGACTCCGCCTCGGCGACCGACGCATAGCCGGCACGGCCCGCTTTGGGGCCGGTCTGTCCGTAGCCGGACACCCGCGCGAGGACGATCCGCGGGTTCACTGCGGCGAGATCGTCGTATCCGAGGCCCCACCCTTCGAGGGTTCCCGGCCGGAAGTTCTCCACCACCACATCGGATTCCGCGACGAGGCGGCGGAACAGATCCTGCCCCTGCGCCGACCGCAGGTCGAGGGTCACACACCGCTTGTTGCGGGCGTGCACCGTCCAGAAGAACCGGTGTCCGTCCTTCTCGCCCTGCCCCCAGGTGCGCAGTGGGTCGGGCCGCTTCGGGTCCTCGATCTTGATGACGTCGGCGCCCATGTCGCCGAGCAACCGGCCGGCAAACGGCCCGGCGATCAGGGTGCCCAGTTCGAGCACCCTGATCCCGTCCAGCGCACCCGCCCCGACCGATGTCCCGGCATCCTGCTGTGCACCATCCCGCTGTGCCCCGTCGTGCTGTGTCACTGCCGCAGTCCGTTCGTCACGCGGCTCGTGTCGGGCACGACCCGGCCGTCGACCCACACGGTACCCACCCGCGCGCGGCCCGACGCCGACACCGCCTGCGGATCACACCCTGGTCAGCCGCAGCCGCCATGCTTCGGGTCCGCGCTCCTCGTAGTCGACACCGAGACGGCCGCCCGCACGGTCGGCGAGTTGGCGCAGCAACGGAAGCGGATCGTGCGGGGCCACGAGCACGAGCGTCCCGCCGATCGGAACAGCATCGAACGCGCCGAACACCGTTGCGTGCCGGATCGCGTGCGGGATGTCCCGCACGTCGAGTACCGGATCCGGTTCGTCCTGCTCGCCGCATGTGCAGGAGTGGCCGCCACAGGCCCCGTCCGCACCGGCCCCGTCCGCACCGGCCTCGCCGTGCGCGCCGAGCAGGTCGTGCATGCCTGCGACGATGCCGGCGAGCGAGACGTCCGGGTCCGCGGCGACCAGGGGCAGGATCCGGTCGTTCTCGTCGACGAGGTGCGCGTCGAGCAGGATCCGTAGCGCGTATCCGGCTGCCGCCGCACGCGTCGGGGAAGTCTCACGCTCCACGCGATCGACGAGCGTCGCGAGTACCCGATGCACCGCGATCATCGATTCGACGAGTGCCTTGGCTTCGGGTCGCCGGGCCGCGGCGGGATAGAGGGTCTGCTCCTCTGCGATCGCATGGGGCAGCAGGGTGCCGGTGAGATAGCCGGCCGCGGCGCGGCGCGCGGCGTCGGCACCCTGGTTGCTTTCCGCCGCGTCGAGCAGCGCATTCGTGAGAATCGCGATTCTGCCGGCGATTTCGGCGTGGTGATTCTTGATGGCGTCGACGGCGTGCGCGTCCTCCGCGGTGGTCGCGACGACAACGTTGTCGGTGGTCATTTTCCGCTCTCCTTGTGCAGGTGGCCGATCACCACACAATTTACTACAGTTATTTCCGTGGAAAATAGTGATCTCCTTCTCGGTCCCCGGCCGACGCCCACACCGGCGTCGCTCCCGGCCCTGTCGCCACAGCGGATCACCGTCCTCGACGACGTCCGCGGCCACGGCCCCACCCGCATCAACGACATCGCCGAACGCCTCGGCCTGCACCCCAACACGGTGCGCGAACACCTCGAAGCACTCGTCGACGAAGGACTCGCCGAAGCCACCACCGAACCGGCACACGGTCGCGGTCGCCCCGCCAAACTGTTCCGGACCACCCCCGCAGCCGATCCGTCCCCGGCGAGTCGCGAATACGCCGGACTCGCCACCGCCCTCGCCGGACACATCGCCCGCACCAGCGTCGACCCGGCAGCCGACGCCCGCACCGCCGGCCGAGATTGGGGTCACGAGCTGGCACGCGAATACGACTGCAGCCCAGACGATCCACCCGGTGCGATTCTCGACCTGCTCACCCGCCTCGGATTCGATCCGAGCAACGGAGGCCGCGCCCGCGGCATCGCACTGCGCCAATGTCCACTGCTCGGCGCCGCGCGCCGCTACCCCGGCGTCGTGTGCCAGGTGCACCTGGGCATCATCGAAGGGGTGCTCGACGAGCTCGGTGCCGCGACCACACCCGGTCTCGATCTGCTGCCGTTCGCCGAACCCGGAGCCTGCCGGTTGTTCCTACCCGATCCCCCGATCCCCCAGCGCCCAGCCCCCGACACCGACACCGACACCGACACCGACCGGAGCCCACGGTGAAACCCGTCCCGCGCCGCGCCGTACTGCTCGTCCCCGGCGGCCTCGCCCTCCTCGGGGGTCTCGACGCTGCCCTGCTGCTGCTCGGCCTCCCCGCCCCCATCGACGCCGCACGACTGCCCGAAGTCCACGGAATCCTGTTGGTACTCGGGTTCGTCGGCACCCTCGTCGCGCTCGAACGTGCGGTCGCGCTGGGCCGGCGCAGCGGATATCTCTCGCCCATCCTGCTCGGCGCCGGCGGAATCCTGACCATGTCCCCTGCACCGCAATCACTTTCCGCAACCCTGCTGGTCGCGGGCATGGCGGGTCTCGTCGCGATCTATGTGCCGCTGTGGCAGCGCTCCACCGACACCGCGGTCCTCGTGCAGGCAGCCGGCGCCGCACTCGGAGCCGGAGCCGCACTGCTGTGGCTCGCCCACGTCCCGGTACCGGACCTGCTGCCCTGGTTGTGCACCTTCCTCATTCTCACCATCGCGGGCGAACGGCTCGAACTCGCCCGGATCGCGACCTTCGGAACCCGCGCCGAACCACTGCTGCTCACCATCGCGTGCGCGATCGTCGCCGGCACCGTCGCGGCCCTGCTGTGGCCGACGGCCGGCTACGCACTGCTCGGCGCCGCACTACTCGGGCTCGTCGCGTGGCTCGTGCGATTCGACGTCGCACGCCGCACGGTCCGCGCCACCGGCCTCACCCGATACATGGCCGTGTGCCTGCTCGCCGGCTACTGCTGGCTGGCGGTCCCCGCTCTGACCTGGCTGCTCGTCGGCCCGATCACCGGCGTCGGGAACATCGCGGTGCCGGGCGCCTACGACGCGATCGTGCATTCGGTGATGCTCGGGTTCGTGATCTCGATGATCATGGCGCACGCCCCGGTGATCCTGCCCGCAGTGGTGCGCCGGCCACTGCCGTACACCCCGCTCATGTACGGACCGGCGGTGCTGCTGCACGCGTCGCTGCTGCTGCGTATCGCGGTCGGGGACGTGCGCGGCGTGGAGTGGGCCGTCACCGTCGGCGGCGTCCTCGGCATCGTCGCGATCCTCGCGTTCGTCGTCGTCGCGGCCGCGTCTGCGCTGCGCCCCGCCCGCCAGGAGGTGTCGGCATGAACGAGCGCGGAAGCTGGCACCTGCGTGCCGGATCGATCGTCGTCGCATGGTTGGCCGCACTGGTCGTGGTGTCCGTCGGGCACCGGTGGATCCCGCAGTCCGGATGGCTGCTCGTGCACGTGCTCGGACTCGGCGCGGTGAGCAATGCGATCCTGGTCTGGAGTGGACACTTCACCGACGCGCTGCTGCGACGCCCCGCCGGGTCGCGCCGCGCCGAGACCGCACGGCTGGCGGTGTTCAATGCCGGTGCCGTCGCCGTGGTCGCCGGGATGATCTGCGAATGGTGGCCGGCGGTGCTGATCGGCGGGTGCGTCGTCGCCGCAGTTGCCCTGTGGCACAGCTGGACCCTGCTCCATCGCGTGCGTTCGGCACTGCCCTCACGTTTCGGTCACACCGTGCGCTACTACATCGCTGCGGCGGCACTCCTACCTATCGGTGCGGGAATCGGTGTCGCAATGGCCAATTCGGGGTTGTCCAGCGAACTACACGAACGGCTGATCCTCGCGCACGCAGGCATCAACGTGCTCGGCTGGGTTGGTCTGACCGTGCTCGGAACCCTCGTCACCCTGTGGCCGACGATGCTGCGTACCCGCATGGCGCACCGCGTCGAGGATGCGGCACGCCGCGGCCTGCCCGCGCTGCTGGCCGCGCTCACCGTCGGGGTGGCGGGTGCGGTAGTCGGACAACCGATCGTCACGGCAGCCGGCGTACTCGGCTATCTCGCCGCCGCCGGCTACGTACTCGAACCGCACATCGGCGAGATCCGCCGCAAACATCCGAGCGACTTCGCCACCCTGTCGGTACTGGCCGGTGTGCTGTGGCTGTTCGGTGTGCTGCTCTACCTGGCGATCGGGCTGGCGACCGCCGCGACACCGTTCGAGGCGACGGAAGTTGCGGGCGCGGTGACCGCGGCATTGCTCGCCGGCTTCGTCGCGCAGGTGCTGCTCGGCGCCCTCACGTACCTGATTCCCGTGGTCATCGGTGGTCGGGCCGCGATGCAGAGCGCGATGACCGAACTCGAACGCGGTGCGCCCTGGCGGTTGTCGGTCGCCAACGCCGGCCTGCTGCTGTGCGTGCTGCCGGTGCCGAGCCTCGTGCGGGTGGTGTGTTCGGTGCTGGTGTTGGTGGCGTTCGCTGCGTTCCTGCCGCTGGTCGTGCGTGCGGTGCTCGTGGCCCGCCGCATGCGAGGCGTACCGTCCACTCCGGGACAACGCGAGTCGGTACCTGCCGCGCGCCGACTGGGTATCGCGGCGGCAGGCGTCGGGGTGGTGGTGTTCGCAGCAGCCGGAGGTGTCGCGGCAGATCCTGCGGCCGTGGGCATTTCGAGTGTCCGTGCGGTCGAGGTAGCGGAAACGGGAAATACCACCGAAGTGCAGGTGCGGGTGGAGGGTATGCGATTCGTACCCGATGTGATCGACGTCCCGGCAGGCGACCGCCTGGTGATCGACTTCGTCAATTCCGGTACGGACCGGCACGATCTGGTCCTGGCCAACGGAAAACGCACCGACCGGATCGCACCGGGAGAATCCGCGGTCCTCGATGCCGGAGTGATCGGCGGCGCAGTCGATGGCTGGTGCTCCGTGGCCGGGCATCGTCAGATGGGCATGACGTTGCAGGTCCGTGCCGCAGGCGCCGCACCCATGACGCACACCGGTCATGATGCCGCGACGTCCGCGAGTTCGGTCGACGTGTCGCACAGCCTCATGATCGACCCCGGCCCCGGGTTCGTCCCGTACGACGCGACCGCACCGTCCCCGCAGGCTGACCACCGGATCACACTGCCGGTCTCGGAGGTGCAACGCGAGGTGGCACCAGGAATCTCGCAGACGCTGTGGACATTCGGCGGTACCGCTCCCGGCCCGACCCTGCGCGGACGGATCGGTGACGTCTTCGAGATCACCCTCGTCAACGACGGGACGATCGGACATTCGATCGACTTCCACGCGGGTGCGCTCGCCCCGGACGGTCCGATGCGGACGATCGCGCCGGGCGAGTCACTGGTCTACCGATTCACCGCCACTCGCGCCGGAATGTGGCTGTACCACTGTTCGACGATGCCGATGTCGGTGCACATCGCCAACGGCATGTTCGGTGCGGTGATCATCGATCCGCCGGATCTGCCGCCGGTGGACCGCGAGTACGTCCTCGTGCAATCGGAGTTCTACCTCGGCGACGAGGGCGCGGAGGTAGATGCGGCGAAGGTCGCGGCAGGCACCCCGGACCTGGTGGTGTTCAACGGCTATGCGAACCAGTACGATCACGCGCCGTTGCAGGCGAGAGTCGATGAGCGGGTTCGCATCTGGGTACTGCCCGCAGGGCCGGACCGCGGCACGTCGTTCCACGTCGTCGGCGGGCAGTTCGACACGGTGTGGTCCGAAGGCGACTACCGCCTGAGGCCGGGTGCCGGTGGAGCACAGACACTCGGGTTGTTTCCCGCACAGGGTGGATTCGTGGAACTGTCGTTCCCGGAACCGGGCCGCTACCCGTTCGTCACGCATGCGATGACGGACGCGGAGAGGGGTGCGCACGGCGTCGTCGAGGTTCTTCCACATCCCTGATTGCCCTGCCGCCCACGGCGGGAAGGACGGCAAGCGCCCGGGACGGATTGCTCCGCCCCGGGCGCCTCACCCTCCCCCGGGTCTGCTATCGAGCGGCGTCGAGCCGATCGACAGTCCGGTCGTACTCCGCCACCAGTTCGGCGATAATCTCGGCGACCGGACGGATCTCGTTCATACGACCGACGATCTGTCCCGCCGGCATCGCGACGACCTCGGCGTCGCTGCCCGCCGAAATACGTTGGTGTGCTTCGCTGACCAGAATATTCTGCAACGGCATCGGCAGCGGTGACGGCGCGTCCGCCTGCTCCCACGCATCGGTCCACTTGGTCTTGAGCAACCGGGCCGGCTTACCGGAGTAGATCCGTGAGCGCACTGTGTCCGCGGAGGTCGCACCGAGTAGCGCGCGCTGGATTGCGGTGGGGCCCTTGTCTGCTCCACCGAGCTTGTACTCGGAGGTGGTCAGCCAGTACGAACCCATCCACACGCCGGACGTGCCGAGCGCCAGCGCAGCGGCGACCTGACGACCCGATCCGATACCGCCGGCCGCGAGCACCGACGCGGAATCGCCGAGCGCATCGACGATTTCGGGCCACAGGACCATCGAGGCGATCTCACCGGTGTGACCACCGGCCTCGTATCCCTGCGCGATGACGATGTCGACACCGTTCTCGACGTGCCGCCTCGCATGATCAACGGCACCGGCGAGCGCCGCCACCGGAACGCCATGTTCGTGCGCGAGATCGATGACGTCTTTCGGTGGGGAGCCGAGCGCGTTGGCGATCAGCGCCGGGCGGTGCGCCAGGGCGACGTCGACGTGCGAGCGCGCCACCGAGTGCAGCCAGCCCAGCACACCGGTGGCACGTTCGGCGTCGTCGCCGAGTGGCGGAACGCCCAGTTCGGCGAGGGTGCGTTCGACGAACGTGCGGTGCTCGGCGGGAATGAGCTTGTCGAGATCGACCGCGGCACCCTCGGTGGGCACCTTCGCGGGCATCACGATGTCGACCCCGTACGGTTTACCGTCGTTGTTCTCGTCCATCCAGGTCAGTGTCTTGTCGAGCTCGTCCGGATCGTTGAACCGCACGCACCCGAGCACCCCGAGCCCCCCGGCGCGGCTGATGGCCGCGGCCACATGCTCGGATGGGGTGAACCCGAAGATCGGGTAGTCGATTCCGAATTTCCTGCTCAGATCGGTCTGCATCGGTCTGTCCCCTATCCGGCCACTGCGGCGGAGTTGTTCGTACGGCTGTCGTCCGCGGGACGCGACTTGGTCTGCTCGTGCGCCCACCGGACAGTCGGGTGTGCCGGCTCGACGAGATCTGCGATGTTCGGGGCCACGCCATCAAAGTAGAACGTGTTACCGTCCATCGCAAGAGCTGAATGAGATCCAATTCACAACACCCAGGAGTCCCTGTGTCCGCTACCGCGCCTCCCGGCACCACCGAAACTTCGGATATTCCGGATCGCGCGCCGCACTGCCTCGTCGAGCAACGCGGCCACGTGCTCGTTGTGACCATGAACCGCCCCGAAGTCCGCAATGCCCTGTCCGGCGAGATGATGGCGATCATGACCGAGGCGTGGGACCGGGTCGACAACGATCCCGACATCCGCGTCGCCATCCTGACCGGTGCGGGCGGCGCGTTCTGCGCGGGCGCCGACCTCAAGGGCATGAACAAGTCCGCACCCGGCGACAAGTTCGGGCGAGGCGACGGGAAGGGCAACGGCGGCGACTGGGATCTGTCGAAGCTGCCCGCTCTACTCAAGGGTCGCCGCCTCCGCAAGCCGCTCATCGCCGCCGTCGAAGGACCCGCCATCGCAGGCGGAACCGAAATCCTTCAAGGCACCGACATTCGCGTCGCCGGTGAGAGCGCCAAATTCGGTGTGTCCGAAGCCAAATGGGGATTGTTCCCGCTCGGCGGTTCCGCGGTTCGGCTGGTCCGCCAGATCCCGTACACGATCGCTGCGGACATCCTCCTCACCGGCCGCCACCTGAAGGCACCCGAAGCGAAGGACATCGGGCTGATCGGTCACGTCGTCCCCGACGGTCAAGCCCTCGAAAAAGCACTCGAGATCGCCGAAACCATCGCCGCCAACGGCCCCCTCGCCGTCCAAGCGATACTCACGACGATCCGCGACACCGAGGGCATGCACGAGGAAGACGCCTTCCGTATCGACGCCGAACTCGGCGCGGCGGTGTTCAAGAGCGCCGACGCCAAGGAAGGCCCCCGTGCCTTCGTCGAGAAGCGGACACCGAAGTTCACCGGCACCTGACCACCCTCACCCTCACCCCGCTGTCCGCCTCCCGCTGTCCGCCTCCCGCTGTCCGCCTCCGGCGGATCGAGCGAATGTATCGCTCGCCTCACTGGATCGACTGGGTGTACCACTCGCTCAGGGGCGGCCGGTCGGAAGAAACGCCGGTGCGCGACAGTTGTCCACAGGCGTGCGTTCTATCCACAATTTCGGCGATTGCGGTGGATTCGGCGACTCGTTGTCGGCACGTCGTCGCACGATCGGTCCATGAGACGAGGGGAATGGGGCGAAGACCCCGGGACATTGGACCGAATCGCGAACCGGGGGATCGTCGCGGACGCGACACTGCGGCGGGTCGGCGTGTCGGGTTCGGCAATTCACCACAGGTGCAAACCCGGCGGTCCGTGGGAACGTGTGCTCCCGGGCATCATCCACCTTCGGAACGGACGGCTCACGGGTCGCCAGCGGTCCGTCGCGGCGTTGATGTACGGTGGCGACACGGCAATTCTGACCGGGCGTGCCGCGCTGCGCGAGTACGGATTCGACAGCAACGGTCAGGACGCCCACATTCTGCTTCCAGTCGAACAGCGCATCCAGTCGACGGGCTTCGTTCAGGTGGAACGCACGCGTCGCATGCCGGAACAGGTGAGCCGCCAGGGAATTCGCTGCGCTCCGCTCGTTCGCGCCGTTCTCGATGCCGCTCGTCGGTGCTCGACCCTCGATATGACCCGTGCGTTGATCGCAGAGGTCGTACAGCGTGGAGCCGTGTCGGTTCCCGAACTGTCGGAGGAACTCGAGGCAGGAAGTGGTCGAGGTTCGGCCTTCCCGAGAAAGGTGCTGCACGAGGTCGCGGCAAATGTGCATTCCGTGCCGGAAGCACACGCTCGGAAGCTGTGGCTTCGCAGTGGGCTGCCGGAGATGGTGTTCAACCGCGACGTCGTCGATGCCGACGGTGTCTTCGTCGCGCGTCCGGACGGTTGGATCGACGAGGTCGCGCTGGCGTGGGAGATCGACTCGCTCGCATGGCATCTCTCGCCGGCCGACTACCGGACGACGATGGAGCGGCGGACTCGGATGCAGAGTCTCGGCATCATCGTCCTGGCGACCGCGCCCAGCGAACTTCGGGATGGTCCGGGTCGGGTTTCAGATCAACTGGTCCGGCACTTCGAACTGGCGCGGTCGCGTCCCCGGCCGAACGTCCGAGTGGTTGTTCCCCGCGAGTGAACCGTGGACTGGCGCCGCGACACCGACTCCCGCCGGTGAGCGAGTGGTACACCCGGTCGATCCAGTGAGGCGAGCGATACATTCGCTCGATCCGCCGGAGGCGGACAGTGGCCGGTGGGAGGGAGTGGTGAGTTCAGCCGAGCACGACGTCGGCCAGCGACCGCACGTGCTCGTCGTCGCGGCAGGCGACGAGCAGCATCGTCACCCCTGACTCCTCCCACCTGCGCACGCCCTCGCGCACTTCGTCCCGATTGCCGACGATCATCGTCTCTGCCACCATGTCGTCGGGAATCACCGCTGCCGCTTCGTCTTTGCGTCCGGTTCGGAACAGTGTGGTCACTTCGTCGACGACAGCGCCGTAGCCCATGCGCCGATACACCTGTGCGTGGAAGTTCAGTTCGGGAGCGCCCATCCCACCGATGTACAGTGCCATGGTCGGCTTCTGCGCCGCCAGAGTGCCGGCCTTGTCATCGGTCACCACGACCTGGCAGGTTGCAGCGACCTCGAAGTTCTCGCGGGTGCTTCGGGCGCCGGGTCGGGCGAAGCCCTCGTCGAGCCACTGGTTGTACATGGGGGCGAGGCGCGGCGAGTAGTAGATCGCGAGCCAGCCGTCGGCGATCTCGGCGGTGAGCGCCACGTTCTTCGGCCCTTCGGCGCCGAGCCAGATCGGGATGTCGGCGCGCAGTGGGTGGGTGATCGACTTGAGCGCTTTGCCGAGCTCACTGGCGCCTTCCCCGGTGTAGGGCATCGGGTAGTGCGGCCCGTCGCTCGACACCGGCTCCTTGCGTTCCAGCACCTTCCGCACGATATCGACGTATTCGCGGGTGCGAGCGAGCGGCTTGGCGAACGGTTGGCCGTACCAGCCTTCGACGACCTGCGGCCCGGACACCCCGAGCCCGAGAATGTGCCGGCCGCCGCTGAGATGATCGAGCGTCAACGACGCCATCGCGGTCGCCGTCGGTGTGCGCGCCGACACTTGAACGACGGACGTGCCCAACCGCAATCGTTCGGTTCCCGATCCCCACCAGGCGAGCGGGGTGTACGCGTCCGATCCCCACGATTCCGCGGTGAACACTGCGTCGTATCCGGCGGATTCGGCAGCAGCAACAAGTTCCGGTGCGTTCGCGGGCGGCTGCGCGCCCCAGTACCCGAGCTGCAATCCCAGTTTCATCTGACACCTTTCGCAATGGTTGCCGGTGCACAGCCGGCCTGGTCGGACGCTACCCTTGCCTCACTCCCTAGAACCTGTTCTACTCGAACTTGTGACCTTGGGAAAGAGCGCGGTCGTCGAACCACCGCTGAGCGCACCGCTGAATCTGACGTTCGACTACACCCGATCGACCGGACCGACCGTGGGAGCGTTCGTCACGGGCCTGCGCGACGGGCGGATCGTCGGGGCGCGCGGATCGGACGGGCGCGTTCTCGTTCCGCCGCCGGAATACGACCCGGTCACCCATGAGCCACTGCTGGATTTCGTCGAAGTCGGGCAGACCGGAACGGTCGTCAGTTGGACGTGGAACGCTCTTCCGCTTCCGGGCCAGCCGTTCGACCGTCCGTTCGCGTGGGCGTTCATCCGGGTGGACGGCGCCGACTCGTCGATCCTCCATGCCGTCGACGTGGCCTCCCCCGACAACATCGAGACGGGCATGCGGGTGCGGGCACGCTGGGCCACCGAACGTGTCGGCAGCATCCGCGACATCACGGCGTTCGAACCCGGTGAGGCTGCCGCGGCCACACCGGCCGACGAGGGCGATCCGGTCACGATGATCACCACCCCGATCGACCTGCATTACCAGCACAGCGCCTCCGCGGAGGAGTCGTATTATCTGCGCGGGCTGGCCGAGGGCAAGCTGATCGGCGGACGCACGGGCCCCGGCGACCCGGTCTACATCCCGCCCCGCGGGTCGAGTCCGACCGACGGCATCCCGACGAAGGAGCAGGTGGAACTGCCCGACACAGGCACCGTCACCACGTTCTGCATCGTCAACGTCCCATTTCTGGGCCAACAGATCACACCGCCCTACGTCGCGGCGTACGTACTGCTCGACGGCGCCGACATTCCGTTCCTGCATCTGATCCTCGAATGCGACGCCGCCGATGTGCGGATGGGTATGCGGGTTCAAGCCAAGTGGCGACCGCGCGACGAGTGGGGCCACACCTTGCGCAACATCGAATACTTCCGTCCCACGGGCGAACCCGATGCGGACTACGACACTTTCAAACACCACCTCTAGGGAGCGCCGGGAACCATGACAGACATCGCAGTCGTCGGCTTCACCCATGCGCCCCATGTGCGTGAAACCACCGGCACCACCAACGGCGTCGAAATGCTGATTCCGTGCTTTCGAGAATTGTACAAGAATCTTGGAATCACCAAGTCCGACATCGGATTCTGGTGCTCCGGCTCATCCGACTATCTGGCCGGCCGGGCGTTTTCCTTCATCTCGGCGATCGATGCGATCGGCGCCGTACCGCCCATCAACGAATCGCACGTCGAGATGGACGCAGCCTGGGCCTTGTACGAGGCATGGGTCAAGCTCGTCACCGGCGAGGTCGACACGGCACTGGTGTACGGCTTCGGTAAATCCTCCGCGGGCACTTTGCGTCGCACCCTCACCATGCAGCTCGACCCGTACCTCGTCGCACCGCTCGGTATCGACTCGCTCTCCCTCGCCGGCCTGCAGGCGCGCTCCGGAATCGAATCCGGCAAGTGGACCGAGCGACAGATGGCCGAGGTCGCGGTCCGCAGTCACGCTGCCGCCGAGAACAACCCGAAGGCGCAACTGCGCGGCGACCTCGACGTCGACG
Organism: Rhodococcus sp. (in: high G+C Gram-positive bacteria); assembly: GCF_049299235.1. GTDB lineage: Bacteria > Actinomycetota > Actinomycetes > Mycobacteriales > Mycobacteriaceae > Rhodococcus. The sequence goes on along the minus strand of NZ_JBAQXC010000287.1, from coordinate 7,503 downwards.
AACTGCTCACACGACCGTTCATCGCCGATCCGCTGCGCAGGCACGACTGCGCGCCGATCACCGACGGTGCCGCCGCGATCGTTCTCGCATCCGGCGACCGTGCCCGCGAACTGTGTGAGAACCCGGCCTGGATCACCGGCATCGAGCATCGCATCGACTCGCCGAACCTCGGCGCCCGCGACCTCACCGTCGCCCCGTCGGCGCGGGCCGCAGCACGTGCGGCCACCGGCGGCGACACCGTCTTCGACATCGCAGAATTGCACGCTCCGTTCACCCACCAGGACATCATCCTGCGCGAGGCGATCGGTCTCGCCGACACCACGGTGATCAATCCGTCGGGTGGCCCGCTGACCGGTAACCCGATGTTCTCCGGCGGACTCGAACGCATCGGCTACGCCGCACAGGCGATCATCGACGGACGTGCCGGCAGGGCACTCGCGCACGCGACGAGCGGCCCTGTGCTGCAACAAAATTTGGTAGCCGTTCTGGAGGGACGCAACTGACATGGCCAAACAACCGGCAGCAGTCCTCGGAACGGGACAAACCCACTACGTCGCCAAGCGGCACGACGTCTCCATGTCGGGTCTGGTGCGCGAGGCCATCGACCGCGCCATGATCGACGCACGGGTCGACTGGGACGACATCGACGCCGTCGTGATCGGCAAGGCACCGGACCTGTTCGAGGGCTCGATGATGCCCGAGCTGGCGATGGTCGACGCGATCGGCGCGACGGGCAAACCGATGCTGCGCGTGCACACCGCCGGCTCGGTCGGCGGTTCCACCGCCAACGTCGCCGCCAGTCTCGTACAGTCCGGCGTGCACCGTCGCGTGCTGGCCGTCTCGTGGGAGAAGCAGTCCGAGTCGAACGCGATGTGGGCGCTGTCCACGCCCGTTCCGTTCACGATGCCCGTCGGCGCGGGCGCCGGCGGCTACTTTGCCCCGCACGTGCGCTCCTACATCCGGCGGTCCGGCGCTCCGGAACACATCGGCGCGATGGTCGCGGTCAAGGATCGCCTCAACGGCGCGAAGAACCCGTACGCGCATCTGAAGCAACCCGACATCACCCTCGAATCAGTGCAAGCCTCCCAGATGTTGTGGGATCCGATCCGGTACGACGAGACGTGCCCCTCCTCGGACGGGGCGTGCGCCGTCATCATCGGCGACGCGGATTCCGCTGCGGCCCAAGAATCCTCAGGTTACCGCGTCGCGTGGATCCATGCGACCGCAATGCGTACCGAACCCACGACCTATTCCGGTCGCGATCAAGTGAACCCACACGCAGGGCGCGCCGCAGCCGCCGCGCTGTGGAAGGACGCGGGTATCGTCGATCCGCTCACCGAGATCGACTGCGCCGAAATCTATGTCCCGTTCTCGTGGTTCGAGCCGATGTGGCTCGAAAACCTCGGGTTCGCGGAGGAAGGCTCCGGTTGGAAGCTCACCGAGGGTGGGGACACCGCGATCGGAGGCCGTATCCCGCTGAACATGTCGGGAGGCGTTCTCTCGTCGAACCCGATCGGCGCATCCGGCATGATCCGCTTCGCGGAAGCCGCGATTCAGGTGATGGGCAAGGCCGGCGACCATCAGGTCGACGGTGCACGTAAGGCGCTCGGGCACGCGTACGGTGGTGGCTCCCAATATTTCTCGATGTGGGTTGTCGCTTCCGAGCGTCCGACGCACTAGAAGGGACAGGCAGATCGTGAAGTTCTCTGTCGGCGTCGCGATGACGCCGCTCGACCAACTCCCCGCGCTGGCGCAAACCGCCGAGGAATGTGGGTTCTCCTCGATCGCGCTGCCGGACTCCTTGTTCTACATGGAGAAGCAGACGGTCGATTACCCGTACACCCCGGACGGGTCTCGAATGTGGACCGAGGATACCCCCTGGGCCGATCCGCTCATCGCGGCTGCCGCGATGGGTGCGGTGACCACGAAGATCGAGTTCTACACCCAGGTACTGAAATTGGGTTCGAGGAATCCGGTCCTGCTGGCCAGGCAGGTCGGTTCGGTTGCCAATCTCACCGGTAACCGGTTCGGGTTCGGCGTCGGAATCGGTTGGGCACCCGAAGAGTTCGAATGGTGCGGCGCTCCGTACGCACGGCGAGGCAAGCGCGTCGACGAGATGATCGACGTCATCCGACTGATCCTCGGCGGCGGCATGGTCGAACACCACGGCGAGTTCTTCGACTTCGACCGTTTGCAGATGAGCCCGGCCCCGAGCAAGCCGGTGCCGCTCTACATCGGTGGGCACACCGATGTGGCGCTGCGGCGCGCGGCCCGCGTCGGTGACGGGTGGACATCCGCGATGATCAAGTTCGACGATCTGGTGGCCGTGATCGACCGACTGCGGGTGCTGCGTGTCGAATACGGTCGCGGCGACCTTCCGTTCGAGATCCAGGTCGTGTCCGTCGACCGGTTCGGATCGTCCGGATATGCGCAACTCGCGGACGCAGGCGTTACCGACAACATCGTGGTGCCCTGGATTTTCGACGGCCACGGTTTCGATTCCCCGCTCGAGGCGAAACAGGAGTCGCTGCTCCGGTTCGCAGACAAGTACATTCATGGGAAGGACGCGGTATGAGTGAGGAACACCCGGCCCGGATCGCGGCGCGCGCGTCGCAGGCCGCAGCCTCCGGCAGGCACAAGAACGAGTGGCTGGCGCTGTTCGCCGAGAACGGCTGCGTGGAGGACCCGGTCGGTCCGTCCGGTTTCGATCCGGAGGGCAAGGGCCATCACGGCCGGGACGCTATCGCGGCGTTCTACGACATGACGATTGCGAACACCGAGACGCTCGAGTTCCTCGTCGACGACGTGCTGGTATGCGGCGACGAATGCGTCAACATCGGCACGATCCGTACGACCCTGGCGGGCACGATCATCGACGCTGAAGGTGTGTTCGTGTACCGGGTCGACGCTGACGGCAAGATCGTGTCGCTGCGTGCGTTCTGGGAGGTCGACCGGGCGATGAAGACGGCGCGCCCCGTCGGGTAGCCGGTATCCTCGGCTTCATGACGGTGGCCGGGATCGTTCTTGCCGCAGGGGACGGCTCGCGGTTGGGTGGGTGCGCGAAAGCGCTTCTGCCCCATCGCGGCCGTTCCCTGCTGCATACCGTCACCGATGCCCTCCACGGCGGCGGCTGCGACGAGATCGTGGTGGTCGTCGGCGCATACGGCGATGCGGTGGCCGCGGCCTGCGATGCAACGCTAACCGTGGTGACCAATCCCGAATGGTCCGAAGGCATGTCGACGTCCTTGCGCGTCGGCATCGACGCGGCAGGCAATCGCGATACGGTGGCGGTAACCGTGGTCGACTTCCCGGGGATCACGTCCGGCCTCGTGCACGCGGTGCTGTCGGCACACGAGCGGGGACGCATGACCGTCCCGGTGTTCGACGGCCGGCCCGGCCATCCGGTCGTGTTCGACCATGTCGATGCGGTCGCTGCTGCCGCGCGGGCTACCGGCGACGAGGGCGCCCGTGCATTTCTGGCCGAGCACAGTGACCGCGTGCACCGAGTGGATTGCACTGCCCTGGCCGACGCCGCGGACATCGACACCCCCCGGGACCTCTACCGCCTCACCCTCCCCCGAAACGGGTGATGGGAACCTTCATCCGGTCAGATCGAATGAAGGTTCCCATCGCCAGGGGCGGCCGACGTCAGTGCTTGACGGGGCAGCCACCTTCGGTCTTGTAGTCGACCTGGAATTCCTTGATGCCGTTGAGCCACGCCGAGCGAAGACGCTTGGGATCGCCGAGCTTGGTGATGTCCGGAACGAGGTCGGCGATCGCGTTGAAGATGATCTCGAGCTCCATCCGGGCAAGGTTCGCGCCGAGGCAGAAGTGCGCGCCGGTACCGCCGAAGGACAAGTGCGGGTTCGGATCCCGCAGGATGTCGAACTCGCGCGGATTCTCGAAGACGTCTTCGTCGTAGTTTGCCGACGCGTAGAGCATGACCACGCGGTCGCCCTTGGCGATCTTCTGGCCACCGAGCTCGGTGTCCTCGAGGGCGGTGCGCTGGAACGACGTGACCGGCGTGGCCCAGCGGATGATCTCGTCGATCGCGGTCTTCGGCCGGTCGCGCTTGAACATCTCCCACTGCTCGGGGTGCTCGAGGAACGCCAGCATGCCGTGTGTAGTGGCGTTACGGGTGGTCTCGTTGCCCGCGACCGCGAGGACGATGAAGAAGAACCCGAATTCCTCGGGCAACAGCTCGTCGCCGTCGATGTCGGCTTCGATGAGCGTGGTGACGATATCGTCGGCCGGGCATTCCTTACGGGCAGCGGCCATCTGGTACGCGTACCCGAGCACCTCCATCGACGCGGCGGCCGGATCGGCGGTGTTCTCCGGATCGTCGTAGCCGGTCATCTGATTGGACCACTCGAAGATCTTGGCGCGGTCCTCCTGCGGGACGCCGATCAGGTCGGCGATCGCCTGCAGCGGCAGTTCGGCCGCGACCTGGGTGACGAAGTCGCCCTCGCCTTCCGCTGCGGCATCGGTGACGATCTTGTTCGCTCGCGCCTCGAGTTCCTCACGCAGTCCGGCGATCGCGCGCGGCGTGAAGCCGCGGGCCACCAGTTTGCGCAGCTTGGTGTGCTCCGGGGCGTCCTTGTTGAGCAGGATGTGGCGCTGCAGTTCGATGGCTTCGCGCGGAATGTCGTCGCTGAAGCGCGGGACCGCGGTGTTCTCCCAGTTGGAGAACACGTCGCTGCGACGGGAGACCTCGCGAACCTCCTCGTGCCGGGACACGACCCAGAAACCCTCGTCGTGGAAACCACCCACGTCGGGGGACTTCTTGTTCCACCACACCGGCGCCGTGCGGCGCAACTCTGCGAACTCTTCGAACGGCATTCGTTCCGCGAAAAGATCGGGGTCGGTGAAGTCGATGTCATCGGGGATATTGGGCTGCGCCACCACTGAACTTTCTCCTGCCCTTGCCGGTAGACCACTGTCGTGATGTGGAACACGTTCTACTTCTATTCAAACACAGGAGTGCCGACAGACCAAGGAATCCGTGGTTCCCACCTATTCGGACACGCCTTGTCGAACTCGGCAACCTGTTCTATTTTGCGAAGACAGGAGCAGAAAGGAGCCCGCCGTGGGCACACCAGTCATCGTCGAGGCGGCACGAACCCCGATCGGCAAGCGCGGCGGCTGGCTCGCCGGCCTGCATGCCGCCGAAATCCTCGGGGCTGCACAGAGCGGACTCGTCGAACGCGCCGGCATCGACCCGGTTCTCGTAGAGCAGGTCATCGGCGGCTGCGTCACCCAGGCAGGCGCACAGTCCAACAACATCACTCGCACGGCATGGCTGCATGCCGGCCTGCCCTGGCAGGTGGGCGCAACCACCATCGATTGTCAGTGTGGTTCCGCGCAGCAGGCCAATCACCTCATTGCTGGTCTCATCGCGACCGGCACCATCGACGTCGGCATCGCCTGCGGCATCGAAGCCATGACGCAGGTTCCGTTGGGCGCCAATGTCGGTGAGCACGCCGGCCCGCGTCGCCCGGCGTCGTGGAACATCGACATGCCGGACCAGTTCGGTGCCGCCGAACGAATCGCACGCCGCCGCGGCATCACCCGCGAGGACGTCGACGCACTCGGTGTGCGTTCCCAGGCACTGGCCAAGCAGGCATGGGCGGAAGGCCGGTTCGACCGCGAGGTGCTGCAGGTCGTCGCACCCGTCGTCGACAAGGAGGGCAACCTCACCGGTGAGAAGCAGACCGTGACCCGCGACCAGGGCCTGCGCGACACCACCGCCGAGTCCCTCGCGAAGCTCAAGCCGGTCGCCGACGGCGGCATCCACACCGCAGGAACGTCTTCGCAGATCTCCGACGGCGCTGCCGCTGTGCTGCTCATGGATGAGGACAAGGCGAAGGCTCTCGGCTTGAAACCACGTGCCCGCATCGTGTCGCAGGCACTCGTCGGTGCCGAACCCGAGTTCCACTTGGACGGACCGGTGCAGGCCACTGCGAAGGTCCTCGAGAAGTCCGGCATGAGCATCGGCGATCTCGACTTGTTCGAGGTCAACGAGGCATTCGCGTCGGTGCTGCTGTCATGGGCGCAGGTGCACGGCCCGGACATGGACAAGGTCAACGTCAACGGCGGTGCGATCGCACTCGGACATCCGGTCGGTTCGACCGGTTCACGGCTGATCACCACGGCACTGCACGAACTCGAGCGGCGTGACGGGTCGACGGCGTTGATCACGATGTGCGCCGGCGGCGCACTCGCGACCGGCACGATCATCGAACGAATCTGACAATGGGCACCCCACCCGCCGCACCGCCGGGTCTCGACTCGAAGTGGACCGTCTCGATCATCAAGTGGATGTCGCGAGCGAACGTGGTGTCGTATCGTGCCACCGGAGGCCGGATCGGTGGAAAGTGGCGGGTGGGCAGTGCCTTTCCGTGGGGAATCCCGGTGTGTCTGTTGACGACGACGGGCCGGAAGACAGGGCGGCCACGCACGCTGCCGCTGCTGTTCCTCGAAGACGGTGAGCGCGTGGTGCTGGTCGCCTCCCAGGGCGGACTACCCAAACACCCGCTGTGGTTCCGGAACATCACGGCGAACCCCGAGGTGACCGTTCAGATCCGGTCGCGGGTACGGACGATGCGCGCTCGCGTCGCGACCCCGGAGGAGCGAGCCGAATACTGGCCGCGACTGCTCGCGCTGTACCCCGATTTCGACAATTACCAGGCGTGGACGGACCGGACGATCCCCGTCGTCCTCTGCGATTGACCTTCTCCTCTCCCGATCGTCACCGAAACGGGGAATACTGGGTTCGGTTCTGCCAGCTTTCGGAAAGGATGTCGCACCGTGACAACCACGAATCATGATCAAGTACTCGATCGCCGCGAGATCGCCGCGGCACTGCTGCGCGCGCTCGAACGCCGCCACGAGGTACTCGATGCCATCGTCGAGAGCAACGACCGGGCCGAGGCGATCACCACGATCGCCGGGCTGCTCGACACGAACGAACTGTGCGCCGAAGCGGTGCTGAACCTGCCGTTCCGGCGTCTGACGAAGGCCGAACGCAAGAAGATCCGCGAAGAACTCGAAGACCTCGACGCGGTGCTCACCTGGACTCCCGCGGAACGGTCCTACGCAACCGGGGCACACTTCCGGCTTCGCCCGTTCACGCACAGCGACGAGGACCGCGCGCTGTTCGCCGAGCGGTGCGCCGAAACGCTCGGCGACGACAGCAACCCGAAAGTCGATGCCGAGCGGGAATCCGGTGAGGCCCGGATCGACGACGAATCCGCCGTGTGGCTGGTGGCCGAAGATCTGTCCGGTGCCGAGCCGAAGAGCATCGGCTTCGCGTTCGGAGAGCTCAACGGCTCCGAAGTCGACGTCGCGATCTGGGTGCGTGCGAACCTGCGCAAGCAGGGTTACGGCACGGCAACTCTCAAGCAGGCGCGCACCGAGTTGGCCGCGTACTTCCCCGGCTCGACGCTGATCATCCGCACCCCCGCATAACTCTCGTGCGCGGTCCGGTAGCACCGGCTACCGGAC
>NZ_JBAQXC010000286.1:0-5411 GCF_049299235.1 Rhodococcus sp. (in: high G+C Gram-positive bacteria) | reverse complement strand
GTCCTGTGGCGCACCCCGCGCAGTCAGGCGGGCCTGTCGTCGAAATACGACAGTCCCGCCGCGCGCCGGGAGGCGGCCACCCGACGCGACGAGGGCGACGAACCTGCCACCGACCGGGCACTGTGGGACGCCCTCGACGCGGGTGAGGATCCGACCCTCGACGCCGATACCGATCCCGCCGCGGGCGCGAGCGACGGCCCACCCGGCGACGACGGCGATGCCGATTCGGGTACCCGCCGCTGACCCCGGCGGCTCGGCGCACTAGGCTTCAGACAGCCCCGATGAGCTTGGTCACAACGGGATTGACAGTCACATGGGGATCGGCAGTCACATGGGGAGTGACGAAGGTGCGGAAAGGACTCGAGCCATGACAGTTCTCGACTCGATTCTCGAAGGGGTGCGCGCCGATGTCGCCGCCCGGGAGGCGATCGTCGACTTCGCCGCCGTCAAGGCCGCCGCTGCCGCCGCGCCCCCGCCGATCGACGCCAAGGCGGCACTGCGTGAACCCGGCATCGCCGTCATCGCCGAGGTCAAGCGTGCCAGCCCGTCGAAGGGTGCACTCGCCGACATCGCCGATCCGGCCGAACTCGCCAGGGCATACGAGTCCGGGGGAGCCCGCGCGATCAGTGTGCTCACCGAGGAACGTCGCTTCCACGGCAGCCTTGCCGACCTCGACGCGGTGCGCCGCGCCGTCCGGATTCCGGTGCTGCGCAAAGACTTCATCGTCGGGCCGTACCAGATCCACGAGGCCCGCGCCCACGGTGCCGACCTGGTGTTGTTGATCGTCGCCGCGCTCGAGCAATCCGTGCTCACCTCGCTCATCGACCGCATCGAATCGCTCGGCATGACCGCGCTCGTCGAGGCACACACCGAGGAAGAGGCGAGTCGCGCGCTCGAAGCCGGCGCGACCGTCATCGGCATCAACGCCCGCAACCTCAAGACCCTCGAGGTGGACAAGGGCACGTTCGGACGGATCGCGCCCGGCCTGCCCAGTCACGTCGTCAAGATCGCCGAGTCCGGTGTGCGGGGGGCGGCCGATCTGCTCGCGTACGCCGGTGCCGGTGCCGACGCGGTACTCGTCGGTGAGGGCCTCGTGACGAGCGGCGATCCGCGTCAGGCGGTCGCCGAACTGGTCACGGTGGGCACCCATCCGTCCTGCCCCAAGCCCGCGCGCTGACCGGCGGTCCACGACGGCGACCCGACGGGACGCCGGGCGTCGTGGTGGGGCAGACTTGATCCCGTGACTGCAGACGATCCCCTCCTCTCGGCCAAAGGCCACGGCCTTCCCGTCATGAGCGAAGCCGTGTCCGTTCCCACCGCGCACGAACCCGACGCCGGTGGACACTTCGGGGTCTTCGGTGGCCGCTATCTGCCCGAGGCGCTCATGGCCGTCATCGAAGAGGTGACCGCCGCCTACGAGAAGGAACGGACCGACCCGGGTTTCCTGGCCGAACTCGATCGTCTCCAGCGGGACTACACGGGCCGGCCGTCGCCGGTCTACGAAGCGGCCCGGCTCAGCGAACACGCCGGCGGTGCGCGCCTGCTGCTCAAGCGCGAGGATCTCAACCACACCGGTTCGCACAAGATCAACAATGTGCTGGGGCAGGCGCTGCTCGCCAAGCGCATGGGCAAGACCCGCGTCATCGCCGAAACCGGTGCGGGCCAGCACGGTGTCGCCACCGCGACCGCCTGCGCCCTCCTCGGCCTCGACTGCATCGTCTACATGGGTGAAGTCGACACCGAGCGGCAGGCCCTGAACGTGGCGCGGATGCGCCTGCTCGGCGCCGAAGTCATCGCCGCCAAGACCGGCTCGCGCACCCTCAAGGACGCCATCAACGAAGCCATGCGGGACTGGGTCACCAACGCCGACACCACCTACTACTGCTTCGGCACCGCCGCCGGACCGCACCCGTTCCCGGCGATGGTCCGCGACTTCCAACGCATCATCGGTCTCGAAGCGCGTGCCCAGGTGCAGGCCCTCACCGGCCGCCTGCCCGACGCCGTCGTCGCCTGCGTCGGAGGTGGTTCCAACGCCATCGGCATCTTCCACCCCTTCATCGACGACGCGTCGGTCAAGCTCGTCGGCATCGAAGCAGGCGGTGACGGTGTCGAGACCGGACGGCACGCCGCGACCATCGGCGGTGGCACGCACGGCGCCCTGCACGGCGCGTACTCGTACCTGCTGCAGGACGAGGACGGACAGACCATCGAATCGCACTCGATCTCCGCGGGTCTCGACTATCCCGGTGTCGGCCCGGAACATTCGTGGCTCGCCGACACCGGTCGCGCCGAATACCGGTCGGCCACCGACACCGAGGCGATGAACGCGTTCAAGCTGCTGTGCCGCACCGAGGGCATCATTCCCGCAATCGAATCGGCCCACGCGGTCGCCGGCGCGCTGACACTCGGACCCGAACTCGGCGAGGGCGCGATCGTCCTGGTGAACATCTCGGGCCGCGGCGACAAGGACGTCGACACCGCAGCCAAGTGGTTCGGCTACCTTCCCGCCGACAGCACCGACACCGAAGGAGCCGCGCAGTGAGCGCCCCGCACGAACGCCTCACCGAGATCTTCACGACCTGCCGTGCCGAGAAACGCGCCGCGCTCGTCGGCTACCTCCCCGTCGGCTACCCGACGGTCGGCAAGTCCATCGACGCCGTCACCGCGCTCGTCGAGGGCGGCTGCGATCTCGTCGAGGTGGGCATCCCGTACAGCGACCCGGTCATGGACGGCACCACCATCCAGAACGCCGCGAACGAGGCGCTCGCCGGCGGTGTCCGGGTGCGCGACGTGTTCCCGGCCGTGCGGGCAGTCACCGATGCCGGCGGGTCCGCCGTGGTCATGACGTACTGGAATCTGGTCATGAAGTACGGCGTCGAGAACTTCGCGCGCGACCTCGCCGCCGCCGGTGGCCTCGGCATGATCACGCCGGACCTGATCCCCGACGAAGCCGCCGACTGGATCGCCGCATCGGACAAGTACGGACTCGGCCGCACCTTCCTCGTCGCACCCTCGTCGACGAACGAACGGCTCGCGATGACCCTCGACCAGTGCCGCGGCTTCGTCTATGCGACGTCGACGATGGGTGTCACCGGAGCCCGCGACAACGTCGACAACCGGGCACCGGAACTCGTCGCGCGGGTACGCGCCCACTCCGACATCCCCATCGGGGTCGGACTGGGAGTCCGCAACGGTGCGCAGGCCGCGGAGATCGCCGGATACGCCGACGGCGTCATCGTCGGTTCCGCGCTCGTCAGCGCCGTCGGGCAGGACCGCGACGCACTGCTCGAACTGACTCGTGATCTCGCTGCGGGTGTGCGCTCGGCTACCGTGGCCTCGTGACCGACACGACCACCTTCCTCGCCTATCTGCCCTCGCCGCCACAGGGAGTCTGGTACCTCGGGCCCCTCGCCCTACGCGCCTACGCCCTGTGCATCATCGTCGGTATCGTCGTCGCGATCGTGTGGGGCGACCGGCGGTGGGTCGCCCGCGGCGGAGAGAAGGGCACCGTCCTCGACATCGCGGTGTGGGCCGTGCCGTTCGGCCTGATCGGCGGCCGGCTCTACCACGTCGCCACCGACTGGCCAAAATACTTCGGTGACGGCGCCGACCCGATCAACGCACTGAAAATCTGGGAGGGCGGCCTCGGCATCTGGGGTGCCGTCGCGTTCGGCGCGGTGGGCGCCTGGATCGGCTGCCGCCGCCGCGGTATCCCACTGCCCGCATTCGGCGACGCCTTGGCCCCGGCTGTGCTGCTCGCCCAGGCCATCGGCCGGCTCGGCAACTGGTTCAACCAGGAACTGTACGGTCGCGAGACGACGGTGCCGTGGGGTCTCGAAATCTACGAGCGCCGCAACGACGCCGGTCAGGTCTCACCCGGCCTGATCGACGGGGTCTCCACCGGTCAGGTCTACTCGGTCGTGCACCCGACGTTCCTGTACGAACTGCTGTGGAACGTGCTGATCGTCGTGCTGCTCGTCGTCGTCGACCGCCGATTCAAGATCGGCCACGGACGCCTGTTCGCGCTGTACGTCGCCGGATACTGCCTGGGTCGCTTCTGGATCGAACTGATGCGCTCCGACGCCGCCACCCACATCGCGGGTATCCGAATCAACTCGTTCACCTCCGGCATCGTGTTCGTCCTCGCCGTCGCCTACTTCATCTTCGCGCGGAAGGGCCGGGAGGATCCCGAGGACCTGAAGCCGACCCATGTTCGGGTCGCGGCCGCCGAAGCCGCGGGCAAGGACGAAACCGCGGGCAAGGACGAAACCGCGGGCAAGGACAAAACCGACAGTGACGGCCGGTCCGCCGGTGGGGCGACCCCGGATTCTGTCGAGAACGCTGTGCCGAAGGACGGTAAGGGCGCCGCAGCGTCGACGGGCACCGCCGAGGAAAAGGCGGGCACTACCGAGGAAAAGGCTGGCACCACCGAAGAGAAGAGCGGCACGCCCCGGGCCGACGAAGCAACCACGCCGGACCGCTAGCAGTGGCCCTGGCCCGAGCCGACGGCGACCCGCCGGTAAGGTCGAACCCGACCGAACAACAATGAGGGGGATCACTCGTGACTACACCGGATCCGGCCGCTTCGGACCCGAATTCGGAGCGCCCGATCGATCTCGGCAAGAAGTCGACCGGACCTGCAGAACCGCAGCGGGGTCCGGACTTCAGACCCGGGTTCGACTACGACGCGACCGCACAGGCGTCGCTGTCGGAACCGCCACCGACATCCGAATCGACCGCAGCCTCCTCGGCCACCGCGGGCCCCGGCTGGGATACCTACTCGGGCATCGGCAACGGACCTGGCTGGGGTTCCACCCCCAGCTATCCGCCGCCGTCCGACTACTCGTCGGTTCCGCAGCAACCGACTGCGCCGACCGGTCCGTCCGGCCCGGTGTACGGCACTCCCGACCCGCAGTACCCGATGGGGGAGCAGCAGTCCGGGTACGGCGCACCCGGGGGATTCGGTGCGCCGGTCCCGCCCCCGCCGCCGCCGCAGCAGCCGTACGGTGCCGCTCCGGGCTACGGTGCGGCACCAGGCTATGGTGCGCCTGGCTACGGACCGGTTCAGGGAGGTGCGCCAGGCTTCGGTGCGGTGGACCAGTCGGCACCGTTCGGACGCGACCCGCTCACCGGCGAGCCCTATTCGGACCGGTCCAAGACGACAGCGGGTCTGCTTCAGATCCTGCTCGGCGGCTTCGGCGCAGGCAGGTTCTACCTCAATCAGCCGGGCACGGCGATCGCTCAGATCGCCGTGACATGGCTGACCTGCGGTCTCGGCGGCATCTGGCCGCTGATCGACGGCATCATGATGCTCACCGGCAAGGTGCGCGACGAATTCGGTCGGCCCCTGAAGCCCTGAAGCCCTGAAGCCCTGAAGCCCTGAAGCCCTGATCGGGGCACCCGAACAGACC
>NZ_JBAQXC010000285.1:0-2085 GCF_049299235.1 Rhodococcus sp. (in: high G+C Gram-positive bacteria) | reverse complement strand
CGGTCCCATTCCGAACCCGGAAGCTAAGCCTGTCTGCGCCGATGGTACTGCACTCGTCAGGGTGTGGGAGAGTAGGTCGCCGCCGAACACCCGTTTGCTGTAGGCCCCCACCATCTGGTGGGGGCCTTCAGTCATTTCCGGGGGGTGAGCTTCGGACCGATCTGTTCTGGGGATCGGATGTGGCGGATTCAGAATGCCTCGCGGGGAACATGGACAATAGTGGGTTCTGTTCGTCCGCGCAGGGCTACCTCGCTTTTCGACGCCCACAGTGCAGCTTCGGAATCGGACGCGGCGGTTACGGCGCGTCCGGATGCCGCGACCCGACCGGGAATGGTCTTCGCCAGGTCCGACAGGCGTGCAGCTTCGTTGACCGGGTCGCCGATCACGGTGTATTCGAAGCGTTCCCGCGCACCGATGTTCCCCGCGACTGCGCGCCCGGAGGCGACTCCGATACCTGCCCGGCACTCCGGCACCTCGGCGACGATGCGCCGACCGATTTCACGAGCGGCGCGGAGGGCGCAATCTGCCGCATCCGCGGATTCGACGGGGGCGCCGAAGATTGCCAGCGCGGCGTCGCCCTCGAACTTGTTGATGAAGCCGCCCGCGCGGTGCACCTCGTCGACAACGACGTCGAAGAACATATTGAGAAGCGCGACAACTTCGGCGGGCGGCCGGCTTGCAGCCATCGCGGTGGAACCGATGATGTCGACGAACAACACCGCGACGTCCTGCTCCACGCCGCCGAGTGCGTCGGCATTGGCGAGTGCGGCCGCCGCGACGTCCCGCCCCACGTGCCGGCCGAAGACGTCGCGCAGTCGTTCGCGTTCGGTCAATCCTTCGGCCATCCGGTTGAATCCGGCCTGCAACTCTCCGAGTGCGGTGCCGTCGTACACGACCACCCGCGCGTCCAGATGGCCTTGCTCGATACGGGCCATCCCGAACCGCACGGATTCGATGGGGGCGACGCTGGCTCGGACGTTGAGCCACATCAAGAGTGCGCCGACAACCAGGCCGATCGTGCCGATCGTCAGGGTCGTGACGGCAAACTGGGTTGGAGTGACCGGCCGGACGAAGCTGAATACCGCGATCAGCAACAGTCCGATGATGGGAATTCCGCTGCCGAGCAGCCACGCGATCATGAATCGGCCTTCGACGCTCGCCAAGCGGCGTCGCGCCGGTGCACCCGCCTCGAGGGCGCGGGCAGCGATCGGGCGCAGTGCGAACTCACCGAACAGGTAGAGGAAGCCACACACGGTCAGGCCCGCAAGCGCGATGGTCAGAGACACCTTGGGAATGGTCGAAGGATCGATGATTCCGAAGGTCACGGTGAACAGTACGAATCCGATGGACCAGAGCGCACCCTGCTGAACGGTGAGGCGCCACGGCAGGCGGAGCGCGTCACGCTTCTGCTTGTCGTTCGGCTGTTGATCGTCGAGCGCCCAGCGCAGCTGTTCGAGGACGAGTCGGGTGCCGCGGATCGTCCCGACGATCATCGCAATGAGAATGTAGACGGGTGCGATCACGGCGACGGCGACGACGAAGTCCCTGGTGAGCACCGACGGTCCGGGGATCACGACGTTGATCAACACCGCCGCGACGAGTGCGCCGAGAAGATGTGTGCTGAGCAGTGACAGGGTCAGCAGCATCTGGATTCGGATGCGTTGCCGCCGAACCGGTTCGGCTGGTTCGCCGAGGATCGCTGAACCGAGGGGTGCGGTGCTTGCACGGCGTCTGGACATGGTCGTTCGAGAGTAGTCCGTGGGGGCGCGGTCCGGATGATCCGCTAGGGTGGCAGGAGTGCGCCTAGTGATTGCCCGCTGTCGAGTCGATTACATCGGAAGGCTGACGGCACATTTGCCGACGGCGCGTCGCCTGCTGTTGATCAAGGCGGACGGGTCCGTGAGCGTACATGCCGACGACCGCGCCTATAAGCCGCTGAATTGGATGAGTCCGCCGTGGGAGCTTGACCCCTGACCTTGGACACGCGGAATCCAGCACACTGCTGGGGAAGCGAGAATCCAAGGATGGCCAGGAAGAACTACACCGACGAGTTCCGCCGTCGGGCGGTGGACTTGTACGAGTCCA
>NZ_JBAQXC010000284.1:0-2163 GCF_049299235.1 Rhodococcus sp. (in: high G+C Gram-positive bacteria) | reverse complement strand
CGCCTACACCGCCCACCTCGTGATCACCCTCGGCGCCGGGCTCGCGATCGCCGCGGCCCCCGAAACTCGCGCGGCAACCCCGCTGGACCAGCGCCGCCCGCTGCTCGACGATCTGAAGATCCCGGCGGCCGCGCACCGGCGATTCCGGACAGTGATCGCCCCCGTCGCACCGTGGGTGTTCGGCGCCGCGAGCTGCGCCTACGCGGTGATGCCCGCATTGATGACCGACCATTCCGGCGGGAAACCCGTCGCGTTCTCGGCGCTGCTGTGCGTCGTCGCGCTCGGGTGCGGATTCGCGATCCAGGCGCTGGGCCGACGCATCGACACCCCGCACAGCGCCCGCGCCCTCATCGTCGCGCTGATCGTCCTGGTCGCGGGCATGACGCTCGGTGCCGTCGCCGCGGACCGGCTGACGATACCGCTGGCGATCGCCGGATCCGCGGTTCTGGGCTGCGGTTACGGACTCGCCCTGGTGTCGGGACTGCAGGAGATCCAGCGCATTGCCGGCCCCGACGACCTCGCGGGACTCACCGCGGTGTTCTACTCGCTGACCTACCTCGGTTTCGCCGTGCCCGCGGTGCTCGCCGTCGTGGTCCAGGCCGTGCCGGGCATCGGCTACCCGGTGTTGTTCCTGGCCGGCGCGGTCGTCGCCACAGCGACCCTGATCCTGGTGCTCGGCAACAGCCGCACGGGACTTCCCGGTGCCGTCGACGAGACCGAGCCCGCACAGTCGCTTGATCCTGCACAGTCGCTTGATCCTGCACAGCAGGTGGGCGCTGCGTCGATCGTGCACTGATGTCGCCCACCGGTCACGGCTTCCGTACCCGGCGGTAACCCACGCCGGGTACGGAGCGATCACACCGATAGTGTGTTCCCCGATACAGTCGCAGCACGCACGTTCGCCCGGGTCGCGGGCGGACCGGAATCGAGGGGGGTCGCCACGTGCGGGAGGTTCTGTTGCTCTGCTGGCGTGACAGCGGGCACCCGCAGGGAGGTGGCAGTGAGCGTTACCTCGAACAGGTCGGCGCGCAACTCGCCGCCCGCGGCGTCGCCGTCACCTTCCGCACCGCCGCCTACCCGGGCGCCCCGAAACGCGAAACCGTCGACGGCATCACCATCAGCCGTGGCGGTGGCCGCCTCACCGTCTATCCGCGGGCGCTCGCGGCGATCGCCGCGGGGCGACTCGGGTTCGGACCGCTGCGCGGGCTGCGTCCCGACGCGGTGATCGACACCCAGAACGGCATCCCGTTCTTCGCGCGGCTCGTCGCCGGCGCACCCGCGACGGTTCTGGTCCACCACTGCCACCGCGAACAATGGCCGGTCGCGGGACGGGTGATGGCCCGCATCGGCTGGTGGATCGAATCGTCGCTCTCGCCGCGCATACACCGCCGCAACCAGTACCTGACGGTGTCGCTGCCGTCCGCCGACGAGCTACGCACCCTCGGTGTCGAGCACGAACGCATCGCCGTGGTCCGCAACGGCATCGACCCGGTGCCCGCCACCGTCGAACTCGGCGACGACCACACCCGCACCGACCATCCGACCATCTGCGTGCTGTCCCGGCTGGTCCCGCACAAGCAGATCGAGGACGCGCTCGCCGCGGTCGCCGCCCTGCGCGAACGCGTGCCCGGTCTGCACTTGGACGTCATCGGCGGTGGTTGGTGGGAACAGAACCTGCGTGACGCCGCCGCCGGACACGGCATCACCGACGCCGTCACCTTCCACGGGCACGTCCCCGAGGACCGCAAGCACGAACTCCTCGCCCGCGCGTGGCTGCACGTGATGCCGTCCCGCAAGGAAGGCTGGGGACTTGCCGTCGTCGAAGCAGCCCAGCACGGTGTGCCCACCGTCGGCTACCGCAGTTCGAGAGGACTGACCGATTCGGTGATCGACGGTGTCACCGGGCTCCTCGTCGATTCGCCCGCCGAGCTCACCGAAGCCGTCGCCGATCTGCTGGCCTGCGCCGACCGCCGCAGCGACCTCGGCAGCAAGGCCCGCGTCCGCGCCGGCGAATTCTCGTGGGCGGCCACCGGGGAGGGCGTGCTCGACGTGCTCACCGCCACCGCGGAGGGTCGGCGAGTCTCAGGTCTGTTCCCGCCCAGCGCGGGCCTGCCCGCGCAGCGCGATCGCGAACCCGCCGGCAGCGCCGCCGGCCAATAGCAG
>NZ_JBAQXC010000283.1:0-11719 GCF_049299235.1 Rhodococcus sp. (in: high G+C Gram-positive bacteria) | reverse complement strand
CCACGCTCATCGGCACCCAACAACTCCACATCACCCACCGGCACCGACGGATCCACCACCACAGCACCCAGCAACCGCACGAACCGCTCCGCGAACGACACCACCGTCGACTCGTCGAACAGATCCGCCGAATAGGACAGGGTGACGGCCATGCCACCGAGGGCACCGTCCGCGCCGATCGATTCGGACACTGCGAGTTCGAGATCGAAGCGCGCGACGTTCGTGTCGATGTCGACCTGGGACACCGACAGTCGCGGAAGTTCGAGCGTCGGATGCTCGAGATTCTGGAATGCGAGCGCCACCTGGAACAGCGGGTGCCGCGAACCGATCCGGGGTGGGTTCAGCTTCTCGACGATCCGCTCGAACGGGATGTCCGAGTGCGCGAACGCCGCCAGCGCAGTCTCGCTGGCCTCGCGCAGCACCTCGGTGTACGACTTGGACGGGTCGATGATCGTCCGCAACACCAGCGTGTTGACGAACATGCCCACCATGTCGTCGAGCGCCGCTTCACCGCGACCGGCGACCGGCGTTCCGATCACCACGTCCTCGCTCGCCGACAACCGCGACAGCAGCACCGCCAGCGCCGCATGCACCGCCATGAAGATCGTCGAATTGTTCTGCTGGGACAGATCCCGCAGACCGCGGTGGATTCCGGCGTCGATCGTGAACTCGACGCGACCACCGCGGTAGGTCGACGATGATCCCCGGGGCCGGTCGAACGGCAAGGGCAGTTCCTCGGGCAGTCCGTCGAGATTCTTCGTCCAGTACGCCAGCTGACGTGACGCGAGCGAGAACGAGTCCGATTCGTCACCGAGGACGGCACGTTCCCAGATCGCGAAATCCGCATACTGCACCGGCAGCATCGCCCAGGCCGGACGCTCCCATTCACGTCGTGCGCTGTACGCGACCATGACGTCGCGGGCCAGCGGTGCCATCGACCAGCCGTCGGCGGAGATGTGGTGCATCACGATGGCCAGGACGTGCTCGTCCTCGCCCAGTTCGAACAGCCGGGCCCGGAACGGGGTGTCGACGGCGAGGTCGAATCCCGCCGCGGCCAGCTCCAGGATCCGCTGCCGCAGCTCGTCCGCGTTCGCAACCATCACCGGTTGCAGATTCGGCACGACGGCTGCCGCTTCGCGGATGTGCTGGGAGGGCCCGGTCGGAGATTCCGGGTACACCGTGCGCAACGTTTCGTGCCGTTCGGTGACGTCGAGCATCGCCACCTGGAGTGCGGTCACATCCAGTTCGCCGGCAAGGCGCAGACCGAAACCGATGTTGTAGGTGGCGGTTCCGACGTCATAGCGGTTCAGGAACCACATCCGCTGTTGCGCGAGCGAGAGCGGAATGCGGTCCTCGCGCGGCTGCGGGACGAGCGGCTGCCGGGCGCCACCGCCGGAATCCTGCTCGACCCGTGCCGCGAGGGACTCGACCGTCGAGTAGTCGAACAGCATGCGCACCGGTACGACGGTGTCGAGTGCGGCGCCGAGCCGCGACGTAAGCTGCGTCGCGACCAGGGAGTTCCCGCCCAGTGCGAAGAAGTCGTCGTCGAGTCCCACTCGTTCGACGGACAGCAGATCCGCGAAGATTCCCGCAACGATCTCTTCGATCGCCGTGGTCGGCGCGCGGAAGACCTGCGATTCGAAGACCGGCTCGGGCAGTGCCCGGCGATCGAGCTTGCCCGCCGGCGTCAGCGGAATCTCGTCCAGTACGACGATCAGAGCCGGAACCATGTGTGCGGGAAGAACTTTCGCCGCCGCGGCGGACAGCGCCTCGGTATCGACGGTCGCGCCCGACACGGCATGGACGTACGACACCAGCGAGGCGACACCCGACGGACCGGTGTGCCCGATCGTCACGGCGAGGTCGAGTACGGGGTTGCGTTCGAGCACCGCGTCGATCTCACCGAGCTCGATGCGCAGGCCTCGGATCTTGACCTGATGGTCGCTACGACCCCTGTAGGCAATCTCGCCGTTCGCGGTCCACGTGACCACGTCACCGGTGCGGTACATGCGCTCGCCCGGGGCACCGAACGGATTGGCGACGAACCGATCCGAGGTCAGGCCGGGACGCCGATGGTACCCACGGGTGACATGGACTCCGGCAACGTAGAGTTCACCCGCGACACCGACGGGAACGGGGCGCAGGCGCTTGTCGAGCACCAATGCGAGGACACCCGCGATGGGGCCACCGATCGTGGGCGCGGCGCCGGGAACGAGGGCGTCGGAGATGTTGGTGACGACGGTGGCCTCGGTAGGACCGTAGCCGTTGAACATCCTGCGGCCGGTCGCCCAGCGGGCGACCAGATCCGCCGACGACGCCTCGCCGCCGACGACCAGGCAACCCAGGGCACGCATGCGCTCGGGATCCATCGACGCGACGACCGACGGCGTCATGATCGCGCAGGTGATCCGCTCACGCTCGATGAGTGCGGCCAGTTCGTCGCCGCCGAGGACGGACTGCGGGACCACGACGAACGTTCCCGCACTGCCGAGCGCGCACAGCAACTCGAAGATCGACATGTCGAAGCTCGGCGATGCCAGGTGCAGGATCCGGGAACCGTTCTCGAGGCCCAGATCGTCGCGGAGCACGCACAGCAGGTTGTTCACACCGGCGTGCGGAACCGCTACGCCCTTGGGCTTTCCGGTCGATCCGGAGGTGTAGATCATGTACGCGATGTTCCGCGGATCCACGGCAGCGCCCGGCGATTCCGCGAACGGCGGAGCGTACGTGGTGACCGCCGCAGGATCGACGGTTCCCAGTTCGATCCACTGCACGTGACCGGGCAGCTCCGCCACGTGGTCTCCGGACGTGATACCCACGGCCACACCGGAATCGGTGAGCATGTACTCGACACGCTCGACCGGGTACTTCACATCGACCGGCACGAATCCGGCACCGGCGCGGGCGACGGCCCACACTGCGAGCACCGATTCGAGCGAACGCGGGATTGCGACGGCCACCAGGTCACCGGGGCGCACACCCATCGCGATGAGCTGTGCCGCCACGCGCGCCGCCTCGGAATCGAGCTGGCGGTAGGTCAGAGTCCGGCCCTCGAAGGCCACCGCCGGGGAGTCCGGCGCCGCGACGACGGCGTCGGCCATCAGCTGCGCGAGCGAACGTGCGGGAGCTGCCGGCCCACCCGACCGCCGGCTCAAATCGACCAGCTCGTCCGTGGACAGCAGGTCGAGATCGCCGACCGGAACGTCCGGATCGGCGATCACCGCACCGAGCAGACGTTCGAACCGTTCCGCGAACGTCACGATCGTCGACGCGTCGAACAGTTCGGTCATGTAATCGAAGGTCGCATCGATACCGGCGGGACGACCGTCCGTATCGGTGGTCATCGCGACCGACAGGTGCAGGTCGAACTTCGCCACCGGAACATCGACCTCGGCCGGAGACGCGTGCAGCCCACCGAATTCCAGGTCGCCCTCGGGTGCCGCGGTATCCACGGCCAGTGCCACCTGGAACAGCGGGTGACGCGACTGCGATCGCGGCGGATTGAGGACCTCGACGAGCCGGTCGAAGGGGACGTTGGCGTGCGCGTACGCCGCGCGGTCGGTGTCACGCACCCGGTCGACGAACTCCGAGAACTTCTCCCCCGGCTCGATATCGGTCCGCAGCACCAGAGTGTTGACAAACATGCCGACCAGATCATCGAGTGCGGGGTCGACGCGGCCACCCACCGGCGCGCCGACGACGACGTCGTCGGATCCGGACAACCGCGCGATGAGAACGGCGAACACGCTGTGCAGCAGCATGAACGGTGTGGCCTGGTGACGCCGCGCCAGCTCCGTCAGTTGCCGATGAACGGTGGCATCGATGCGGAAGCGATACTTGGCACCGTGATTCGTGGCAGTCACCGGACGCGGTCGATCGGTGGGCAGGTCGACTTCTTCGGGAAGACTTGCGAGAGTCTTCTTCCAGTAGCCGATCTCGCGTGCCGCGAGCGATTCCGGATCGGCTTCCACACCGAGCAGCTCACGATGCCACAGTGCGTAGTCCGCGTATTGGAGTTCGAGCGGTTCCCAGCCCGGTACGCGACCGCTCACACGGGCGTCGTAGGCGACCATGATGTCGCGGGCCAGCGGCGCGAACGACAGGCCGTCGGCAGCGATGTGGTGCAGCACCATTGCCAGGACGTGCCGAGTCGGCGAAATGCGGAACAGCTCGGCTCGGATCGGCGGCTGGGTCGACACGTCGAATCCCGCCGCGGCGAAGGTATGGAGTTCGCCGGTCAGCGCGGACTCGACGATGTCGATGGGGTCCGCGACGAGAACTCTCTCGTCGACCGGCACCAGGACCTGCTGCGGCGTTCCGTCGATCTCGACGTAGATGGTGCGCAGGATCTCATGGCGGGCAACGACATCCGCGAGTGCGCTACGCAGCGCGGAGACGTCGAGGTCGCCCGCGAGCCGCACCGCGAACGGCAGATTGTAGGTCGCCGAGGAGGCATCGAAGCGGTTGAGGAACCACAGTCGCTGCTGCGAGAGGGACAGCGGTACCACGTCGGGACGGGGGCGCCGCACGAGCGCTGCTGTCGCCGACCCCGCGCCGGATGAGCCGTCGACCCGCGCGGCGAGTGCCACGACGGTCGACGCTTCGAACAGGGTGCGAACCGGGATCTGCGTTTCGAGACTCGACCCGATCCGGGAAACCACCTGCGCGGCGACGAGCGAGTTGCCGCCGAGCGCGAAGAAGTCGTCGTCGAGGCCGACCCGATCGAGTCCGAGAACCGCGCCGAACGCGTCGGCGACCGCGTGCTCCGCCTTCGTGGACGGGGCACGGAAGTCCTGGACGCGGTCGAACGTCGGCTGCGGCAACGCCTTCCGGTCGAGTTTGCCGCTGGTGTTCAACGGAAGTTCGTCGAGGACGACGAGCGCCGCCGGGACCATATAGGTGGGCAGGGACGCGCGCGCACGGTCGAGAAGTGCGATCGAGTCGATGGTGTGACCGGGCGCGGGCACCACGTATCCGACGAGCTGGTCACCGGTCGCCGTCTCCATCACGAGGACGACCGACTGGCTGACCTCAGGGGCGGCGAGCAGAACGGTCTCGATCTCACCGAGCTCGATGCGCTGGCCACGGAACTTCACCTGGAAGTCGGTCCGGCCGATGTAGTCGAGTGTGCCGTCCATCCGCATGCGGACGAGGTCGCCGGTGCGGTACATCCGCTCACCGGGAGCACCCAACGGATCGGCCAGGAACCGGTCGGCGGTGATGTCGGGCCGGCCGAGGTATCCCCGAGCGAGCTGGACACCGGCGAGGAACAGCTCACCGGGCATGCCGATCGGGGCCGGCCGGAGCCGGCGATCGAGCACGTACGCCTTGCTGTTCCATTGCGGAACACCGATGGGAACGGACGCGGTGTCGTTCTCCCCCGCAGTGTGATGAGTGATCGACACGGCAGCTTCGGTGGGACCGTAGAGGTTGTGCAGCCCTGCGCTGGACAGTCCCCGGAACGCGGTCGCGGTCTCGGGCGGCAGAGCCTCACCGATGACGAACACGTGCTCGAGGCTGTCGCAGCTCCCGTGCGGGGCGTTCGCCACGAACACGGTGAGCATCGACGGCACGAAGTCGGTGACGGTGACACCGTGCCGGGCGATCGTCTCGGCGACGTACACGGGGTCGCGGTGACCGTCCGGCCGGGCGACGACGAGCGTCGCACCGACACGCAACGGCATGAAGAATCCCCACAGCGACACGTCGAAGGTGGTGGCCGTCTTCTGCAGGTAGATGTCGTCCGCGGACAACGCGTACCGGTCGTTCATCCACCGGATCTGGTTGTCGATGGCACGGTGGGTGACCGCGACGCCCTTCGGTTTGCCGGTCGAACCGGACGTATAGATGACGTAGGCGGTGTTGTCGAGGCGCACCGGCTGAGGCAGATCCCCCACGGTGAGCGGCCGGCGATCGCCGCCGGTGAGGTCGAGCCGGTCGATCTCGAGCGCGTCGGTTCCCGCGGGGAGTGCCATGCCGTCGCGTGCCGCGACGAGCACACAGGCAGGCTTCGCCGATTCGAGGATGTAGCCGGTGCGTTCCGACGGATGGTCGGGGTCGATCGGGACCCAGGCGCCACCGGCGCGCAGGATCGCGTACATGCCGATCAACAGTTCCGTCGAGCGGCGCACTGCGAGACCGACCCGCGATTCGGGTCCGACTCCGCGATCGACGAGGATGCGGGCGAGTGCGTCGACCCGGGCGTCGAACTCGCGATATGTGAGGGCTTCGTCCTCGTAGCGGACAGCGATGGCGTCCGGGGTGCGCAGCACCTGACGCCCGAACTCGGCGAGCAGATGTTCGTGTTCGCAGGGATGGTCGGTGCGGTTCCACTCGACGACCGACTGCTCGGTTTCCGGCTCGGTGGCGAGCGGAATATTCCACACGTGCCGGTCACCGGTCGACGCGGCGAACCTGTCGATGAACACGCGCAGCCGCTCGTTGTGCCGGGCGGACTCGTCGGCGTCGTACCGGTGGGGATTCGACACCAGGTCGACCCGGGTGTGGGCTCCTCCATCGGTCGGGTAGACGTTGACGATCAGGTCCTCGACGACGCCCGAGGACAGGATGTGGGTGCGGCCGACGAGCGGCCCGAGCTTGACCTCGTTGTCGAACAGCATGAGGTTGAGCCACGGACCGTAGAACCCGGTCGAGCCGGTCTCGGTGGGGGTTTCCCGGACGATGTCCTCGTGCCGGTAGAGCTGGTGCCGGATCGCCTGGGAGACGCCGTGGGTGACCTGTTCGAGAAGCTCGGCCACGGTGGTGTCGTCGCCGACGGTCAGCCGCAGCGGCACCACATTGGAGACCATGCCCCCGGAGCGGCGGAGCACGGCGGTCGTGCGGGCCGCGACGGGGAGGCTCACAACCACCTCGTTGCGTCCGGTCGACTGCGCCAGGTACGCGGCGAACGCGGCGATCAGGGTGTTCGCGAGAGTGGTCTCGCTGCGGTCGACGAACTCGGCGATGGCCTGTTCGGTACCGATGTCGAGCAGGCCCGAGTCCAACCGTGGGAGGGCGGCGGGGGCGCCGCTTCGCGCCGCGAGGGTCGTCGGCTCTTCGACGCCGGTGACCTGACTCGCCCAGTAGGCACGATCGTCGGCGAATCGGCCGGACCGCCGGTACCTGTCCTCGTACTCGTGGATCTTCAGGAGCGGGGAGGCCGTGTTCGGGGCGAGTTCTCCGCCCTCGACCGCGGCCGTGTAGTGCTCGGCGATCCGGTGGATGAGGGTGGCAGCACCGAATCCGTCGAGAACGAGATGGTGGACGCGCAGATACCACAGGTAACGCTCGTCCTCGATGCGGAAGATGCAGACCCGGACGAAGCGGTCGTGGAGAAGGTCCACCGGTGCGCTGTAGTCGCTGCGCATCCAGGCCAGCGCCGTCGCGAGCGGGTCCTCGTCGTCACGCAGGTCGAGAACGGAGGTCGGAACGCTCAGCTCCGGGTCGACGAGCTGATACGGCATGGCATCGACCTCGACGATCCGGACGAAACCGGACGACAGATCGAGACCGGCCTGCCGTGTGGCGTGCTCGAGAACGTCGAGATCCAGATGGCCTTCGAGTTCGACGTACTGCGCGATGTTGATCGCGACCGAAGGGTCGGCGTGCTGGGCATACCAGATACCGAGCTGCGCCGGTGACAGCGGAAAGGCTCCCGCCGGGACACCGCCTCGCATCGAGTTGTCGCCATCGAAGCTTTCGACATCGAGCGAGTTCAAACCCACGCCTCCCTTTAATCCCTGTTACGCAGGCGCACCGGGCGCCTCCTGGCACCCGGTGCGCGCTCACTACAGCCGATCGCGTTCCCCTACGCAGGTCCGGTCATGTCGAACGGTCCCCACCCGTACCTCATATGTATCTGCCGAGCGGGGACGGCACGTTACTGAATAGCGTGACAACTTGCAGTTCCCGTGCACACCTCGCGAAAGTATCGAAGAACGGGTCACAGGGGTGACGACATCACCATTACCAGCAAGTAGCGCACGGTTGCCCAATCTACAGCTATTCCGCCGAGGCCGGGAAACCGGCACAGCGGTGCGCTACCAGGCGACCGCGATGATCACGTTGAGAATGCCCAGCCCGCCGATCGTGTGCGCCATCACACCCGTCGACCCGGGGTTCTGCTTCTCCTTCTTGAGGCCGACGACAGCGAGGACGAGAATCACGACGGCGACGACGAGTTTGATTCCGATCTTCATGTGGTTCACCTCGACCACATCCTGCGCCTCGCGCAGACCGACCAGCGCCAGTCCGGTGACGACCTGGAGGATCGCACCGTGCAGCATGCCCATGACGACACGGGGGTCCTTCACGACGGCCAGCCAGGAACCGATGATGCCGGCGAGGCCGATGAAGTGCAGGATCAGGAAAATCTTGATGGCGACGTCCATGCACGTCATCCGAGCACCGGCGGTCTTGTTTGTCCAGTTAGGACAGGCTCACATCGATGTTACGCCCCTTCGTTCCGGACCCCCGACGGGCTGTGACCCTGGACACGCGCCTCGACGGAGCGGTGCAGAATCTGTTCGGCGTGTCGCAGGACCGGTGCGTCGACCATCTTCCCCTCGAACTGGAACACGCCTCGCTGCTCGGGTACGGCTGCCAGCACGCCGCGCGCCCACTCGATCTGCTCCTCGGTCGGGGCGTACGCCTGCCGGATGACCTCGATCTGACCGGGGTGGATCGCGACCTTCGCGTCGAAGCCCACCGCGACCGCATCGAGGGTCTCGGCCCGCAGCCCGTCGTGGTCCTTGATGTCGAGATACACCGAGTCCAGCGCCCATCGGCGGTAGACCTTCGCGGCGAGCAGCGACGACGAGCGCACGTGCCGCGCGACGTCACGGTAGGAGCCGTCCCCATGCCTGCTGGATTGACCACCCAGACCCACCACCAGGTCTTCCGCACCCCACATGACACCGACGGTGCCGGCGGCGAGCGCGATCTCCTGGACCGCGAGGGCACCTGCCGGCGATTCGATCAGGGCGACGACCTCACGGGGCGCGAGGGACATGACCTGCTGCGCGGACTCACACTTGGCCAGCATCAACCGCGTGTAGGCGGTCTGGGCGAGGGCCTCGAGGTCCCGATCATGTTCCTCGGTGCCCACCGGATTGACCCGCACGACGGTCCGGGCGGGATCGAGCGGGGTGTCGACGAGGCAGCGGCGCGCGTAGTCCTTGTCCGCGTGGGCGACGCCGTCCTCGAGGTCGAGGATCACGACGTCGGCGATCGCCGCGGCCTTCCCGTAGCGTTCGGGCCGGTCGGCGGGGCAGAACAGCCAGGCAGGTCCCGGGATGGTGCTCATGCGTGGTCAGCCTTCCTGCGCCGGCTCGACCGGCCGCTTGTGGACGAGGGTCTGCCGCACCGCCACGGCGACGACGTCACCGTGCTGGTTACGGGCGGTGTGCTCGAGTGTCACGATGCCCTGCCCGGGCCGGGACTTCGACTCGCGCTTGTCGACGATCAGCGTTTCCGCGTACATGGTGTCGCCGTGCCGAACCGGATGCGGGAACTTGATCTCGGAGAACCCGAGGTTGGCGACGATCGTGCCACCGGTCAACTGTGCAACGGACAGCCCGATGAGCGTCGAGAGGGTGAACATCGAGTTGACGAGCGGCTCACCGAACTCGGTTCCGGCACTGTAGGCGGCGTCGAGATGCAGGGCCTGGGTGTTCATCGTCAACGTCGTGAACAAGACGTTGTCCGCTTCGGTCACCGTGCGACCGGGCCGATGCTCGTAGATCGCGCCGAGTTCGAACTCCTCGAACCACAGTCCGCGTTGGACGATGCGCTTGGGCTGCTGGGTGTCGTTTCCGGGTGCGCCGCTCACAGACCCAGCTCCCGTGCCACGAGCATGAGCTGGACTTCGGTCGTGCCCTCACCGATCTCGAGGATCTTGCTGTCGCGATAGTGCCGCGCCACCGTGTACTCGTTCATGAAACCGTAGCCACCGTGGATCTGCGTGGCGTCGCGCGCATTGTCCATCGCCGCCTCCGATGCGATGAGCTTGGCGATGGCGGCCTGCTTCTTGAACGGCTGACCGGACAGCATGAGCGCGGCCGCGTCGTAGTAGGCGGTGCGCGCGGTGTGTGCGCGCGCCTCCATCCGCGCGATCTTGAAGGCGACCGCCTGGTTGGCGCCGATCGGGCGGCCGAACGCCTCCCGTTCCTTCGCGTACTTCACCGACTCGTCGACACAGCCCTGTGCGGCACCGACGGACAACGCGGCGATCGCGATGCGACCCTCGTCGAGGATGCGCAGGAAGTTGGCGTAGCCGCGGCCACGCTCACCGAGCAGGTTCTCCGCCGGCACGCGCACGTCGGCGAACGTCAGAGGATGGGTGTCCGACGCGTTCCAGCCGACCTTGTTGTAGGCGGGCTCGGCGGTGAAACCGGGCGTGTCGGTGGGCACGACGATCGTGGAGATCTCCTTCTTGCCGTCCCGTTCGCCGGTGACGGCGGTGACCGTGACGATCTCGGTGATGTCGGTGCCGGAGTTCGTGATGAACTGCTTGTTGCCGTTGATCACCCACTGGTCGCCGTCGAGCTTCGCGGTGGTCTTCGTGCCGCCCGCGTCGCTGCCGGCACCCGGCTCGGTCAGGCCGAACGCGCCGAGCGCGCGGCCCGCGGCGAGCTGCGGAAGCCACCTGTTCCGCTGGTCGTCGTTGCCGAACCGGTAGATCGGCATCGCACCGAGCGAGACGCCGGCCTCGAGGGTGATCGCAACGGACTGGTCGACCTTGCCGAGTTCCTCGAGCGCGAGGCACAGGGCGAAGTAGTCGCCGCCCTGGCCGCCGTACTCCTCCGGGAACGGCAGGCCGAACAGGCCCAGTTCGGCCATGCCCTTCACGACCTCGTACGGGAAGGTGTGGTTGGCGTCGTGTTCGGCGGCAACCGGTGCGACGACGGTGCGTGCGAAGTCCGCGACGGTGTTCTTCAGGTCGCGGTAGTCGTCGGGAAGCTGTTCGGTGGACAGAAAGCTGCTCATAGTGTGTGGTCCTGATTCTCGTCTGTCTCGGTGGCTGCTGTGGGATCTGATTCGACGGGGACGATGCGGGCAAGTAGCTGGTCGACCTTGACCTGATCGCCTGCGGCAACGAGTAGTTCGACGGTGCCGTCGACCGGTGCGGTGAGGGCATGTTCCATCTTCATGGCCTCGACCACGACGACGGTGGTGCCCGCGGTGACCGTCGCCCCGTGCTCGACGGGCGCGGCGATGACCGCGCCCGGCATGGGACTGGTCAGTTCCGCTTCCCCGGCGTGTGCGTCGCCGCCGCGGATGTTCGCCTCCCGCACCTCACGCACCGGCCACGTGCCGCCGTTGCCGGCGAGCCATACGTGCTCCGCGTCGGCGGTGACCCGGAACACCGACCGCGTCCCGTCGACGGTGACGGCCAGGACGTCCTCGTCGAGCGTTGCGGTCAGCGACCGGGCCGGCCCGTCCTCGATGCGAACAGATGCCGCCGCGGGTGATCCGGTGATGTGCACGTGATCGGTGCGGGTGGATGTCTGCAACCGGACGCTCGTCGGAGCCGCAGCCCCGACACGCCACCCGGTGGGGCGGTCCCACGGGTCGACCGGTGCCCCCGTCGCGGCCGGCCACCGGCTCAGCCAGTGCCGGGCCGCGGCGGCGACGAGTACCTCGTCGGGTGTCGCGGGCGCCTCGTAGTCCCCGAGCCTGCGGTCGAGCAGGCCGGTGTCGAGAGCACCGGCCAGCACGT
>NZ_JBAQXC010000282.1:0-1565 GCF_049299235.1 Rhodococcus sp. (in: high G+C Gram-positive bacteria) | reverse complement strand
CCACCGGCCCGGCCACGCCGAAGCTGCCGGCGGGGATGTGGTGGTCGGTGTCGCGCAGAAATTCGTCGATGATCAGTTCCAGCGACGGGTATTGCTGGCTGGGAAAGGTGCGCTCGATGATGGGATGGCGGGCAATGAAATTGGCGTCGGCCGCCACGTCGAAAAGAGCCAGGACGGTCTTGGTACCGCCGATGTCGCCTGCAAGTAACATGGGTTCACTTCTCGATGGTAACTGGGCCGTAGAACGCGACGTGATCGCGAATGTTGGCCGCCGCCGGTTTGGGGTCGGGGTAGAACCAGGCGGCGTTGCGGAGCGTCTGTCCCGCGGCGGTGATGTGGTAATAGCCGGCCGCGCCCTTCCAGGCGCAGGTTGTCTGCCGGTCGCTGGCGCTGAAATATTCGCGGCGGATGGCTTGGGGCGGAAAGTAGTGGTTCCCCTCCACGATTTCGGTGTGGTCGCTCTCAGCCAGAACGACGCCGTTCCAGATGGCTCGTGTCATGCGCGTCGGCTCTCCTTCTGCGGTGATCCCCGTCCGCTAGTAATCGGCGGCGCTTTCCAGGGCGTGGATCAGGGCCACCAACTCATC
The DNA here is from genome assembly GCF_049299235.1 of Rhodococcus sp. (in: high G+C Gram-positive bacteria). Classification (GTDB taxonomy): domain Bacteria; phylum Actinomycetota; class Actinomycetes; order Mycobacteriales; family Mycobacteriaceae; genus Rhodococcus. The sequence continues at coordinate 978 of NZ_JBAQXC010000282.1, read as the reverse complement.
GCGACAGTCGGCGCAAAAGCTGAGATGATGGGCCACGAGCAGATCGCGCCCGGCTGTGTCGCCGCGCCCTTCCAGGCAATCGACGTACTCATCCAGACAGTTGAATACCGCTTCGCAGGAGAGTTCGTCGTCGCGGGTGATGCTCAGCAGGCGTAGCAGCCGCTCGCAGGCGGGATCATCCAACGGCGCTTCCCCCAGCGGCCCGGCATAGGCCGGCTCTCCCAGCAATGTGCGTATCTTGTCGGTCAGATGTGCCATTCTCATTCTCAGACGAAGCCAGGCCCGCTATTCTTACAGCCCTACGCCTCGGCAAAGGCGGCCATGATCTCCTCGGTTGACAGCCCATCCTCGGCCAGTCGCCGCCGCAGGCGCTGCCGGGCGTCGAACACCAGCTTGTAGACCGCGTTCTGATTGGAATCCATCATAAAAGCTACCTCGCTGAGCGGCCGGCCCTGGATGACAGCCGTCAGGGCCGTGCGTTGCTTCTCGGTCAGTTCTTCGTTGATGAGGCGGCCGACGTAGCGCAATAATTCGCGCCGTTCGGTCAGCGCCTCGGGGCGCGGCGCGGGATCGGCCACGAACGACGGGGTGAATTCGCCATCGTCGGTCTGGGTCAGTTGGTCGAGCGAGGCATCGCGCCAGCGCTTGCGGCGCAACTCGGTCAGGCCGATATTGAGGGCGATCTTGTTGGCCCAGGTCGTCAGCAGGCTGCGCCCGGCGAAGGAGTCGAGATTGTCGAGCACCTTGATCAGCGCCTCCTGCACGAAATCATCGATCTGGGCGTCGAATTCGGGCGCGGTGGTGTCGATCTGGCCGATGAGGCCGCGGCGCAGGCCGTTGCCCAGCAGTGCGCGCAGATCGTCCAGGGCCGCCTCGCGGGCCGGCCCCGTGGCCCGCAAATCGGCCAGCCATTCGTCGTTGCTGCGTGCCTGGGTCGCGCTCATCAGACGGGGATTGTAGCGCGGAATCGCGCAATAG
>NZ_JBAQXC010000281.1:0-7092 GCF_049299235.1 Rhodococcus sp. (in: high G+C Gram-positive bacteria) | reverse complement strand
GCCGAGGACGGCATGCCACGTCCGTGCGCACTGAGCATCTCGATCGCGCTCACCGAGAACTACGGGTACAACGGCGGTTTGATGATCATGCCCGGCTCGCACCGGACGTTCGTCTCGTGCCCCGGCGAGACACCCGAGAACTACCATCAGCAGTCTCTGGTGACGCACGTTCCGCCGACCGGTTCGCCCGACGAGGACACCCTGACGCGGATGGCAGCCGAGCACGGCATCGCTACCTTCCTCGGATCCGCCGGCTCGGCAACGATTTTCGATTCGAACTGCATGCACGGTTCGAACGGCAACATCACCCCGTTCCCGCGGTCGAATCTGTTCGTCGTGTTCAACAGCGTGGAGAACACGCTCGTCGAGCCGTTCGCCGCTCCGAAGCCGCGCCCCACGCACCTGGCCAGCCGGGACTTCACCCCACTGAGTTAGCACCCGTCCCGCTCCGCGTCGCAGCGAGTGCGGCGCGGAGCGCCTCGGGATCGTCGACCTGTAGCGAAATCCGCTCGACACTCCCGGTGACACGCCGACGCTCGAACAGGTGTGGGAGCGTCACCTCGACCGGGTCGCGCACCAGCACGTCGACATTCGTGCCGTCCGGTCCGGGCAGATACAACGCAATGCCGTCGATGATAGGATCGATGTTCCGAAAATTCCTGTGCAACAGCACTTTTACGATGTTTCCGCGATCGATCACGGCGACGACCTGGTGGCCCGAGCGGAGCGTGAACCGCGTGTCGTCGAGCAGATGCGGGTGCACGATACGGGCGGCGAGCATGCCACCCAACGGCACGAAGGTGTACACCGAGACGATCAGCAAGGTGGTGCGCAGCCACGGCCACGACACGAGTAGGTGGATGACTGCGGTTTCGACGATGCACGCAACGAGAAACGCGATCGGAATTCCCATTGCCCCTCTGGCATAACCGATTCCGGCGACACCGTCGCAAATGCCGTCGCGGCGACGGCGTACGAGCAGCCACAACGAGCGATAGGCACGCACTTCACCGCGGATCAGCCCGGCGACCGCACGACCGGCGACGGTGTCGAGCACCGCTCGCCAGGTCGTGCCGCTGCGCCGGAGGGAACGGACCTGCCGTGCGGTGAGGGCCGCGACGAGAACGAACAGCGGAACTTCGACGGCGAGCCACAGCGTGACGGCGGCGCCGGGCGTGATGACGCCGACGGCGGCGAGCAGCGCATTCGTCGCTGCCGTCAGGATCGTCACCAGCACCGCAATGCGGTGAATGCGTTGCGCGGTCACGGATTTTCCACCCGGGCGGCGATCGCGTCGATGACCCGGACGGCGACGGCGCGTTGCGCAGGATCAGGCAGGAACTCGGCCAGGTGGGGACTGTCGGTCACGTCGGCCGCGGTGGTCGACCACTGCGTGAACAGTCCGTCCGGGTCGCCGAGGTCGTCGAAGAACCCGGCCAGGGCGTCTGCGACCGCCTCGATCTCCGCGCTCGCGGTCGAGGGGTCGTAGCCGGCCAGCGCCCCGAATCGCCGGTAGAGTTCGACGATCTCGCGGCGACGGACCGGGTCGACCAGCCCGGCGGCCGCGGCACCGACGAACTTCGGGGTCTGCCCGGACAGCGCGAGGATCTCCCAGGCGTCGCGTTCACGGACGAACAATTCCCGCACGCGGGGATCGTCCTCACCGTCGACGAGTTCGGTGAACGCCTGCGCGAGCGGGGCTGCGAGCGGCGAGAGCGGTTCGCCGCGCCGGTGCAGGTCCAGCATCTCCGCGAGCGAATCCCGTTTGACCTGCAGGATCCGTTGTTGTTCCTCGACCGCGCCGAGGAGCGCTTCGAGGTCGGCACCGAGGTCGTCGGTGTCGTCGGCGGCGCCGAGCACCGCGGCGACGGATCCGAGCGGCACCCCGGACCGGGCGAGCCAGCGAATACGCATGAGCCGCACCAGGTCCTCCAACGCGTACACGCGGTACCCGTTGGAGGACCTCGGCGGTTCCGGCAGCAATCCGAGCCGGTGATAGTGCCGAACCGTCCGGACGGTGGTCTCGGCGGCCCGCGCGAGCTCGCTGATCCTCATGCCCCCAGCATCAACCCTGACGCTGCGTCATGGTCAAGTCTGCCGCGCCCTCGGGTGGTGGGGACCTTCAGCCGGTCAGACCGAATATTGGTTTCCGTCACCCGAGGCGTCGGGCGCGCACGGCCTCGGCGAGACGGTCGAGCTGGTCGACGGTGGTCGCCCAGTCGATGCACGCATCGGTGATGGACTTGCCGTACTCGAGCTCGTCGGCCTTGCCGAGGGTCAAGTCCTGACGGCCCGCCTCGAGGAAACTTTCGAGCATCACACCGACGATGCCCTTCTCCCCCGCGACCAGCCGCCCGGCGATGTCGGTGACGACGTCGACCTGCTTCTCGTGGTTCTTGCTGCTGTTGCCGTGGCTGGCATCGACGACGACCCGCTCCGGCAGGCCGCCCTTACGCAACCGGGCCAGGGTGTCCGCGACCGTCTCGGCGTCGTAGTTCGGCCCCGCGCTGCCGCCACGGAGGATGACGTGGCAGTCCGGGTTCCCGGCCGTCTCGATCAGCGCGGTATTGCCGTCGAGGTCGGTGCCGGGGAACACGTGGCTCGCACCGGCCGCGCGGGTGCCGTCGACCGCGACCTGCACGTCACCCTCGGTGGAGTTCTTGATGCCCACGGGCATCGACAGCGCCGAGCACAGCTGACGATGTACCTGGCTGGCGGCGGTGCGAGCACCGATCGCACCGTAGGTGACCAGGTCGGCGTAGTACTGCGGCAGGATCGGATCGAGGAACTCGCAGCCGACGGGCAGACCGAGGCTCGACACGTCGAGCAGCAGCTTGCGGCCGATGCGCAGACCGGTGTTGATGTCGTAGGAGCCGTCGAGGTGCGGGTCGTTGAGCAGGCCCTTCCAGCCCAGCGTGGTGCGCGGCTTCTCGAAGTACACGCGCATCACGATGTGCAGGTCGTCGCGCAGTTCGTCGGCCTTCGCGGCGAGGCGGCGGGCGTAGTCCATCGCGGCGGCAGGATCGTGCACCGAGCACGGGCCGACGACGACGAGCAGGCGGTCGTCGCTGCCGTCGAGGATGCCGACGGTGCCGGCGCGGCCCGAACGGACGGTCGCGGCGGCGACCTCGTCGGGGGCGTGCTCGGACCGCACCACGGACGGCGCGACGAGCGGGCTGATCCGCACGGTGCGTTGCTCGTCGAGATTCGAGGTCGCGGTGCTGTCGATCTGGGTACTCATGAGGTTCGATGTCCTGTTCTCAGGCCGACCCACGAGAAGATGAGATTCCAGCGAGCCGGTCTGTGTCCGGCTCGTAGGTGGAAGAAGTCAGCGCGCGGTCACGCCGACCGGCCCACCCAGGGCCGGCCTGCTAAACCAGAAATATGCGCGCTGCATGCGGACGAGCGTAGCAGAGGCCCGGTGCGGGCTGCGAAACGACCACGGCCGGTCAGCCGGCGGAGATCGACCGCGCGGCGAGCAACCAGCGCCCGTCGATCCGCCGGAACGTGTCGTGATACCGGCCCATGCCCGACAGTCTGGGCGTCGTCGTGGTGTCGGCGTAGAACTGCCAGACGGATTCGGCCCGGGCGGTATCGGGACTGTCGACGGTGACCGCGACGCACGACGTGATGTGCCGCGTCGCGGTTCCCGGCCCGGAGATTCCGCTTGCCCGGCGGCTCCGGGTCGCTGCGATGATCTCGGCCAAGCCACGGTTGACTTGGGCTTTCCCGGCGTTGTGATCGGATCCGGCCATCTCCCACACCGCGTCCTCGGTGTAGAGGTCGGTGTACGCCTCGACCGAGGCCTCGTCCGCCGCATGGGCGATGCGGGCGATCAGGGATCGGATCGTCTCGGACGGTGTCTCGGTCGCATCTTCGGTGCTCGCCATACTTCGTATTCTCTATGCGAGGCCCGATATCGGGGTCGCAGGGCGGGACACTCCAGGTCACAGCGTTCGACGCAGGAACGCCAGGATGTCACGCAGGGCGGTGTGCGCGGCGGGCGCGACACCGGGAAGCGCCGCGAAACCGTGGATCGTATCGGGGTAGTCGCGGTGTTCGGCTTCGACACCGGCGGCGCGCAACACATCGGCATACCGGAACCCGTGGTCACGCAACGGGTCGTGCCCCGCGGTGAGTACGAGCGCCGGTGGAAGGGATTCGTGCGAGGCTGCCCGGATCGGGGATGCCTGCCAGTCTTCGGTGCCGTACCCGTCGCCGAGATAGAGCCGTCCGAACGTCCGCATCTGCTTCGACGTGAGCAACGGCGCGTTCGCGTGGGCGTTCTCCGACGGCCACCGCTCGTACATCTCCACTGCCGGGTAGACCAACACCTGCGCGCGCACCGCGGGGCCACCCGCATCGCGTGCGTGCAGGGCGGCGACCGCGGCGAGGTTCCCGCCCGCACTGTCGCCCATCACCGCGATCCGCTCCGGATCACCACCGAGTTCGGCGGCGTGGGTGTGCACCCACCGCAATGCCGCCCACGCGTCGTCGACGGCCGCCGGATACGGGTGTTCGGGAGCGAGCCGGTAGGTCGGCGACACGACGATCGCCCCGGCCTGCGCGGCGATACGACCGGCGATCCACCGGGACTGCTCGGGCGATCCGAGGCACCAGCCGCCGCCGTGGTAGTTCACCACGATCGGTCGTGGCCCGGCGCCTGCCGGCGTGTGGATGCGCAACCGGATGCCGTCGTCGATGTGCCGGTCGGTGACGGCGACCCCCGCGGCGTCCGCGCCGACGACCAGCCGTCCCGGCGGCGACGCGATCAGCCGGGCACGGCGGGTACGCAACGCGGCCATCTGTGGTCCGTCGGACGGTTCGCTGGACAAGACCTTCAGGACCGCGCCGAACAGTCGGGTGCGGGCAGGCAGCGGCACGACGGAGATCTGTTCCATCCCGCGAATATAGAAGGTTCCGGACGCGCGCGATGCCCCTCGCCCGATTCGGGGCGAGGGGCACCTGTCCATCTACGGTCGGCTACCGGACGACGAGTTCGCCGTCTTCCACCGCGACCGTCACGGCCCCGCCTTCGGCGAGTTCGTCGTCGAGCAGCAGGTCGGCGATGCGGTCGTCGACCTCACGCTGGATGGCGCGACGCAACGGCCGGGCCCCGAACTCGGGCTGGTGGCCGCGTTCGGCGATCCAGTCGACGGCGTCAGCCGCGATCTCCAGTCCGATTCCTCTGGCCTGCAACCGTTCCCGCGAATCGTCGAGCAGCAGGTCGGTGATGCGGTGCAGTTGCTCGCCGTCGAGCTTGCGGAACAGCACGATCTCGTCGATGCGGTTGAGGAATTCCGGTCGCATCGATTCGCGCAGCCTTCCCATCACCCGGTCCCGCAACGGCTTCTCGGCGGCTTCGGCGTCACCGGTGGTGAAGCCGAGCGCCCCGCCACGGCTGGAGACGATGTCCGACCCCAGGTTGCTGGTCATGATCACGACGGTGTTGGTGAAGTCGACCGTGCGGCCCTGGCCGTCGGTGAGTCTGCCGTCGTCGAGCACCTGTAGCAGGGTGTTGAACACGTCCGGATGCGCCTTCTCGATCTCGTCGAGCAACACCACCGAGTACGGGTCGCGCCGCACCTGTTCGGTGAGCTGACCGGCCTCGCCGTAACCGACGTACCCGGGGGGAGCACCGACGAGCCTGCTGACGGTGTGCCGTTCGCCGAACTCGCTCATGTCGACGCGCAGCATCTTGTTCTCGTCCCCGAAGAGCACCTCGGCGAGCGCCTTGGCCAGTTCGGTCTTGCCGACGCCGGTCGGTCCGAGGAAAAGGAAACTGCCGACGGGCCGATGTGGATCGGCCATGCCGGCGCGGCTGCGCCGGACCGCACGCGCGACCGCGCGCACCGCCTCGTCCTGTCCGACGACCCGCTTGTGCAGTTCGTCCTCGAGCCCGCGCAGCCGGTCCTTCTCGGCCTGAGTCATCCGGGTCACCGGGATTCCGGTTGCCCGCGAGACGATCTCGGCGATCAGTTCGGAGGTCACCTCGGGCGCGTCGACATCGTCGACGACCGGGGCGCCGGTGTCGAGACGGACCTGCACGCGGGCGATTTCGTCGCGCAACTGCGACGCCTGCTCGTACTGTTCCGCCTTGACGGCCTCGTCCTTCGCGGTCTCGAGGGTGGCGAGGCGGCCGCGCAGCGCGTCGGTGTCGACGCGCGGGGTCCGCAACCGCAGTCGCGCACCGGCCTGATCGATCAGGTCGATCGCCTTGTCCGGGAGGTGCCGGTCCGGCAGATACCGGACGGACAGATCGACCGCGGCGTCGAGCGCGGCGTCGGTGTAGACGACACCGTGGAACTCGGCGTACCGCTCGCGCAGGCCGCGCAGGATCGCGACGGCATCGGCATGGGTGGGTTCGCCGACGGTGACCGGCTGGAACCGACGCTCGAGCGCGGGGTCCTTCTCGATGTGCTTGCGGTACTCGTCGAGGGTGGTGGCACCGACGACGTGCAGGTCGCCGCGCGCCAGCTTCGGCTTGAGGATGTTTCCGGCGTCCATCGCGCCTTCGCTGCCGCCGCCGCCCGCGCCGACGACCGTGTGGATCTCGTCGATGAACACGATCAGCTCACCGGATTGCGCGGTGATCTCGTCGAGCACGTTCGTCAGCCGTTCCTCGAAGTCGCCGCGGTAGCGAGTGCCGGCGACCATCGCGGTCAGGTCGAGTTGGACGATGCGTTTGTCGCGCAATGTGTCCGGCACGTCTCCGTCGATGATGCGCTGGGCGAGACCTTCGACGATCGCGGTCTTACCGACACCTGCTTCGCCGACGAGCACCGGGTTGTTCTTGGTGCGCCGGGACAGAATCTCGACGGTCTGTTCGATCTCGTCTGCCCTGCCGATGACCGGGTCGATGTGCCCGTCGCGGGCACGGCCGGTCAGGTCGACACCGAACTTGTCGAGGGTCGGGGTGGCGGACTCGTCCGGTGGCGGCGCCGCAGCCGGTTGCAGGCCGGCTTGCAGCGACTGCGGGGTCACACCGAGCGACGCGAGCAGGCGGCCCGGTCCGCGGGTGCGGTCGGCGGCGAGCGCGAAGAACACGTGCTCGGGGTCGATATAGGTCGAGCCGAGCGCGCGGGCCAGCTG
>NZ_JBAQXC010000280.1:0-17461 GCF_049299235.1 Rhodococcus sp. (in: high G+C Gram-positive bacteria) | reverse complement strand
CTATAACACTGTTCGACGGAACTCTGCGGTCGGGATGCTCAGTCCCGACAGCTACGAGCGTTCACTTCGGGTGGAAGCCGCCTGAAGGATGTAACCCCCTTGTCCACCGTTCGGGGGGAACCTCAGGTGCGGTGCACGACACGACGCCGAGCGCCATCAGAACGCTGGCCGGTATCGCGGCCAATCTTCGGGTCCAAGGGGTGGGAGGCATACGTCGAGGCACTCACTTTCTTCTGTTCGTTCGAAGTGGGGTGTCGCCATCTCATCGAATGCGACGTTGCAGAGTTGTGAAGTCTCGAGCGCGGCAAGTTCTGAGGCGAACACGTACCGTGGCCGTAGTTCAGCCGTACCACCCGCCCACCGCGTGTGATCACGATGCCTTGAGCGCCATGCTTGGAGGAGTACGGGCCGCCCGCATTGCGGGCAGGATGCCGGCGATTGCGCCGATCGCGACTGTGGCGCCTATGCCCGCGAGGAGCACCACCGGGGGAACGGAGAGAGGCCAACCGTTCACCCCTGCGAAACCAGCAGTGACGGCGAGTCCGAGCAGCGTCCCGGCGGCACCTCCCAACGCCGACAGCAGCAGCGCCTCGAGCAAGAACTGCATTCTGATGTGGGCGCGGGTTGCGCCGAGCGCCCGCCGCAACCCGATCTCCCCACGCCTCTCCATCACCGAGATCACCATCGTGTTCGCGACGCCGATTCCACCGACCAACAATGCGACGGAGCCGAGTCCGAGCAGCAACCCGGTGAAGGCCGTGTCTGCAGCGTTCTTCGCAGCAAGAGCGTCTGATGGCCGGGACACCTCCACGTTGCGGGGATTCTCGGGATCGACTGTCCGTGAGAGCAGCTCACGGACTTCCTGGACCAGGGCTTCGTCGGAGCGTTCGAACAGTGCGGTGGGTCGCCCGTCCCAGTCGAATCTGTGGGTGGCGAACCTTCCACCGATGAAAGCGGACGTGTCGAGTTCAGGAGCCAGCGGCAGCCGATCGAGGACACCGATCACCGTCACTTGCGTCTCGCCGAGCCAGATCTCACTCGGGGTTTCGACGATGCCTAGGCGCTCGGCCGCGACGCTACCCAGGACCGTAGTTGGATACGTCGCGATCGCCGCGTCGAACCACCTCCCCGAACGCACTGTCCCGTCGAGTACTTCAAGGACTCCGAAGTCTGCTACCTGGACATGGATGCCGCCGCTCTGGGCGGGGTCGACGAGTCTGCTGCGATAGACCTTCGGCTCGGAAAGCTCCGCAACCGAAGCGACGCCGCTCACTCCCGGGACGAGGCCGACCTTGGCGACAGCGTCCGGCGGCAGGGTCGTGGTGTTGCTGCCGATCGAGCTACCGGGTCGAACGGTGAGCAGGTTCGTGCCCAGGGCGTCCAGCTGACCGGTAAGTCGCGCCTGGCTGGAGGTCGAGATCCCCATCACCGCGACCATCGCGGCGATACCGATTGCGATACCGAGCGCGGACAGGACGACACGTGTCGGTGTGGACTGCAAACCCAGCGCGCCCAGCCGGAGAGCGTCAGCCTGCAGTAGGCGCGAATGAAGCTCACGAATTCCATTGGATGTCATCTGGATTCCCTCCGACCATCTGATATGACCCGGCCGTCCCGCAGCGTGATGCGCCGCGGCAATCGGTCGGCCAACTCGGTGTCGTGGGTGATGACGACCACCGTCGTTCCCGTTCTGTTGAGTTCGTGAAGGAGTTCCACCACTTGGGTACCGGATCGCCGGTCGAGGTTGCCGGTCGGTTCGTCGGCCAGGAGCAGCACTGGGTCTGAGACGACTGCCCGGGCCACGGCGACGCGTTGGCGTTCACCACCGGACATCTCATCGGGCTTGTGGTCCAGCCGGTGGCCGAGGCCCACGCGCGCGAGAGCCGCCTCGGCGCGGCGGCGGCGCTCGGCCCGCGCGGTGCCGGTGTAGAGAAGTCCGTCAGCGACGTTGTCGACAGCACTGATGCCTGCCGTGAGGTGGAATTGCTGGAAGACGAATCCGATCCGGTAGGCGCGCAACGCCGACAACTCGGCGTCGTTCATAGAGGCGACGTCCGCCCCGTCGACCACCACCCGGCCCGATGTCGGACGATCGAGGGTTCCCATGACGTTGAGCAGACTCGACTTCCCGGAGCCACTGGGCCCGACAATCCCCACCAGCTCGCCGTGAGTAATCGACAGGGAGACGCGGTCGAGGGCACGCACCGGCGGGGAGCCGTGATCGCGCAGGACGTCGTCGAGGAGTACCACCGTCTTCTTCGTAGCGTTCACAGTGACGGCACCACGACTTCCGTCCCCACGTCGACGCCCTCGCCCGTGACCTCCACGAAGCCGCCGGCGAACCTCCCGGTCTGTACCGGAACCGATGAGGCAGTGCCGTCCGGTAGCGGCACCTGCACCCCGAACCCGCCGCCCGGCAGCGCGATCAGTGCCGAGACAGGAACCGCGAGGACCTCTGTCCGTCCGGGACGTGAGAAGTCGACCGAGACCGCGACGTCGTGCAGCTCGGCGACCTGGGCATCGTCGTCGACAATGACGATCACCGGTGCCAGAAGCGATTTGGCGCCGTCGCGGTCAACCTCGCGCGGCGGCGCAACGGACGCGACCGTCCCGCGCACGCTCCGCCCGCCGGGTACGTTGACGGTGGCCTCGGCGCCGGTGATCGCGACCGTCTGGTCCGACGGCTTGACGTCCGCGACGACGACCTTGCGCGTCTCGCTCAGCGTCATGATCGGATCTCCTGGCTGCACGCGCACCCCCACCTGCGCCGACAACTGCCCGGTCCTCATCTCGGACGATCCGAATACCATGCGACCCAGCGGTATCGAACCGGTGACCGGTTGGCCGGTGTTCTGCTGCCATTCTCGGACGGCCGCTGTGGTGTACCAATCGAAACTCTCATCCGGTACGCCGTGGAAGTAGCCCAGGGCGGTCAAGCTCGCCTCGAGCTGTGTCACGTCCGGGCCGCTACCCATGCCGGACTCGAAGGCCCGCCACGCCGGCAGTGTCCCGGTGAACAGCGTGACGGGTTCGTTGTCGATGCGGTACAACTCGTCGCCGGGGCCCACCCGACCGTCTTCCTTCGGTAGCGCGGTCACCGTTCCTGCAACGCCTGCTCCGAGCACCCGCTTGCCTGCATAGGTGAGTGTGCCCCGCGCAGTCACCGTTTCGTTGAGGGCTCGCTTCTCCACCGACACCGTGCTTGTTCCGTACGCCGTCTGTGGGTCTTCGACGTGGCGATCTGCCAGCGCCGCGACGGCGGCAGCAGCAACGGCGAGCACGCCCACCGTGACCGCGATCGCCTTCACACGGCGTTTCCGCCGCAGACCTTCTGGGTCTCCTTCTGGACTGCGCTTCTCGTCCTGCATCAGGCGACGCAACTGTCCAGGTCGGCATCGGTGACGGTGTCGGGCACATGCACGGTGGTACCGTCCGGATCGTCGACGTCATAGCCGTGTGCGCGGAGGCAGCGCACGACACCGAGCATGTCCTGTTCGATCTCCGCACGAGACTTGGCGGGCTGGTCGCCGCTGACGGCCGGAGCGGCGCCGATGTCCCGGATACATGCATCCGATGCCGAAGTGAACTCGTCCTGGCGGGCACCGAAGTCGATCTGCCCCGCCTGGTCCGGAAGATCGAAGCCCTTCCCCTGCAGGCACGATCGATACTTCAGTTCCCAGCGATCGTAGCTCTGTTCGGCGGTGAGGTTCGACTTCGCGTCCGGCGCAGCGTTTTCGGACTTTCCGCACCCCGCAGTAATCAGTCCCAGCGCGCTCACTGCCAGGATCGCGGCGGTGCCGCGGCGCTTCCAATTCATCGACGGTGTCATCATCACTCCGGTTCTCTGCCTGCCGCGACGGATGCCGCGACGAGGCCATTTCACCGAAGGCGGTGTTGCAGAGTTGTAAAGCCAGAGAATCGATGACCGCGCACCCTACGCACCCGTTCCCGGCAGGGCCACGGTGACGTGAAGGCCGCCGGAAGGTCGCGGCCGGACGGTCAGCGAGCCGCGGTGGACGGCCACGATCCGCGCTACCAGCGCTAGCCCCAAACCGTATCCTCGGGTGCTTTGCGAGCGATCACTCACCCGACCGACACCACGTAGAAAGGGCTCGTGGAGACGCGCCGCTTCGGCCTCTGTGTAGTGCATGCCATCGTTCTCGACGTGGAGGACGGCACCGTGGAGCCCGTCGGGTCCCGCCCGTACGATCATCTCGCCGCCGGCAACATTGTGGCGACAGGCGTTCTGGACCAGGTTCACCGTGAGCTGCGCGAGCAGTGTCGGATCCCCTACGGTCGGCGCGGTTTCGAGTTGTCTGCGGACGCGTACCTTCCGCTCCTCCACCTCCGAGGCGCAGTCGTCGAGAACGGTGGTCGCGAGGTGTGCCAGGTCGATCGGCTCGGACCGGACGGGTGCCGACTCGGCTTCCGCCAACCGCAGCAGCGCCTCGGTGATGTCGATTGCCCGAGCATTGGTGATGTCCAGCCGTTCGATCAGTTTCGCGACGTCGTCGGTGTGCGGACCCCGCTTGGCCACATCGAGCATCGTTGCGGTCACTGCCAGTGGTGTTCGGAGTTCGTGCGATGCGTTGGCTGCAAACCGTTGACGGGCCTCGAATGCGTCGCTCAGCTGGTCGAGCATGTCATCGAAAGAGTCTGCCAGTTGACGAAATTCGTCATTCCGTCCGGCGAGTTCGATCCGGTGGTCGAGACGACCGGTCGCCGCGAGACGGGCTGCGTCGTTGATCCGGTGCAGTGGACGCAGCACCCACCCTGCCAGCAGCCAACCGCCGGTCACCCCGATCAGGCCCAGCGCGAACAGGATTACGCCGGAGACTCGGACGACGACATCCAGAATCTCCTCACGCGACGCGACGGTGACTCCTACGTCGTTCGGGTTCGCCGCGGTCAGCGGGTAGTCCGGAACGTAGCGCAGCACCACGTACACGCCGGCGAGAACGACCACTCCGGCGGCGACGAGGAACACCGCGTAACTCATCGCCAATCGCAGGCGGGCGCTGGCACGCGGTAGCACTGGGCGTCCGCGCCGCTCAGTCATTCGAGCAGCCGGACTCGGTCAGCCGGTAGCCGACGCCGGGCACCGTGTCGATGACGTTCGGCGGCCCGAGCGCCTTGCGCAACGTGGACATCGTCACGCGGGGCGCGCTGGTGAACGGATCGACGTGTTCGTCCCACGCCTTCTCGAGCAGAGTCTCCGCACTGACGACGCCGCCACCGGCCCGCATCAGCAGTTCGAGGACGGCAAACTGTTTGCGCGTGAGCTTGACGTACCGGCCACCCCGGTACACCTCTCGTCGAAACAGATCGAGGCGCAGTTCGCCGAATTCCAGGACAGGCGCCACGGAGGACGGCGAACGTCGGGCCAGTGCGTGAAGGCGCACCACCAGTTCCTCCAGCGCGAACGGCTTGATCAGATAGTCGTCGGCGCCCAGACGGAAGCCCCCGACCTTGTCCGTGAGCTGGGCCGCAGCGGTGAGCATGAGGACGCGAACCGACGGGTACTCGCAGGTGACGATCGCACATACCTCGTCACCGTGGGTGCCAGGAATGTCCCGATCCAACACGACCACGTCGTAGTCGTTGACGGCGATGCGTTCCAGCGCGTCGTCACCGTCACCCGAGATGTCGGCGGCGATGGCTTCCTGGCGTAAGCCGTCTCGCAGCGCTTCAGCGAGGAATAGCTCGTCCTCGACGATCAAGACTCGCATCGGTGAACAAGCTCCTTTTCGGGACGGGGACGCGCAAGCTCGAGTCTATTGGGGCCGGTTGTTGCGGAAATGTTTCGACAACCACAGACATCGGCGAAACACGCTGACAGTTGGGATGGGGGCACACGCGCCGCGGGACCCTGAACGGCGCGAGACGAGAGAGGACCCCCTTGGCTATCTGGTTGAGACGCGCGACCCCACGGATTGTCGGTGCACTCGTGACGGGAACCGCGGCGGCGGCGATGATGGCGGCGTGCGGTTCGTTCCACGGCGATCCGACGGCGCTACGCCCCGCGACGTCGATCTCGTCGTCGGGTGTCGACCCGTCAGTCCTCGACGACACAGGCGGATACATCGAGCAGGACAGTTCGGTATCCCCGTTCGACGAGGGACATCCCGCCATCGCAAACCTGGATCGCGACCTGCGGGACGCACTGCAGCGGGCAACCGACGACGCTTCCGTGGACGGGGTGCATCTGATGGTCAACAGCGGGTGGCGTAGTACGGAGTACCAGAAATCTCTACTCGACGATGCCGTCCGCACCTACGGCAGTCTGGACGAAGCGCGCAGATGGGTCGATACGCCGGAACGATCGACCCATGTGACCGGGCACGCAGTGGATGTCGGCCCCACAGACGCCTCCAGTTGGCTCTCGCAACATGGTGCCGTCTACGGCCTGTGCCAGACCTACTCCAACGAAATGTGGCACTTCGAATTAGCGGTGACCCCTGGAATGGACTGCCCGGCCGCGGCCGCCGATCCGACAGCCAGGTGATCCTTGCCCGACCTGTGTACGCGCCTGGTCAACACCGGGCACACGTTGCGGACTACCGGACACCGACGTGGATTGCACTTACACCGACGTGCGGGGTCGGAATGACCCGGCGGCCTACTTTTCCGTAGGCGTCGACAACCAGAATTCTCATGTGTTCTCCTCACCGGTGTCGTCGTCTCCGACGACCTACGTCAGATCGATGCTCTCGTGTCGTACCACGGCGTCGGCCCACGTCGGCGCACCCCAGGTGCCGTCGCGTAGGTCGTCATCGTGCCGTTGTTCGCGCTCGCCAACGCCGGAATTCCCCTGTCGACCGAGCAGATCGGTGACGCGATGGGCTCCCCGGTGACGTTGGGTGTCGTGGTCGGCCTCGTTCTGGGAAAGATGCTGGGCATCGTCGGCGGCGCGGAACTGGCGGTCCGGCTCCGCCTCGGGCGACTCGCGCCCGGACTGACCCGCCTGCACCTGCTCGGCGGTGCCACGCTCGCCGGCATGGGATTCACGATCTCCCTGTTCATCGTGGACCTGGCGTTTTCCGACGCGGACACCGCCAATGCCGCCAGGATCGGCATCCTCATGGCCTCGGTGCTGGCGGCGGTACTCGGTACCGTACTGCTGCGCTATGCCGCGCACCGATATCCGGCAGAGGAAATGCCGGACCGGCTCGAACCACCCGTCGATGTTCGGTTCGATCACGTCCGTGGCACGTTGGATGCTCCGGTGACTCTCGTCGAATACGGCGACTACGAATCGGCGCAGAGCCACGGTGCTCACGCGGCCGTCCGAGAGGTACAGCGGCGCCTGCCGAACCAGGTGCGGTTCATGTTCCGGCACCTGCCGGATACCGAGACCGATCCGGCAGCGCAGATGGCTGCCGAAGCCGCCGAAGCTGCGGGTGTGCAGGAACGGTTCTGGGAGATGCACGACCAGCTTTTCGACACGTCGTCGGATGTCACGCCCATGCACCTGACCATCGACGACCTGTTCGCCAAGGCCACGGTGATCGGTCTCGATCAGGCGAGCTTCACCCGCGACCTCGGCGAATGACACATGGCTCGTCGGGTGCAACGCGATGTCGCGTCGGCGCGTGCGAGAGGGGCAAGCGAATCGCCGACGTTCTTCATCAACGGGACCAGATACGACGGTCCGCACGACGCCGACAATCTGGTCGGCGCACTCATGGCGGCGTTGCCTGTCACCGCGCAGACCGGCGAGTCCGGGCGCGCGCATTGGGATCCAGGACCGATCTGCTCCCGCCCTGGCGCGGCACCCCGGGCCCGGCAAGTGGGGACCTCGAGGCAATCCCACGAAACCTCGACGAAACGCCCGACACCGGTGGGATTCTTCCGCGGCTGTCGGATGCGAACCTGGACTTGCTGGCAGACGAGGGGAACATCGAGTTCACCCACGACGGGCAGGTTCTGTTCGAAAGGTACGGCAACGACAACGACGACCTCTATGTCGTCCTGTCCGGCGCGGTGGCGATCGCGGAGTACGCACGAAATGCCACCCCGGAGATCTCGGTGCACGAGCGGGGCCGGTTCCTCGGCGAAGCCGACTTGTTGACCAGGCAGGCGTCTTCGCGAACGGCGGTCGTCATTCGGCCCGGCCGGGTTGCGCGGCTCGACCGGGCGCAGCAACAGGTAGCGTTCCGGCGGGATTCCCGGCTGCGTGACGTCATCGTGCGCACGCTCCTGCTGCGACGATCCAGACTCCTCGCCGAGGTGGCCGATCTCCGTGTTCTCGGCGTGCCCGAGGCGGACGAGACGCGGGCACTCACCGATTGGGCCACCGCGCACGGCCGCACCATCGGCGTCGACGACGTCCGTGCACTGTTGACCGACGCCGACCTCGACGCGCTGGGCCTGCAACCCGACAACCTGCCGTTGGTCTTCACCCGCTCGGGGGAACTTCTCACGAATCCCGGGCCCGAAGAACTGACACGGGCGTTTCCTCCTCGCCGAACACCGGAGTCGCCGCCGGCAGAACATCCGGAGCACGAACAATGAGAAGGAGAAGTCGACCATGCACAACGTGTTGATCCTGGGAGCGTCCGGTGGAATCGCGACGCTCGTCGAAAGGCTGCTGATCGACGACCCACAGATTCACCTGACGCGGCTGGCTCGCCGCCCGGAACGGATAGTCGACGATATTCGCGGCGATGATCGAGTGACCATCGTCACCGCGGATGTCACGGACCACGATGCCCTGCTCGGTGCTATGAACGGGCAGGACACGGTGTACGCCAACCTGTACGGGGCAAACCTTGGCGCGTAAGGGAAATCGGTTGTCAGGGCCATGCACGAGGCCGGGGTGCGACGGGTCATCTGGGTTTCCACGAACGGGATCTACGGTGAGATCCCGGGCGCCTACGGCGAGTGGAACGCGACGATGCTCGGCACCACCCTCGACGCATGCGCGGCGGGCGCCGAAGCCATCGAATCGAGCGATGTGGACTACACCATCGTGCGGCCGGCCTGGTTCTCCGACAAGGACGAAGTCGACTACGAACTCACGCAGAAGGGCGAGCCGTTCAAGGGGACTGAAGTGTCCCGTCGGAGCGTTGCCGCATATGTGGCGTCGTTGATCGTCGATCCCAGCAGGGAGATCCGACGCTCTATCGGGATCAGTGGGCCGAACACCGACGGTCCCAAGCCGAGTTTCTACTGAAAACTCGTCGCGCCGACGGATGTCCTGACGCGCTGCCCATGATGATGATGTGCCGCAGCGTGTTCGGGATATTCCGCCGGCGCGGCCGGCTGTAGATCTACAGCGAATCGGTGCAGACGACGAAGCGGCGTTCGGAATAGACGAATCCGCCCGCCGAGATCGTGCAGTCGTTGACGTCGTCGGTGTTCTGCAGGATCTCGGTAACCTTCTCGCCCTGCGTGGACGGTTCGGTGCAGTCGATCCGCATCGGATCCTCACCGCCGAGTTCCATGCAGGTTCCCACGACCCAATCGATGTCGAGGCACAGCGCGCCGGTTTCGACACCGCTCAACGTCTCGTAGTACGTCTGGTCGGCGTCGGACACGCATTCGTCGCTCGAGGCGACCTTGCCGATCACCTTGTAGTTAGATTCCATGCTGCCGCAGTCGGCGTTGTCGATCGTCGCGTCGTCGACGGTGCCGCCGAGTATCACGCAGTCACCGATCGCGACGTCGATGTCGAGGTCAGCGTCGGACGACGAGGACGACGTGGTGGTCGTAGTTGTGGTTCGCGACGAGGACGCTGTCGTGGTCGGGGCGGCAGCGGCACCGGATTCCGGCACGGCAACCGGGTTGATGTCGGACCCGCAGGCACTCAGGGTGAAGACGACCGCGCAAGACGCCGCCACAACGGCACAAACCCGACGAATGTTGTTCATGGGGAGAGAGTACGGAATCGCGACGGTTTCGACTCAACGGAGGGCGGGCTCGCCCGGTTGATGTCACCATGGGGCGGTGGATCTTCCTGTGAATCCGCCGATCCCCCCGATGCTCGCGAAGGCCGTGTCGTCGGTGCCGTCGCAGCCCGGCAGCGGGCCCGCCGAATGGTCGTACGAACCGAAATGGGACGGGTTCCGGGCGCTCGTGTTCCGGGACGGTGACGAGGTGGTGTTCTCCTCGCGCGGCGGCAAGGACCTCGTCCGCTACTTTCCGGAACTGGCCGACGCCGTGCGCACGGAGTTGCCCGGCAGGTGCGTCGTCGACGGGGAGATCGTGGTGCCGCGCGATCATGACGGGCGTACCCGGCTGGACTGGCACGCGCTGTCCGAGCGGATCCATCCGGCCGCGAGCCGCGTCGCGTTGCTGGCCGAACAGACACCCGCGCAGTTCGTCGGATTCGATCTGGTGGCGATCGGCGACGACAACCTCATGGATGTGCCCTTCCGGGACCGGCGGGCCCGGTTGCGGGGGATCGCGGGCGGCGGCCCGAACTGCCACGTCACCGTCGCGACCGGCGATGCGGCGACCGGGCAACGCTGGTTCGAGGAGTTCGAGGGGGCCGGACTGGACGGCGTCGTCGCCAAACGCCTCGACGGGTGCTATGTGCCGAACAAACGGGAGATGGTCAAGGTCAAGCATGCGCGGACAGCGGATTGTGTGCTCGCCGGATATCGCAAGCACACGAGTATCGACGGGGTCGGTTCGCTGCTGCTGGGGCTGTTCCACGACGGCGAACTCGCGATGGTCGGTGGAGCATCGGCGTTCACCGCCCAGCGCAGGCAGGAACTGCTCGCCGAACTCGAACCGCTGCGTGTCGGAGCCGACATCGTCGCCGAGGGCGAACCGACCCGGTGGCGCTCCGCGAACGAGCGCAGGTGGGTGCCGTTGCGGCCCGAGCGGGTCGTCGAAGTCGCCTACGACCAGATGGAAGGCGCGGCAGGCAGTGGGTTGCGCTTCCGGCATGCCGCGAGGTTTCTGCGCTGGCGGCCCGACCGCGACCCTGAGAGCTGCACCTACGACCAACTGGAGGTTCCCGTGCGATACGACCTCGCCGATGTCCTCGATCGACCGGAGACCTGAACGATGGCAGGCGCAAGCAAACGGGCACCGGCCGAGGAACTCGACGTCGACGGCACTGCCGTGCGGCTGTCGAATCCCGACAAGGTCTATTTTCCGCGGCTCGGGGCCGGCGGCGGCACGAAACGGCATCTCGTCGACTATTACCGGACCGTCGCGACCGGTGACGCCCCGTTGTTGACGGCGTTGCGGGACCGGCCCACCCACCTGCAACGGTTCCCGGACGGCATCGAGGGCGAGGAGATCTATCAGAAACGGCCGCCGGCACGGCACCCCGACCACGTCGGCACCTGCGAGGTCACCTTCCCGTCGGGACGCACGGCCGATGTGCTTCGGGTCCGGTCGGCCGCGGACATCGTGTGGGCAGCGAATCTGGGCACGGTGACGTTCCATCCGTGGGCGGTGCGGTGCCCCGACGTCGATCGGCCCGACGAACTGCGCATCGACCTGGACCCGCAACCCGGCACCGATTTCGGCGATGCCCGCGCGGTCGCGCTCGATGTGGTGCGGCCGCTGCTCGACGAACTGGGGCTGACCGGGTTCCCGAAGACGTCCGGGGGCCGGGGCCTGCACGTGTACCTGCGGATCGTTCCCGAGTGGGATTTCATCGGGGTGCGGCGCGCCGGGATCGCCTTGATGCGCGAGATCGAACGCCGCAGCGGCGACCGGGCGACGACGGCATGGTGGAAGGAAGAGCGCGGTGAACGCATCTTCCTGGACTACAACCAGAATGCTCGAGACAAGACCATCGCATCCGCGTACTCGGTGCGCCGCACCCCGATCGCGACGGTGTCGACACCGTTGACGTGGGACGAACTGGCCGACGTGGAGCCCGATGACTGCACGATCGCAACGGTGCCCGATCTGCTGGCCCGTCGCGGCGATCCGATGGCCGGACTCGACGACGACGCGCAGTCGCTGGGCGTGTTGCTCGAGATGGTCGAGCGTGACGCGGCCGCCGGCCTCGGGGACCTGCCGTATCCGCCCACTCACCCGAAGATGCCCGGTGAACCGAAACGGGTGCAGCCGTCACGCGACACCGATCGACGCGATGCCAGACAGTGACGTTCGGCCAGACAGTGACGTTCGACAGTAGGGAGTGGCAGTAGGGACCGCGGTCGGGGTGGAGAGCGGCGCCCGACCGTTTCCGAGATCGAACTCGGGTCGTTACCTGTGCATCAGGTGGTGTTCGAGGGACGTCCGTAGACTCTCCGGGGAGAACATATCGTCGACTGCATCCGAGGAGGATCGCCACGGTGACGTTTTCCCGGATTCCGATGCGCATACTCGGCGGTGCCGTTGCGGTTGTCGCTGCCGCGCTCGCCGGTCCTGTCCTGATGGTGGCGCCTGCTCACGCGCTGACGACGGCGCCTGCTCACGCGCTGACCTGTGCGGCGCCTCCGGGTGCACCGGCGTCGGTCGTCGACATCGACGGTACGAGCGGATGCGGCGCGAATGCCGACGGGGCCAGCGGCGCGTGGGGCTACAGCGATGGTGGTGTCGGTTTCGCCGACGCCGAGGCAGGTGCGCTCGTCGTCGGCGGGGGAATGTCCGGCGGGGTGGGTGCGGCCGAGAGTCGAGGCGGACAGGTGGTCGCGCTCGGATTCGGGGCGGATGCCCTCGCGTTGGGCGTCCTCGACGATCCCGGAACCGCGCTGGTGCTGGCTGGACCGCAGTCGCAGGCGTATGTGGGTGATCACGCCGATCCGATGCTGTGTGAGGGTTCGGCGTCGGCCGCGATCAACTTCGCGACGAGCCGGGCGTGCGTGGCATACGGTACGTTCCGATACGCGACCCCCTGAGTCGCTCTTTTACGACATTTCAGTCAAATAATCAACCCTTTCGTGGATGCATTTCGTCACTTAACCTGACGGAAAGCCTGATGGGGGATGTCGATGACGATGCTCGGCGATGTGCAGCGCGTACGCGAGGCCGATCGAAAGCCGCCGACCGTGATGCACGTGGATCCGAGGTTTCTGCCGCTCGCGGATACCTTCTTCGCGATGTACCGGCGGTCGCAGGACGGTGGCGGCGCCCTCGCTGCGTACTTCGAGGGTGAGAAGGTTCTCGACATCTGGGCCGGATGGTCCGGGCGGGACCGGCGATGGAACCGCGACACCATGTCGCTGTCGTTCTCCACCGGCAAGGGGGTCGCGTCCACGGTCGTCCATCGGCTCGCGGAACGCGGGATCATCGACTACTGGGCTCCCGTCGCGCAGTACTGGCCCGAGTTCGCGGCCGCGGGCAAGGACACGATCACCGTCGCGGACGTGATGACGCACCGCGCCGGCCTGCACCGCGTGCGTGGACTCCTCCCCGGACGCGACGGAATCCTCGACTACGACGCGACGGTCGCGGCACTCGCCGCGGCCCCGCCGGACCGCCGTCGCCTGCAGAGCACCGGCTACCACGCGGTGACCTACGGCTGGCTCGTCGCCGAAATCGTTCGCCGCGCGACGGGGCTACCGTTCGAGGAAGTGGTACGGCGCGAGATCGCCGAACCGCTCGGCGACCCCGACTTCTGGTATCGCGTGCCGACATCGGAGCGGGGGCGCATCGCGAAACTGTTCCCGCGCATCAATCCTGCCGGGCTGGACTGGGGGTTCAGCGCGTCGGTCTTGTCGAAGGTGGGGCCGATGCGCGGTCTCGCGGAGGCGGCGATGCCTGACGGGTTCGACGAGCTCGTCCGCGACCCGGCGGTGCACGACGCGGTGATGCCGGGCTGGAACGGGGTGTTCACGGCGCGGTCGCTCGCCCGGATGTACGGGGCGATCGCGGCCGGCGGCACCATCGACGGCCGGTGCTTCCTGAAGCCGGAGACGATCGCGGCGATGGACGCGGTCCGGGTACGGAGCCGCGACTACGTGCTCGGGGTGCCGATGGCCTGGCGGCTCGGTTACCACCAGCCGGTGTTCGCGAGCATGGAGCGTCCGCGTGGGGCGCTCGGCCACTACGGTGTCGGGGGGTCGGGGGCATTCGCCGACCTCGACACCGGA
The DNA here is from genome assembly GCF_049299235.1 of Rhodococcus sp. (in: high G+C Gram-positive bacteria). Taxonomy (GTDB): domain Bacteria; phylum Actinomycetota; class Actinomycetes; order Mycobacteriales; family Mycobacteriaceae; genus Rhodococcus. The sequence goes on along the minus strand of NZ_JBAQXC010000280.1, from coordinate 3,455 downwards.
TTGTCGCTGGCGTTCACGACGAATCGGCTCGGTGCCGGTGCGATGCCGCTGGGCGATCTGCGCCTGGCTCGGCTCGGGCCGGTGGCACGCGAGTTGGCTCGAAAGGCCTGACGCCCGGCCGGCTGCCTCGTCGTCCCGGGGCCATGTGGCTACTCGGGCTATTTGGCTACTCGGCTGTTGCGATATTGGGCGCGTTCGCATTGTGGCGCGGCCGATTTCACCCATTTCGCAGACATCGGCACGGGTGGGCTCGCACTATTGGATACAGGTGCTGTATCTGGTATGAAAGGGGGCACCACAATGAGCCATGTCTATCGAGTGATCGACCTGGTCGGGTCGTCGGCCAACGGTATCGACGATGCCATTGCGAGAGCGGTGGCGAGGGCGGCCGAGACGACGCGGCATCTCGAATGGTTCGAAGTGGTGAACGTGCGCGGCCACATAGACGACGGTGCGGTCGCGCATACGCAGGTCACCCTCAAGGTCGGTTTCCGGATCGAATCGGGCGACGAGTTGGCGGAATAGATCGCAGAAAACACTTCTGCGACCGTTGCTCCGCAACCGCCCGGGACAACCTGCACATCGCCGCCGACAGGCACTCTCGACCAGAACTGAAACACGTTATAGTCTGGTTGCGAATCGTCGCACTACACTGGCACTCTCAGGCAGGTTTTCCGTGGCTTATGTGATCACTCAGGCGTGTTGCAACGATGCATCGTGCGTCGAGGTCTGTCCGGTCAATTGCATTCACCCGACACCCGACGAACCGCAGTTCGCAACCACCGAATTGCTCTACATCGATCCCGAGACCTGCATCGATTGCGGTGCCTGCGTGGACGAATGCCCGGTCGACGCGATCTCCGCGGACAACGAACTGGCTGCCGAACACGAGCCCTACCTGAAGATCGCCGCGGACTACTACGAGCGCTACCCGATCGGCCCGGACTGGCCGGAACTCCGGGAACGCAGGAAGATCCCCGCGGACCTGGGCACATTGCGGGTCGCGATCGTCGGATCCGGGCCCGCCGCCTGCTACGCCGCGATGGAATTGACGTCCCGTCCGCGCGTCGAGGTCGACATCTTCGATCGCCTCCCCACACCCTTCGGGCTCGTCCGGGCCGGTGTCGCACCGGATCACAAGAGCACCAAGTCGGTCGGTGACTTGTTCCGTAGCGCGATCGGCCACAAGAACACCCAATGCTATTTCGACGTCGAAGTCGGCTCACATATCAGCCACGACGAACTGCTGGCACACCACCACGCCGTCATCTACGCGGTCGGCGCGGCCAGTGACCGGCAGCTCGATGTTCCCGGTGAGGACCTGCCCGGTTCGCATGCCGCAACAGAATTCGTATCCTGGTACAACGGTCATCCGGATTACGCCGACCGCCAGTTCGACCTGTCCGGCGAGCGCGCGGTCATCATCGGTAACGGCAACGTCGCCCTCGACGTCGCCCGTGCCCTCGTGATGGATCCGGAGATCTTCGCCCGCACCGACATGGCCGATCACGCCGTGGAGGCCCTGCGAAAGTCGAACATTCGCGAGGTCGTCGTCGTGGGTCGTCGTGGCCCCGCCCAGGCCGCGTACACGAACCCGGAACTGCTCGCGCTCGGGCAGCTTCGCGGCATCGACGTGATCGTCGATCCCACCGAGATCGAACTCGATCCCGCCAGCCGTGCGCTCCTCGACGACCCCGAGTGCGAACCACGCATCGCCCTGAAGGTCGAGCAGGCCGAAGGATTCGCGCGTCGCACACCCACGGAGGGCAACAAGCGCATCGTGCTGCGCTATCTCGCCTCGCCGGTGGCGATCGACGGCGACGGCACGGTCGAATCGATCACCCTCGAACGCAATCAGATCGTCGACGCCGACGGACGCCTCGAGGCCAGGGCCACCGGCGACCGCGAAACGCTAGAGACAGGGCTGGTGCTGCGGTCGATCGGCTACCGCGGTACACCGGTGGCAGATCTGCCGTTCGATGCACGACGCGGCGTGATCCCCAACGACGAGGGTCGCGTCGTCGATCCGCAGACCGGGGATCCGCTCACCGGCGTCTACACCGCCGGCTGGATCAAGCGCGGCCCGAGTGGCGTGATCGGCACCAACAAGCAGTGCTCGGCGCAAACCGTCGAACGACTCATCGACGATTTCGTCGCCGGGCGCCTCGACGCCCCGGCCGAGGACCGGGAGAAGTTCGCGATGCTCGTCGCCGAGCGTCGTCCCGGGTACGTCGACTACAGCGGCTGGCAGAAGATCGACAAGCAGGAGCGCGCGCGCGGTGGGTCCGCGGGCAGGCCGCGACAGAAATTCGTGTCCGTCGCCGAGATGCTCGAAGCGTCACGACTCGAGTCACAGTAGGGGTCGGACCTGCGTAAATGCGCCGAAGTTGAGCCTCGGCGCGTGCTGTCGAATTGCTGGTCCGTGGTTGCGCTGTGTCTAATGGGTGGGCACCACGCGCTGCTGTCGGGGCGGACAAAGGTGCAGCGCACTGTCGAACGATGGGTTGGAACATGTCCTTGAAGAAGGCTCGGACGCCCGGTGGAAGCCGAACCGGACGTTGGTCCGCGCGAGTTGCCACGGCACTCGTCGGCGCCACCGCTGCCGCATTCACGCTCGTCGGACCCGCCGGAGCGATACCACTGTGGCCGGGCGGGCCGGAGCTCCCGAGCCTCGAGCAGATCTTCTCCGGATCGAGCGGTCAGGGTCCGATCGCGCCACCGGCCCCGGTGGCACCGTTCTCGGCACCGTCGGTCAATCCGACCAGCGGTGAGACGGTCGGCGTCGCCCAACCGATCATCATCCGATTCAACGAAGCCGTCGGCGACCGCGCCGCCGCGGAACGGGCAATCTCGATCACGACCACTCCGGCGGTCGGCGGCCACTTCTACTGGGCATCGGACAAGCAGGTGCGGTGGCGGCCGTTCGACTTCTGGCCCGCCCATACACAGGTGACCGTCACCGCGGGGGATACCCACTCGTCGTTCACGATCGGTGATGCGCAGGTCACCGTGGCCGACGACACCACCAAGACGATCACGGTGACCCGCAACGGCGAGGTCGTGCGGACGATGCCGACGTCGTTCGGTAAGCCCGGCCACGAGACGCCCAACGGCACATACATTGTCGGCGAGCGGTTCCGGGACATGTACATGGATTCGTCCACCTACGGTGTCCCGGTCGATTCGCCGGAGGGCTACCGCACGTATGTCGAGTACGCGACGCGAATCTCCAACAGCGGCATCTTCGTTCACGCCGCACCGTGGTCGGAGTGGGCGCAGGGCAACACCAACACCAGCCACGGTTGCCTGAATGTGAGTACCGAGGACGGCAAGTGGTTCTTCGAGAATGCGCAGAAGGGCGACCCGGTCATCGTGCAGAACACCGACGGTGGTGTCCTGAACGGCTGGGACGGTCTCGGCGACTGGAATCTCTGACCCGGCACCTCTTCGTAGCA
>NZ_JBAQXC010000279.1:0-33153 GCF_049299235.1 Rhodococcus sp. (in: high G+C Gram-positive bacteria) | reverse complement strand
CGCTCCCACCACACGTCTCGATCAGCGGATGCGCCGGAACAACGCGGCCAGCGCTTGGCCGCCGCCGATGCACATCGTGACGATGCCGAGTTCGAGATCGCGGCGCACCAGGTCCTTGGCGACCCGGACGGTGAGGATCGCGCCGGTCGCACCGACCGGATGCCCCAGCGCGATCGCACCGCCGTACGGATTGGTCTTCTCCGGATCGAGGCCCGCGTCGCGGATCACGGCGACGGCCTGGGATGCGAAGGCCTCGTTCAGCTCGATCGTGTCGATGTCCGCTGCGGTGGTTCCGGTCTGCTCGAACAGCTTCTTCAGGGCGAGCACCGGGGCGTAGCCCATCAGTTCCGGTTCCAGCGCGGCGGTCGCGACGGATTCGAGGGTGACCAGTCCGGTCAGGCCCTTCTCGTCGGCCACGGACTGCCGGGCGAGGACGACCGCACCGGCGCCGTCGTTGATGCCCGACGCGTTGCCCGCGGTGACGGTGCCGTCCTTCTCGAAGGCCGCGCGCAGCTTGCCGAGCGTCTCGACGGTGGTGTCCGGCTTGGGATGCTCATCGGTGGTCACGGTCACCGGGCGGCGGCCGCCGATCTCGACGGGGGTGATCTCCTCGGCGAAGGCGGACTGTGCGGCTGCTGCGGCGGCGCGGCGCTGCGACTCCACGGCGAACTCGTCCTGCTGCTCGCGGGTGATGCCGTATTTGCGGGCCACGTTCTCGGCCGTGACCCCCATGTGAATGTTGTGGAACGGGTCGGTGAGCATGCCGACGGTGCCGTCGACGAGGGTGTGGTTGCCGAGTTTGTAGCCGGCGCGGGCGGAGTAGTCGTAGAACGGCATCCGCGACATGTTTTCGTCGCCGCCGGCGACCGCCAGGTCGACGCCGCCCCAGCGCATCTGCATCGCGGCCGACCACACTGCCTGCAGGCCGGAGCCGCAGAGCCGGTTGACGGTGTAGGCGGGAACCGCGTCGGGGATGCCCGCGGCGAGGGACACGCGACGGGCGTTGTAGGCGTCCGGACCGACCTGGCCGATGCAGCCCATGACGACCTCGCCGATGTCGGTTGCGGCCACACCGGACCGTTCGAGCGCGGCCTTGACAGCGGTGGCACCGAGTTCGTGTGCGGGGACGTCTTTGAAGACGCCACCGAAGCTGCCGATCGGGGTTCGCGCCCCGTCGACGACGACAATCGGTTCCGGTGCGGTCATGTGTGAAGTCCAATCTGATCGAAACGTCCATAGTCCGGCACCGAGTGCCACGACTGCTGTGTCCATCAAGTTACCTTCGACCTAACGATCGGTACAGCCCCGGCGCGGTCGCTGCCACCATCGCCGGACGACCGGATCAGTGGGGCGGTGTCAGGTCCTGCCGCACGATGCGCTCGGCCGCGCGCGCGGTGCCCAGTTCGGCGCGCATCTGCGGGAACCCGACGTAGAACTCGAGTACCCGATGCAACAGAACCGGGTCGATGTCGAAGCGTCGCGAGTCCACCTCGATCATCGGGTCGTCCGGCACCCGGTCGAGCCTGAAGAAGCGACTGGTCCGACGCTTGGCCCACGCCGCGGTGGGCGTTCCCAGAACCCACGTCTCGGGGTAGCCGGGATACACGGCGCGCACCCCGGCGACCGACACCCACGGCAGATACGACTCGACGGTCCAGCCGCGTTGGCGGATCCCGTCGGGCCCGAGCAGTAGAGCACCCCGCCTGATCCGGCCGAGCAGAACCTCGAGGACGAACGCCACGCACGGCACGCCGAGCACGGCGAGCGCAGCGCTCACCCAGGGGAACCCGCTGCTGAACACGAACACTTCGACGGCGGCGCCGACGGCCAGGGCCGCACCACATCCGACCATCGTCACGAGCAGCCCGAACACCGAACGCCGCGCCCCCACCTCGGTGGCGCCCGTGGTGCCGATCTGCACGAACCGCACGGCCGGATCACTACGTCGCGGCCACCAGTAGGCGTAGCCGAACAGCGCCGTCAGCCCCATGAGCGCCGCAAGGATCAGGAAGAAGCGGGTCACCGCGCCGGAGTCGTCACTACCCGTCACTACCCGCCACAGCGCCGCGGCGGCGACGAGGACGGAGATTGCGATCGCCGCTGCGACGCGCCGATTCCACGAGCCGACGGGCCATTCCGGGGGTCGTTGCGCCGCCGCGTCGGACCGTGCGGATTCCGGTTCGCCGTCACTCCGGTTCGTCATCACACTGCCCGAACGCCCGTCCCACTGCGGTTCCCCTTCCGAAGCGGAAGTGCCCCGCCTCCGAGCGGTGCCGATTTGGGGGCAGACGCTACCGCAGGAGCACTCCCGAACGGGGTGGACACGCCCGGAGCTGGACATTTCCCCAGGAAGCGGCAAAGGTGACCCCACTGGACTGGAGTTTGCACACAAATATCTACAGCACCAGTGTGATCATCAACATACCGCGGAGTCAGTTACGTATTCGCGCTGTTCAGACAGTGTTTCACCAGGGGGAATCACATCGTGTGGAGACGACACGCAAATATTTGTGTACGGATGAGTAACACCTTCGTCGATCGACGCGACACAATCTGTGACGATTCAGACGAGACCGGAGGAATCTGCATGACTGTCCAGCTTGATTCGCCAGGCATCGAAACTGCCGAGCAGGCCGCTTCGACCGAGGTCGAGCTCATCTCGGCCGATGCCGAGCTCGTTCATCTGTTCGACGAGATCCAGGACCTCGACGCCCAGATCCTCGAGGTGATCAAGCGGCGCTGCGAGCTGTCCCAGCTGATCGGGGTCGCCGCGAAGGCTACCGGCCATTCCCGCGAAGCCCAGAACCACGAGATGCAGGTTCTCGACCGCTTCACCGAACTCGGCTCGGACGGCAACACCCTCGCAATGACGCTGCTGCGCCTCGGTCGCACGCGCCTCGCACCCTGACCCTCTCCTACCCCGACGCCTCCACACCGATCCGGTGCGGAGGCGTCGTCGTTCTCCATCATCGCCCGGCCCACTGCCGGCCAGGCCGTGCGATCAACGGCGCGGCCGACTCGAGTTCGAACTCGGCGAGTACCCGACCGGCGACCACGGCGATCCGACTGGCGGGCAGGGCGGCATATTCGACGAGCACGATCGCCAACTGCTCGGTAGGCGGCAGCGTCGCGAACAGCACCGCACCACGGGGGCAGTCCGCAGCGGCCCGGCCGGTGTGCACCCTGCGTCGACGTTGAAGGACGACGAACCAGCACAGCACGTACGCGCACAACTCCGGCCCGACGGCACCACGCCAGGTCGCCACGGCCCGCGCGACCGCCCGGTCGAGAATCTCCGGTGCCGCGTCTCCGGCAAGGATCCGTGCACACGGCGCGAGTTCCGGAAGTTTCCCTTCGAGGACTTCGCGCAGCCCGGCGAGCCGTTCCCGGTCCACCGCCAAAGTTCGCACCTCGTCCGTGTCGATGGTCCGAAACTCGTCCGTGCCGATGGTCCGAAACTCGTCCGTGCCGATGGTCCGCGCACGTTCGCCGCCGCTGCTCGCGATGGTCGCCTCTACCGCCGGTTGGTACATCGTCCGCTTCTTTCCTCGCCTACTACGACCATCGTCGCGAGAGTGACGGATGTCACGCGTAGCGGGCTACGCGTGTCGCGGAATACCCTGATTCGTCGGACAGCCGAGCGCCCGCTCGGACACTGTGACGAACACGGCGTCCGCGCAGGCACGGCCGTGCGGTACGCTGACCGAGCACTCGCGGGTTTCGAACTTGCTACACGCGCGTTGCCAGACAACGACGTCTGCCTCATTTCAGACGTCGGCATCCATTTTCCAGGTCCGAGCCCACCGGGCTCCCTCGAGCACGGCTGCCGACACCATCCATCGAGGAGGTCGTCCGTTGCCTACGCACCCCGGAGGAACCGGCCTGTACGACAGCGCTCTCGAGAAGAGCAGCTGCGGTGTCGGATTCATCACGCGCAAGGACGGTGTGCAGACACACGAGGTCCTCACTCGCGGCCACGACGCACTGTGTGTGGTTCCCCACCGCGGCGGCATGTCCGCGGAGGGCGTCGGCGACGGCGCCGGGGTCAACGTCGACCTGTCGGTTGCGTTCTTCTCGAACATCACCGGAATCCCGCTGCAGGCAGGCGGATTCGGTGTCGGAAACTTCTTCCTCCCCACCGATCCCGCGGCCCGGCCCGCGGCGGAGGGCATGATCGGCGCGGCCCTCGCGGCACAGGGCATCGAGATCCTCGCAGTCCGAGACGTTCCGGTCGACGACGGCGCCTTGCGGCCCGCTGCCGTCGCACACCAGTTGCCGATCCGGCAGTGGATCTTCGCACGCCCCGAAACCGTCTGCACTGCAGTCGAATTCGATCGAGTTCTGCACACGGTACTGCTCGACGTCGAAGCGCAAGCGTACACCGATCCGGCACTGGCTGGCCTGTACCCCCTCTCGATCAGCGCACGCACCCAGGTCCTCAAGGGCCGCTTGAACTCTCACGAAGTCATCCCCTACTTCGCCGATCTCACCGATCCGGTGCATGCGGTGCACACGCTGTTCTTCCACACCCGGTTCTCCACCAACACCGATCCGCATCCGACGATGGCGCAGCCGTTCCGGCTCATGGCGCACAACGGCGAACTGAACACCGATCGCAAGAACCGGCTGTTCGAAGGTGCGCTCGCCCGAGCGCTGGGTCGTAACATCATCCGGCCTCCCGGACAGTCGGACAGCTGTCGCTTCGATCAGACTCTCGCCTCCCGGCTGGTGCACGACGAGCTGGATCTGGTGACCGCGGTCGTGCAGATGATGCCGCCGGCCTGGGAGAACGACACCGCCCTGTCGCCGCAGGTGCGCGCGATGCTCGAGTTCTTCTCCCTGTACGAGGAGAAGAACGACGGCCCGGCCGCACTGATCTTCGGCAACGGCAGCGTCGTCGGTGCCCGCCTCGACCGGCTCGGGCTGCGCCCCTTGCGCACCGTCGAGACCGCCGACTACCTGTGCGTGACCTCGGAAGCCGGCCAGTTCGGCTTCGCACCCGAGACCGTGCTGCGCCGCGGCCGCATCGAAGCAGGCGGCATGCTGTTCTTCGATCACGAGCAGCGCCGCTCGTTCGGCACCGTCGAGGCCCTCGAACTGCTCGCCGCGCGCCGTGACTACCCGGCGCTGGTCGAAGAAGCCCGCGCCGAACTCGGGTCACTGCCGGAGGTCCCCGCTGACAAGGCCGGGTCGCCGCAGCGCTACAACGGCGACCTCGACCGCCACCAGCGGTACGTGGCGTACTCGCTGAACCAGGAATCGTTCAAGTTCATGCTCGACCCGATGCTCGCCTCGGGAACCGAGAAGATCTCCGCGATGGGCTACGGCAATGCCATCAACGCGCTCTCCGACCAGGAAGGGGGCGTCGCCAAGTACTTCTCGCAGCGGTTCGCGCAGGTCACCAACCCGTCGCTGGACTCGATCCGCGAGGCCGACGGCATGACCCTACGGGTCGCGCTCGGTGCACGCCCCGGCTCCGGTGCCGCCCAGGCCCGCCAGATCGTGGTGCCGTCGCCGATTCTCACCCACCTGGACATGCTCCGCATCCGCGAGCAGGCCGACACCCCGGTGCGACGGTTCCCGATGCTGTACACACCGGTGTTCGATGATCCGGCCGCCAACGCCACCGCGCTCGCGGTGGCCGTCGACACAGTTGCCGACGCCATCGCCGCGTTCGCCCGCGAATCCGGTGGCATCGCGGTGCTCACCGACCGGCACGTCGCGACCGATCGTGCCGCGCTGCCGATGATCCTGACCACCTCGGCGGTCAACCAGCGGCTCATCGACGAGGGCCTGCGGTTGCGCGTGTCGGTGATCGTCGAATCCGGGCAGTTGGTCTCCTCGCACCACATCGCCGCGACCCTCGGCTTCGGCGGTGCCGCCGTGTACCCACTGACGGTGCAGATGCGCGCGGAGGAGAAGTACGGCGACGACGCCGACGCCGCATTCCTGAAGTTCCGCAAGGCCGCCGAGAAGTCCCTGATGAAGACGATGGGCCGGGTCGGACTGTGCACCGTCGAGTCGTACATCGGTGGCGAGTTCTTCGAGCCGAGCTACCTCGATACCGACGACGCCGTGCTGCGGCGGTGGTTCCCGAACGTGAAGACTCCCGTCGGTGGTGTCGGATTCCCGACGATCGCGCAGGCAGTGGCCGACTGGCACCGCCGGGCGCTGACGGTCACAGCCGAGAAGGACGTGCCGCTGCTCGGCCTGTTCAAGGAACGGGCCGAAGGTGCCGGGCACTCCTACGGCACCACCGCGGTGCGCGGCTTCATCGACATGACCGAGGAGCCGGTCACGTTGCCCGGCGGCGAACGGGACGGCGAACCCGACCTCACCGACGCACTGCGACTGCTGCCGCTGCACCGACTCGGCGACACCCACGGACTCGACGACGACGCCTACCGCTACGGTGGCTTCCGGGCGTTGACGGCCGACGAGATCGACGCGTTCGCGATCACCCCCGGCTACCGGGCGTTCGCCCGCACCATGGCCGACGAGCGCGCACAGCGACCCGCCGCGCTCCGCGACGTCCTGGCGACCCCCGCCGACGTCACCTACGCCGCCACCGCCGACGAGTTCCACCGCGAGATGGGCAGATTCGCCCGCTACGGCAACAACTCGATGCTGGTGCGCGGCATCTCCGCGGCCCGCGTCGGCGACGAGGAGTTCGTGCTGCGGCTGACCGGCCCGCGTGCCGACGAACCGGACCGTGTCGAGGCGCTCGCCCGTTCGCTGGCAACACGATTCGGCGACGACATCACCGGCTACCGCTGCTACGGCGACACCGTCACCGTGCAGGCCGCCGGGCAGGCCCGCGACTATCTCGCGCTGGTCCGCAAGGCACCCGACAGCGTGCCACTCGATCGGGTGCAGCCCGCCCACGAGATCACCCGCACCCTCGCGTCCGGCGCGATGAGCCACGGTGCGCTGAACTCCAACGCACACGAAGCGGTCGCGCACGGCACCAACATGGTCGGCGGCATGTCCAATTGCGGTGAGGGCGGCGAGCACATCTCCCGCTACGGCACGATCCGCGGTTCCCGGATCAAACAGTTCGCGTCGGGCCGATTCGGGGTGTGGGCCGGTTACCTGGCCGATCCGATGCTCGAAGAAATCGAGATCAAGATCGCGCAGGGCGCCAAGCCCGGCGAGGGCGGCCAGTTGCCCGCGGCGAAGGTGACCGTGGAGATCGCCGCGGCGCGCGGCGCGACGCCCGGCGTCGAACTGGTGTCGCCGCCGCCGCATCACGACACCTACTCGATCGAGGATCTCGCGCAGCTCATCCACGACTGCAAGGCCGCCCGGGTCCGGATCATCGTCAAACTGGTGTCCTCGGAGGGCATCGGCACCATCGCCGTCGGTGTCGCCAAGGCGGGTGCGGACGTCATCAACGTCGCAGGCAACACCGGCGGCACCGGCGCCGCGTCCGTCACCTCCCTCAAGTACGCGGGCCGCTCCGCGGAGATCGGTATCGCCGAGGTGCATCAGGCCCTGTGCGCGAACGGCCTCCGAGACAAGGTGGTGTTGCGCTGCTCCGGCGCACACCAGACCGCATCGGATGTCGTGACCTCGGCCCTGCTCGGCGGCGACAGCTTCGAGTTCGGCACCACCGCGCTGATGATGCTCAAGTGCGTCATGGCCAAGAACTGCAACGTCAAATGTCCCGCCGGCCTGACCACCAATCCCGAAGTGTTCGACGGTGATCCGCGGGCGATGGCGCAGTACCTGCTCAACGTGGCACACGAAACCCGCGAGGTGCTCGCCCGGCTGGGTCTGCGGTCGCTGCGCGATGCCCGCGGCCGCTCGGATCTGCTGCACCTGCTCGACCATCCGTCGTCCGTCGGATCGCTGGATCTGCGCGCCATGCTCACCGTTGTCCCGGAAATCTCGGTCGAGAATCCGGTGTATCTGGAGAAGGACTACGAACTCGACGACCACTGGATCGGTGAGCTGCGCGCCGCGCTCGTCGACAGCGGGGAGTCCGCGGTCGCGTTGGGTGGTGGTGTCGCGCTGAGCAACCGCAACAAGAGCGTCGGTGCTCAGCTCGCGATCGACATCGAGCGGATGCTCAATCACGAGCATCTCGGCGACATCCCCGCTGCGCTGCGCGACGAACGCGGCCGACGGTGGTTGCGCGACGGCACCGTCGCCGTCACCACCACCGGTTCGGCGGGTCTGTCGTTCGGTGCGTTCTGCAACGATGGAATGATGCTGGCGCACACCGGCACCGCGAACGACGGTGTCGGCAAGGGCCAGTGCGGCGGCGACATCGTCGTGCTCTCCCCCGGCGGCGGATCGACCGAGCACGGCGGCAACGTGCTCATCGGAAATTTCGCACTGTTCGGTGCGACGGGCGGCCGGTTGTACGTCCAGGGCCAGGCCGGCGATCGGTTCGCGGTCCGCAACTCCGGTGCGGCCGCGGTCGTCGAGGGCGTCGGCGAATTCGCGTGCGAGTACATGACGAACGGTGTCGTGCTCAATCTCGGTGGGTTCGGCAAGGGCCTGGGCAACGGTATGTCCGGCGGCTTCGTCTACCAGTACGACCCGGAAGGTCTGCTGCCCGGCAAGGCCAGCGCCGATTCGATCGTGCTCGGTGCGATCACCGGCGACGACCCGCAGGCCGCCGTACACCACGCGGCCGTACTCGAACTGTTGCACCGGCACGTGGAAGCCACCGGATCAACGAAAGCCCGTTTCCTGTTGGACAATTGGCAGACCGAGCAGGGCTACTTCGTCTACGGTATGCCGCGTGCGTTGCTGCAGTACCAGGACGCCGGGGAGATCCTCGCCGCGAAATCCCGCAAGGACCTCGCCGACGAGGTCGCCGCGGCCCTGGTCGAACATCAGGTCCGCAAGTTCACGACCGACTACCGGCAGGGCACACCGGTCGCCGGGGGCGTCACCCCGGACGGCACCGACAGCGAGTCGATGTTCGCGCTGCTCAACAATTACACGGTGCTCGCCGCGGCACAGTCGATGGCGTTGCAGCGCATTCCCGGTGCCACCGACGCATCCACCCCGGCCGTGCAGAAGGCGGTCCGGAATCTGCTGCTGACCGAGGACTTCTTCCTCGTCAAGAAGTTGCAGCGGTATGCACTCGACGCCATCTCGGAGCGCACCGACGAGGAATTGGCCGTGCTCGTCGCCGACAAACGCCTCACCGACTACAAGAGGTCGCTGGCGTTGCGCAACGTCCGGTCCGTGCACGCCCCCGGCACCTACGGGTGGATTCTGCTGCAGCACAGAAAGAACCACGACTCGATCGGCCTACTTCCCGGGTACGAGGAGTTGTTCGCGCGCCGCGCCGTGCCGGATCTGCTCGCCCAGTCGCCCGTCCCGTCCACGGAGGTCGCGTCCGCATGATTCCGTTCATCCCCGCCGACGCCCCGTTCACCACCGACCAGCGGTCCTGGCTCGCCGGGTTCCTCGCCGGTATGCAGACCCGCCTGCTCGCGACCGGCCCCGACACCACGAGCACCGCGGGCTCGGCGCCGGCCCTGCACGTGCTGTACGGGTCGCAGACCGGCAATGCCGAATCGGTCGCCGAGGACACCGCCGCCGCCGCTGCCCGCAGCCACGGATTCGCGCCGACAGTGTGTGCACTCGACGACATCGACGTCGAGCGGTTCGCGGCGCTGGGCCGCGTCCTGATCGTGACGTCCACCTACGGTGAGGGTGAGATGCCCGACAACGCCGAACTGTTCTGGGACGCCCTGTCGGCCGAGTCCGCGCCGCGCCTCGAGAACATGGATTTCGCGGTGCTCGCACTCGGCGACACCGGCTACGACGGCTTCTGCGAAGCGGGCAAGCTCATCGACATGCGGCTCGAGCAACTCGGGGCGCAGCGCATCGTGGCCCGGGTCGACTGCGATGTCGACTTCGAGGATGTCGCCGCCGCGTGGATCGCCGAGACCCTGCCGCTGGTCGCGGCCGTCGAAGGCATCCACGGTGGCGGCGCGGCACCGGCGCCGGTACCGGTACCGGCGCGGACGAAATCTCAATGGAACCGGAAGAACCCGTTCCCCGCGACCGTCACCGTCAACCGACTGCTGTCGGGCGGCGGGTCGGGCAAGGAGATCCGGCACTACGAATTCGACCTCGCCGAATCAGGGCTGGAATACGAGGCGGGTGACGCCCTGAACGTGGTGCCGGTCAACGATTCCGAACTGGTACAGCACTTGTTGAAGGTGCTCCGTCTCGACGGCACCGTTGTTCCCGCCGGACACGAACGTACCCTGACCGATCTGCTCACGCACAACTACGAGATCACCGCCCCGAACATCGACCTCCTCGAAGAGGTCGAAAAGCGCACCCGCAACGAGGAATTGACGTACGTGCTGCGGCACGGCGACAAAGCGGTGCTGGACGACTGGCTGTGGGGCCGCGACATTCTCGATGTTCTCCGGCTGGAACCGACCCCGGAATTGTCCGCCGAGGAATTCCTGTCGCTGCTCAAACCTCTTCAGCATCGGGCGTATTCGATCTCGTCGAGCCCGAACGCGACGGAGCAGAGCGTGCACCTGACGGTCGCGGCGGTGCGGTACGGCACCGACGGCCGCGAACGGCGTGGCGTGTGCTCGACGTTCCTGGCCGACCGGATCGGTGCACACGGCACCGCAGGTGTGTTCGTCACGAAGAACAAGGCGTTCCGGGTGCCCACCGACGACACCGCCCCGATGATCATGGTCGGTCCCGGTACCGGCATCGCGCCGTTCCGCGGATTCCTGCAGGAACGCCGCGCGCGCGGTGCGACAGGCCGGAACTGGTTGCTCTTCGGTGATCAGCGGCGCGCATGCGACTTCGTGTACGAGGAGGAACTCGCCGAGTTCGTCGATTCCGGTGTTCTGACCCGGCTGGATCTGGCGTTTTCCCGCGATCAGGCCGAGAAGATCTACGTGCAGACCCGCATGAAGGAGCACGGCGCCGAGTTGTTCGCGTGGCTCGAGGGCGGCGGCCACTTCTACATCTGCGGTGACGCCTCCCGGATGGCCAAGGATGTCGACCGGGCGTTGCACGAGATCGTCGCCGAGCACGGCGGGCTGTCGCCGGACGGCGCCGCCGACTACGTCACCGCCCTCAAGCGCGAGAAGCGGTACGTGCGCGACGTGTACTGACGACGCGCACCGCCCGGCGTTCCCGACTCTCGATCAGAGGGTCGGGAACTGCTGGGTGGGATCCTCGCCGACGTCGTACACGACCGACGGCGGGCCGATGAGCAGCGGATCGGGGGTGCCGACTACCCGGCGATCCTTGTCGGTGTAGTCGAATCGGGACAACACCCAGCGCATCGCCTCGAGCCTGGCGCGCTTCTTGTCGTTGGACTTGACGATGGTCCACGGCGCGTGCGGCGTGTCGGTGTAGAACAGCATCGCCTCTTTCGCGTCGGTGTAGGCGTCCCACTTGTCCAGACTCGCCAGATCTGTGGGCGACAGCTTCCACTGTTTGACCGGATCGGTGCTGCGCGCGAGGAAGCGGGCATGCTGCTCGTCGCGGCTCACCGAGAACCAGAACTTGATCAGGTGGATGCCCGACTGCACCAGCATCCGCTCGAATTCCGGTGCCGAACGCGTGAATTCGCGGTATTCGTTGGGGGTGCAGTAGCCCATCACCCGTTCGACGCCGGCCCGGTTGTACCAGGACCGGTCCATCAGCACGATCTCCCCACCGGCGGGGAGGTGCTCGACGTACCGCTGGAAGTACCACTGGGTGCGTTCACGTTCGGTGGGCTTCTCGAGCGCCACTACCCGCGCGCCACGCGGATTCATGTGCTCGGTGAAACGTTTGATCGCCCCGCCCTTGCCCGCCGCGTCGCGGCCTTCGAAGACGATGACGACCTTCTCGTGATGTTCCTTGACCCAGGCCTGCAGTTTGAGCAGTTCGATCTGCAGCCGGCGCTTGCGGTGCTCGTACTGACGCCGAGTCATTTTCACGTCGTAGGGGTATCCCTGGCGCCAGGGCTCCCCGTCGTCGACCGCGACGCGACCGTCCCGGCTCTTCCGCAGCAGCTCACCGATTTCGTCGATCTCGGGCGTGACGTCGATCTGGCCGTCGGCCGCGAGTTCGAACTGCCCGTCCTTCTCGTTCAGCTCATCCACGTGGCGAGACTACTCCGCGGACGAGTCACGAACAAGATGCTTCTTCCGGACGCCGCGGCCGTCGAGCCGGTCCGCGCGTCGAATCACGCTCGGGTACAGGTCGCTGCGGCTACCCTGGGCATTAGCCGACGCCGCGGCTGCGGCGAGGCCGCCGCCACGGGAGGAGACCTCCGATGTCCGACCGAACCTCGGCGCGAACAGAACGGGCGCCCGTCGCCGAACGCCCGGAGCAGCTGCGCAACGTCGTTCTGATCGGATGCAGTGGCGTCGGCAAGACCACCCTCACCGAATCGCTCGCGCTGGCCGCCGGTGCGATCGGGCGGGCGGGCCGCACCGCCGACGGCACCACCATCTCGGATTTCGAGCCGATCGAGCAACAGCACCGGCGCTCGGTGCAGCTCGCGGTGATCCCGGTGGAATGGAACGGCACCAAGATCAACCTGATCGACACCCCGGGCCATCCCGATTTCGACGCCGAGGTCCGCGCCGGGCTGCGCGCGGCGGACTCGGCAGTGTTCGTCGTCTCCGCGACCGATCCGATCAGCGCCGCAACCAGGGCATTGTGGCGCGAATGCGCCGACGCGGGTCTGCCCCGCGGCATCGTCGTCACCAAACTCGACATCGCGCGCAGCAGCTACGAGGATATGCTCACCGAATGCCACGATGCGTTCGGCCTCGGGCCCGACACCCTGCGCCCGGTGTTCGTGCCCGCCTACGACGGCGCCCGGCCGTGCGGGTCCGTCGACGTGCTGCTCGGCCGCAGCTACGGCGACCCCGGTGAGACACCGAATCTCGCGCATGCCCGCGAAAGCCTGGTCGAGGCGATCTCCGGGCAGGACGACACCCTCATGGAACGCTACCTTGCGGGCGACACCCTCGACACGGACTCACTCGCCGACGGTATGCGCCGCGAAATGGTTTCGTGCGCACTGCATCCGGCATCCGCCGCCACCGACTACGGGGTCGGCTCCGCCGAACTCCTCGACCTGATCGCCGCCGTGTTCCCCGATCCGACGCACCGCAGACCCGGCGCGCCGTCCGCCGACCCGGACGCGCCGCTGGCCGCGCAGGTCGTCCGTGTCACCGGAGACGCGTATGTGGGACGGATCAGCCTCGTGCGCGTCTATTCCGGCACACTGCGACCCGACACGTTCGCCCGGTTGGCCGGCCCCACCCACAGCGACGATGCCCGCGAACGCATTCCGACGCTGACCAGCCCGTTCGGCAAAATGCAACGGCCGGTACCGGAAGCGGTCGCCGGCGATCTGGTGTGCATCGGCAAGATCGCCGGCGCGCTGCCCGGCGACACCCTGTGCGACCCGGACCACCCGGTGCTGCTCGACCCGTGGCCCCTCCCCGAGGCGTTGCTCCCCCTCGCCGTCGAGGGCCACACGCGCATCGACGACGACAAATTCGCACAGGCACTGTCACGTTTGACCGCCGAAGATCCAGCGGTTCGACTCGAAAACAATCCCGACACACACCAATTGGTGTTGTGGTGCACCGGTGAGGCGCACGCCGAGGTCATCCTCGACCGCCTCCGCACCCGGCACGGCGTGAACGTCGACGTCGTCGACTATCGCGTCGCGCTGCGTGAGACGTTCGCCGACGCCGCGAACGGGCACGGCCGGCTCGTCAAACAATCCGGCGGGCACGGCCAGTACGCGGTGTGTGATCTGGAGGTCGAACCCCTGCCGGTCGGCAGCGGCGTCCGATTCGAGGAGCACGTCGTCGGTGGCGCGGTGCCCCGCCAGTTCATCCCGTCCGTCGAGAAGGGCGTGCGATCGGCAACCACGAAGGGCGTCGCCACCGGGTATCCGCTCGTCGATGTGAAAGTCACCCTCGTCGACGGCAAAGCACATTCGGTCGACTCCTCGGATGCGGCATTCCAGGCCGCGGCAGGACTGGCGTTGCGTGACGCCGCCGCCCATACGACGATGCGTGTGCTCGAACCGGTGGACGCGGTCAAAGTCGTGCTGCCCGACGACTATCTCGGCGCGGTCCTCGGTGATCTCGCGGCCCGACGCGGCCGGGTTCTGGGCACCGACAACGCCGGACCCGGCATGACACTGCTGCGCGCCGAGGTACCCGAACTCGAACTGGCACGCTATCTCGTCGATCTGCGCGCGCTCACCCAGGGAACCGCCGAGTTCGCGCGCGGCTATCTGCGTCACGAACCGATGCCCGAGGCTCTCGCGGCACAGCACAGCCACGTCGGCAACGGCAGCGGCCGCTGAGTTCTCACGCATCACCGGGATCATGGTGACACAGACCTCGACGTCCCTTCGGTTCGCACTGGTACTGACCCTTGTCGGCGGATATCTCGACGCCTACACGTTCATCACCCGCGACGGCGTGTTCGCGAATGCGCAAACCGCGAACGTCATCCTGATGGGTATCGATCTGTCGGAAGCGAAATGGCAGGGCGCCCTCGCCCACATGTTTCCGATCCTCGCGTTCCTCGCCGGTATCGGCGTCGCGATGCTCATCAAGACCGGCCGCATCGAACGCCGGATCGCCCGGCCGTTGCGCTGGACGACGGGTCTCCAGGCAACCATCCTCGTGGTCGTGGGCTTCGTGCCCACCGGGGTCCCCGCCGCGGCGGTCACCGTCCCCATCGCATTCGTCGCCGCATTGCAGATGGGCCTGTACCGGACGATCGGCGACCTGACCTACATGTCCATCGCCACGACCGGAAATCTGATGCGTCTCACCGAAGCCGGATTCCGCGTCGTCGTCGAGCATGACCACACTGCGCGACCCCACGCCGTCGTGTACGCCTCGATCTGCGCGGTGTTCGCGGTCGGCGCGGTGTTCGGAGCGGTCGTGTCGCAGTGGATCGGCGTCCGGTCTGCGTGGGTGCCGGCGGCGATCCTGGTCGTCGCGCTTCTACTGTTCTACCTCGACGACAAGGATTAGCAACGCACTCATCGTGTTTCGTCGCGTTGCACTTCGTCGGCGATGTCCGCGCGCACCCGGTCGGGATACCACGCCGAGAATTTGATCGCGGCCACCATCGCGCCGATCTGGATCACCCAGCCCGTCCACACGTTGTCGCTGTCGTGCAGCACCGCATCGCCGTACCATCCGGCGACCGCCGCGACGAGGAACGCGAGTGCCCACACCCCGGTGATCATGTAGTTGGTGCGCAGGAATCGCGGAGAGTTCCAATACTGCGGATCGACCTGTTCGCGCGCGTACTGAATCGTGAACGGTACCCGCGCCACCATGGACCCCACCGCGATCAGGACCAGCGTGATGTTGGCGATCTCACCGATCCACGTCTCGAGCCACAACTGATTGTCGACGCTGAGGGAGAAATGAGTGACGACCAGCACCGCGAAGAACACGACGTCGACGATGCCGAGCAACTTCAACGACCGGCCGCGCATCAGGTCGAGCACGACGAACAGGACCGACAGCGCGAGCGCCACCCCGGCGACCCACGCGATGCGGCCCGGACCTTCGAACACGGCCAGGATGATCCACGGGGCGAGCCCGGCGAGTGGACTGTCGAGCAGTCCTTCCACCATCGGTGGAAACCGATTCTCCCGGGGCGACGAGCGTGGGACGTCAGCAGTTCCGTCGGTCATGCCTGGTACCTCACCGGTTCACGGTCGGACGGTTTCCTTCGATCGTAGGTGGGTTCGCGCACGCGCATTGCCGTTTCGCGGCGACCCGACGGAACGAACGCACCGACACAGTGACAGGATCGACGCCATGCCGCCGGACGATCGCGTGCCCCCTCGCACGAGCAACGACGGTGCGGCGGCAGACCTGTCGGCCCTCGCCGATCCGGTCCGGGCATCGCTCGACGGACACCATGCTCACCTGGCCCGACACCTCGGCCGCGCGGCGACCTACCGCGCCGACGTGTCGACGTTCGCCGCGATGCCTGCCCGGCCGGAACGTGCAGACTGGTCGGATCTCGCCGCGCTCCTCGGTTCCGGTGCGCTCGCCGACCTGTTCAGTAATCCGGCGCAACCCCCGCCGAACTGGGATCCGATATTCTCACTCGACGGACTGCAGATGGTGGCGCCGGCGTCCGTCACCGATGCTGCAGTGCCGCAGGCGGGACTCACCGCCACAACCGAACTCGTCGAACTCGGCGCCGACGACCATCCGGACATGCTCGACCTCGTCGCGCGGACCCGGCCTGGTCCGTTCCAGCCCCGGACACCGGAGTTCGGCACGTATCTGGGGATCCGGCATCGAGGAACGCTGATCGCGATGGCCGGTGAACGCCTGCACCCACCCGGTTGGACCGAGATCAGTGCCGTGTGCACTGCCCCCGAAGCACGCGGCCACGGCCACGCCGGTCGACTGGTCCGGTCCCTCACCGCCAGAATCGCGGCGCGCGGCGAACGCGCGTTTCTCCATGTGGCCGGAAGCAATACGAATGCGATCGGACTCTACACACGGTTGGGTTTCCGGCCCCACCGCCGAGTTTCCTTCCGCGGTTTCCGCGTCCCCTGATCCACACGAAACCGGTTGTACCTCGACATCGATACGCACACACGCCACGATCCTCGTTGTGGACAGCCCCGCGCGCCGCAGTTCCCGGTCGCCGACACCCCCGTGGTGGCGAACCGTCACCGGAACAATCCTTACCGTGCCGGCGATCTTCGCATGTGCCACGACGCTGACCCTCGCGACGACCCCCGCTCCCGACTTCGCCGCCGCGCTGATTGCGGGAGTCGCGCTGATCGTCGTCGGTATCGCATGGGTGGTCCTCGCCGGTATCCAGACGTTCCGATACCACTGGGATCGACGGATACTCGTGGCACCACTCGTCGTGACCGTGACGGCACTGGTGCTCACCTCGGGTATTCCTCGCACTGTGGGTTGGGCGATGACCGCCGGAAGCCTCCGCGCACATGCCGAACGCTGCACCGATTCCGACCAACCTCGGCAGATCGGCGTCTACTCGGTGGCACAAACCCGCGCGCTTCCGGCCGGTTGTGTGTTCCTCCTCGACGGCGGGTTCCTCAACACAATCGGTGTCGCGCACCTGCCGGACGGTCCCACATCTCTCGGCGAAGACGATGTGCGGGGTGCCACGGCCTGGACTGCGATCGACAACGGCTGGTATCGGTTCATCCTGCCGTTCTGACCGGCGATATCACGCGGCATCTCCCTCACACTACGTGTCCGCACCCGGTGCCAACTCACAGATTCACGTACGCCGCTACTCGTGTGCACCGCGCCCAGGACTAGAACACTGGATGCACGGAGAGCAGGAACGGTCGAGGTGGAAACGACTCCACCGCACGGCCCAGAGAGTTCTCCGAAACGAAAGACTGTGATCCACCGCAACCAAGGAGGACATTATGTCGGTCACGCAGCGCACCCGGCGCGCAGCACTGGTCGCCCTGCTCGCCATCGGAGCACTACTCGGCGCACCCGCGCTCGCATCGGCTCATCCCGACACCTTCCCGCACTACCACGTGTGGAACGACCCGTCCAACACATGTCCAGTGGGCCAGAACGAGTGGAATTTTTCAGTGTTCGGATTCCAGTTCTACCAACTGTGCACGAACTGACAAACTGAGAGGGAGATCCGTTCGACGTCCCGTTGGTGAATCGCCACATTGCGTTGATCCGCACGTCCTCTTGCGGGCAACGCAAAGCACGAGGCAGCCGACGTCGCTGTGTTCCAGCGGCGTCGGCCGCTCTCATGGACCGCGGCCGACGGTGATCACGTGATTCAGCGAATGCAGCACGATTGGGCGAGTTCATGGTTCAGCCATTGCGACCCGCACCTGACCAACCGCACCCGGCGGGCGTGATCGAAACTGTTCCGGCGTGACAGTCGCGCCGCCTGCGCCGCGCCCGAGTCCGACGAGTCACGGTCCGGTCTTCGGCCCGAACGTCGCCGACAGGTCGGCTTCCGAGGTCGCCGCATGGTCCCGGACGGTGCGGAACCCGACCTCGTCGAAAACCGACACCGATCTCACGGGCCTCGTAGGTTGCAGTGAAGGTCGACGTGCAGCACCGCCGCCCCGTCACCGTGCCGCCAGTTCCACGGCCACCGCGCCCGCGAGGTCCGTGTTCGCCCGGTAGACCGCGATGTTGACGTCGAGACTGCGACCTCCGGTGCCGCGATGCAGATGATCGAGTAGGAAAGGGGTTCTCGCCTTGCCGGTGATCCCGGCGGCATCGGCAGCCCGCTCCGCCTCGCGAAGCACCCGATCGTGCAGTTCCGGGTCGAGCTGGGCGCGTTCGGTCACCGGATTAACCAACAGCACAGCACTTTTCGCACCGATCCGGTCGCGAGCGTCGACGATCGCCGCGACTTCTGCCGGCGACTCCACGGAATAGTCGATCGCGCACCCACTGTCCCGCACATAGAATCCCGGAAACCGCCGCGTCCGGTATCCGACGACGGGCACCCCGAGCGTTTCGAGGCGTTCGAGCGACGCGGGAATGTCGAGGATCGACTTCACTCCGGCACTGACGACGAGGATCGGCACCGACGCGAGTGTCGTCAGATCGGCGGATTCGTCGAACGTCGACGCCGCGCCGCGATGCACCCCGCCGAGCCCGCCGGTCGCGAAGACCCGCACGCCCGCGTGGTGGGCGAGAATCGCGGTCGCCGAGACCGTGGTACCACCCGACATACCCTTTGCCGCGACGACCGGAAGGTCGCGGACACCGACCTTCTCGACCCCCTCCTCCGAACCGAGCGCGGTGATCTGCCCGGCCGACAGTCCGACCGTGGGCACGCCGCCGACCACGCCGACGGTCGCGGGCACCACACCGACGTCGCGCAGACTCTGTTCCACCGCCGACGCGACGGTCAGATTGTGGGGCGGCGTCAGCCCGTGCGTGAAGATGGTGGATTCGAGTGCGACGACCGGTCGCCCGTCGGCGACAGCATCGCGGACCTGCTGCGACACCTCGATGAGCGGCTTCATCGTGACTCCGATCCTCCCGCACCACCGTAGGGCGGTGTGATCGGCGCGGGGACTGATTCGGTGATCACCGGCGAAGCCTGCCCGCGCGGACGCATACTGACCGGACCACGTCCGCCCAGTCCACCTCGGAGATCCCGATGCGCCGACTCCCCCTCGCCCTGACCGCCGCCGTGGTCGCCTTGGCATCCGCCTGCACCAGCAGCACCGACACGTCGTCGCCGGCCACCTCGCCGTCGGTGTCGGCGGAGAGCGCGGACAGCGCGCTGTCGGACCGGTTGCAGGAAACCATCGACAGCCTGCACGGCCAGATCGGGTTCCCCGGCATCGTCGCGCGAGTCGTCGGACCCGACGTGGAATGGACCGGGACCGCGGGTGTCGCCGGGGTCGACGACCAGCGCCCCCCGGCACCCGAGGATCACACTCGCATCGGCAGCCTCACCAAGACGATGACCGCCACTGCGATCCTGCAACTGTGGGAGGACGGCCAGCTCGAGCTCACGGACCCGATCGGCACATACGTGCCGGGTCTACCGAACGGCGATGTTGCGACACTCGACCAACTCGCGACGATGACCAGCGGCATCCCGAGTTACACCTTCGACCCGGATTTTCAGCAGAAACTGTTCGCGGACCCCGATGCCCCGTGGACGCCGGAACAGCTCCTCGACGTGGTGCGCGGCGATCCACCGAATTTCGCACCCGGTGAGAAGTTCGAGTATTCCAACTCGAACTACATCGCGTTGGGGCTGGTCGTCGAACAGGTCAGCGGGCGGCGACTCGCGGACTACTTCCAGGAGTTCCTGTTCGAGCCGTTGAACATGTCCGCGACATCGCTGCCGAACGACGCTGCATTCCCCGACCTGCACCTGTCCGGCATCACCGAGCAGGGTCAGCCGGACGGCGAGACCGCCGACGCCACGAACTGGAACCCGTCGTGGGGGTGGGCGGCGGGCGCGGTGATCTCCACCATCGACGATCTGCAACTCTGGGCGAAGGCACTGGGCACCGGCGAAGCGATTCTCTCCCCCGAAACCCAGCAGTATCGACTCGAATCCTTCAACTACGATCTGCCACCCGCCACCCCGGAACGCGCGTACGGGTTCGGCTGGGGCATCGGCAACGGCTGGCTCGAACACACCGGTGAACTCCCCGGCTACAACACGTACGCCGGCTATCTGCCCGAGTCCCGAACGATCCTGGTGGCGGCGGTCAACAGCGACATCCCTACGCCCGACGGCCAGGGTCCGGTCACCCCAGTCGTCGAGGCCCTGAAACAGGACCTCCGCTGAAACAGCGGTGATGGGAACCATCATTCGCCCCTGACCGGCTGAAAGTTCCCATCACCCAAGGGGCAGCGGGATCAGTTCGCGCCGACAGCCTGGTAGGCGGCGACGAGATCGATGCGCACCCAGCCACCATCGGGACCGCTCTGATCCAGCGGGTAGCCGGCGGGAATCGCCGTTCGCCGCAGCACATCCAATCGTTGCTCGTCGGTCAGGTCCGGTGCCGCCGCGCGCAGCAACGCCGCCGCCTCCGCGGGAATGTCGTTCGTGATCTCCGGGTGGATCTGCTCGAACCCGTAGGTGAGACGCTCCTGGAACTCGGCGCGGGCGGCGCTCCCGGACCGGTACGGAGTGTCCGAGTCGATGTAGTCGCGCAACGGCATGCCGACGGCGGACTCGAGTTCGGCACGCAGTTCCGCACCCGCCTCGTCGATCAGTCGCACGAACGCCGGATCGTTGAGCCGATCCGCCGCGGCCGCCTGACCGATGATGCGACCACCCATGACGTCGAGCGGATAGTGCACACCGAGGACGATGCGACCGTGTCCGACCTCGGAGGCGCGCGTCAGAATCTGCGGACCCAACTCGGGCAGCATGCCTGCGAGCAGGATGCCCTTCCAGTAGGCCTGCGACGTATGCCCGGAGGGATAGGAATCGGTGCCGTGCACCTCGGCGAACGGGTCGGCTCCGCCACTGACACCGTCACCCCGGTAGGCGACGACCCGTTCGGGCGCGACCTCGAACGGCCGCGGATTGCTCCAGTGTTCCTTCTCGAGGAGCGTGGAGTTCATGATGCCGCCTGCTCGGGCCAGGTCACCGGCGAGCAGTGCCTCGACCTTCGGTAGCCGGTGTTCGGCGAGCGCGGTGCGGAAAACGGCGCCGAGGCCGTCACCGAGGCCGTCCGACAGTGACAGCAGACGGTCGTGAATGTCGTCGAACAGGGCCCGCTGCTGCTGCACCGGGGTCGCGGCATTGTTGATCTGTACGACACGATCGAGGTTGAGCTGCATCAGGTCGGGCCGCGAATTCCGGATCTCGGTGAATCCGTCGAGCACCCCGATGTAGGTGCCCCGCGCGGGGATATCCGACGGGTACGGGCCGAGGAACTCGGGAAGGCTGAACGCCTCGGCTGCCGGAGCGACGGGCGCGGCGGGATCTGCGGAGGCGAACGGCACCGAGACCGTCATCGTCATCGCGACGGCGACCGCAGCCGCACCGGCGAACCTGGTGAACTTCATGAGGCTTCCTTCTGCATCTGGACGGGCGTCCATGAAGTTACGCTGTCGAAGTATCGGGCCGGCAACCATCCGGTGAACCCGACCCGGCCTCGCGGTTCGCACGCAGGCCTGCCGACCCGCGGGCACCCGGACCCCAGTAGGCCACATACGGGTGCCCGCCGGGACGGTTATCCCTGGTCGTGGCTGCCGACGGGGCAGCCCGGGTCCTCGTTGCCGTCGCAGTACTCGGCCGACAGGTTGTTGCCGGTGGAACCGTCCGCGCCGGCCGGCCCGCCGTTGATCGGGTTGCCGTTGCTGTCCCAGATTCCGGGAGCCTCGTCGCCTGCGCCGTGGTTCGGGTTGGTGCAGATCGTTCCCTCACACGTCACGTAGCCGGGGCCACCGGCCGGATCCTGGATCGCGTTCGGTGCCACATAGCTACCGGCGGGGCACCCCGGGTCCTGATTGTGCGCGCAGTACTCCTGCGTGAGACCGTTGCCGGTGGAACCGTCCGCGCCGGTGGGGCCACCCTTGACAGGATTACCGTTGCCGTCCCACGCGCCGTGACTGTCGTTCATCGTGGTGTAGGGCCCGACGTAGCTGCCCTGCGGGCAACCCGGGTCCTGATTGTGCGCGCAGTAGTCCTGCGTGAGGTTGTTGCCGGTGGAACCGTCCGCCCCGGCCGGTCCGCCGCTCACCGGTTTACCTTGCTGATCCCAACTGCCCGAACCGGCCGGGGTCGGTGAACCTGCCTGCGGTGTCGTCGCATTGCCCGGGGCGGGTTCCGACGTGGCAGCGGCCGAACCGGGCGTCGTGGTCGCGGCTGTGGTCACTGTTGTGGTTGTGGTTGTGGTACTCGAGTCGTCACTGCTCGAGCACGCCGTCATGAACAACGGTACGGCCATGAGCATGAGGTATGCGGCCACCGAGCGTTTCACGTGAACTCCTCCTGTGTTCGCGATGACACCCGACAGCCGTAAACTCCGGTCTCCGCCGGGTCTTGTCCCGCAGACTATGCACGCTCGTGTCCCGCTGCACCGGTTTTCGCTCACACATTCCGTTCACGCACGGCGTGCGGCAGATTGGGCTCCATGACGCGTAGGAACCAGGATCCGCTGTGGGCGATCGTGCACGCCGAACGGACCGCACTGGCCGACGATCTGTCGTCACTGACCCCGCGGCAATGGCAGCAGCAGTCGCTGTGCGGGCAGTGGTCCGTCGAGGACGTGCTCGCCCATCTCACCGCGGCCGCGAGTATCGGCCCCCTACGCTGGTTCGGCAGCGTCCTCGGTGCCCGGTTCGATTTCGATCTCCACAACGCGCGTCGCCTCGCCGAGCATCGCGGTGCCACCCCGGCGGAAACACTCGCTCGGTTCCGGCAGATCGGCACCAGCACGACAGCGCCGCTCGGCGACGTCGCCGCGTGGCTCGGCGAGGTCGTCGTGCACGCACAGGACATTCGCCAGCCCCTCGGAATCACCACCGCCCCGCCGATCGACACGGCCACCGAGGTCGCCCGATTCTACGTCGGCAAGGACTTCGCGGTACCCAGCAAGAGCACCGCGACTGGGCTTCGACTCGAGGCGACCGACGGTCCGTTCGCCTCGGGTACGGGCCCGCTCGTCACCGGCCCGACCGTCGCGCTCGTCATGGCGATGGCGGGCCGGGCCGCCTACTGCGACGACCTCACCGGCCCGGGGCTGGCCACGCTGCGCGAGCGCCTCGCCCACCCGTAACCCCAGTGGGCTGGCACACTCGCATTCATGGACGATCGCCCCGTCACCATCACGGTCACCGGCCACGCCGAACTCGAGTTCGCCCCGAACCGGTGCACCGTCGTGCTGCAGTCCCACGCCGACGGCGCGACGCGGGAGCAGGCCGCCGACCCTGTTGCCGCGGCCGTCGACGCTCTCGCCAGCCTCGTCGCCGACCTGCGTGAACAACCGGGCAGCCCCGTCAAGCAGTGGACGTTCGACCGGGTGCAGCACAGCCGGCACCGTCCGTACAGCCAGGACGGCGAGATCCGCCCGTGGCAGTACACCTCGTCGGCCTCGCTCACGGTCACCTTCCGCGCGTTCGACGCGATCGCCGCGTTCGTGGACAGCGCCGCAGGCATCGAATCCGTCGCCGTCGCGGACTTGCGGTGGTGGCTCACCCGCCGGAAACAGCACGAGCGGCGCACCCGGGTACGCGACCTCGCCGTCCGCGATGCCCGCGACAAGGCGACAGGCTATGCGAAAAGCTTGGGCTACAGCACGTTACATGTGGTTTCCATCGCCGATCCGGGAATTCTCGGGCTCCACCCCACTCCCGGACCTGCCCCCATGATGCGCGCGACCGCGATGCGCGCCGACATGGCGTCGGGTTCCGACGGCGGTGGCCGTGAGGTCGCCCTCGAACCCGACCGCATCAGCATCGCCGCCGACGTAGAGGCCCGATTCGAAGCGACATAGCGCGTTCTGTGTGGATTTGTGTTCGCCCAGCGGACACAAAACCACACAGAACGCAGCCGGTCATCGCGACGAGATGGTGTCCGCGGCGTACACGTCGAACGGTGCAGCGCACACACGTCCGGACCGAATCCGCTAGGCAAGATCGCGGCGCAGCGGCGCCGCTACCGCCGCTGCCGCCCCGCCCAGCGCGTAGGCGACAAGAACCAGCGCACCGAGGAGCGGGGACAGCAGCGCGGGTGTGCCCAACGACGCTTCTTCAGAGAGGGTGTCGGTCAGGAACGTGAAGTCCGTCAGCGCTGCGGTCGCGCCACCGGGGAGGAACGGATAGAGCGCGTCGAGGCCCGGAATGATCATGAATAGGTACTCGAGTAGATAGAAGTAGCCCAACACGATCGCGACCGCGACGAGCTGGTTGCGGGCCAGCGCCCCGATACCGACCCCGAGCAGCATGTAGATCGCGGCGGCTACCGCGAGACGCGCGAGAAGTGTCACGACGTCGTCGGCGGGCGCACCGAGTGCGATGCCGCGCAGGATGACGACGCACCACAGCGCAAATCCTGAGGATGCAGACATGAGCAGTCCGTACGCTAACCCGAAACCGCTGTAGACGAACAGTTTTGCCGCCAGGATCCGACCGCGGCGCGGCACCGCCAGAAATGTGGTGCCGATGGTGCCGTGCCGGTATTCGCCGGTGATCGCGATCGTGCCGATGAGCGCGGGGACGAACAGGAGCAGTCCGGTGATGCCGACGACGATGCCGACTCCTTCCGGGGTGTCGAGCCCGGGCATCGGCGGTGATGTGTTTTCCGGTCCGATCAGCCCGAGCAGGCCGGTGAGACCGGCGCCGCTGACGACCGCCGCGATCGCCGCCCATCGCGGAAGCCGCGTGGAGAACAGGCGGATGATTTCACCGCGGAGTGCGTTGTTCATGCCGCATGGCCCCGGGTGGTGAGACGAAGGAATGCCTCTTCGAGGCTGTCGCCGCCGGCGGTCAGGACATCGAGGGCACCGGTCCAGACGAGGCGTCCGCGGTCGATGAGCACGACATCGTCGATACCCTGCTGCAGCTCGCCGAGGGCATGGCTGGAAATCAGAACTGTGCCACCGGAATCGGCGAACTCACGTAGGAATCTTCGTAGCCAGACGATTCCGACCGGATCGAGACCGTTGGACGGCTCGTCGAGCACGAGCACCTCCGGCTCGCCGAGCAACGCGGTGGCGAGCGACAAGCGCTGTCGCATACCGGTGGAGTAGCCACCGACGCGCCGGTCCGCGAACCGGTCGAGCAAGGCGGTGGCGATGACCTCGTCGACCCTCGACATCCGGTGTCCACCGAGTGCGCAGAACGTGCGGAGGTGGTCACGTGCGGTGGCCGCCGGATGGGCGGAGGCGATGTCGAGTACCGCGCCGACGGTTCCCGTGGGGTCCGGCAGATCCGGATAGGCGACCCCGTCGAGCAGAGCGGTTCCGCGGTCCGGCCGGGTGAGGCCGAGGAGCATCCGCAAGGTAGTAGATTTCCCGGCGCCGTTGGGTCCGAGAAACCCTGTCACACGACCGGGTCGGGCGGTGAACGTGATGTCGGTGACGGCATCCAGTCGACCGAACCGCTTGGCGAGCTTCTCCACCTCGATCGACGGTCCCTTCATCGCTGCCTCCTGACGCCGGTAGAATCACTATCGATAATGAGAACATTATCAACCTGAGAACAATATGGAAAGGGCCGCGATGGCGAACACGCCCATTGCCGATATCGTGCTGCACCCCGTTCGGCTACGGATCGTGCAACAACTCGGAGACCGGCACCTGACGACTGCACAACTTCGCGAAGCGCTTCCCCACGTCACCCAGGCCACGCTCTATCGGCACGTCGCGGCACTGATCGACGCCGAGATCGTCATCGTCGTCGACGAACGCCGCGTGCGCGGAACCATCGAGCGCACCCTCGCTCTCGGCGAGCGCATGGCGCACATCGGCCACGACGATCTCGAGGCGATGAGCGACGCGGAACTCCGCAACGCCTTCCTCACCTTCCTCGGCGCACTCGGGGAAAGCTTCGACACGTTCGTCGACGGAGAGGACCGCTCCCTGCGGAATTACCTGGGATTCGGCACCACGCCGCTCTACGTCACCACCGACGATCTCGCGGCGATCCAGGCCGAACTCGCCGAACTGCTCGCGCCCTACCGAACGAATTCCGGTGACGGCCGGGTTCGCGTCGCGCTGACCACCGCGGTGATCCCCACACCCCCGACCACCGGTCCCGACGAGAATTGAGCACCGACGTCGCAGTCGCACACTCGCGTGTCTCCTCGGGAACACGCGCTACACGTGGCATTCTCGGCAGAATGCACCCGTACGACGAGGGATTCGAACCACCCCAGGCGTGTTCCGAATGGTGCCGGGCACGGTCGTTCGATCTGCAAGTGCTCGACGAAGGCGTCACCGTCGACCTCGAATGGTGGAACGACCACCTCGAACGCGCCGAGCATCGGATCCGGCTGCGCGGCCGCAACCTCGACGGCCGTGTCGTCACCGGCGGGGAGGCGATCGTGCAGCGCAACGACCTACGTCTCGGCAGTGAACTCGTCGACGCCGACCACGACGGATTGGGGCTGTTGTTCCTGTGCGCGGCATGGCGCAGCGCCCATCCGCGGCGTCGAGCCGTCCGCCGCTTCCCCGACGTCCGCGACGCCCACGCCCCCAAGAGCCGCGACCGACTCACGAAGATCAAAGGCGTGCTCGACTACTGCGCGGACACGAAGAAGCTGCCCGATACGCCCCGGCAGACGTGGTCGGGATGGCCGGACACGCCCGGCGTCGGCGTTCCCCTGCTGTCGACCTTCCTGTGGGCGGTCGGCGTCCGGACAGATGGCCGGCCCGCGCAACTTCTCGATCAGCACGGGGTGTCGACACTCGTGCACGAGGGGTGGCTCGAGGACCCCTCTGTCGCCGACTTCACGCTGCGGCGCTACCACCGATACACCGATCTGCTCACCACCTGGGCGTCCCTGATGACCACCCGGCCCGAACTGGTCGAGATGTGGCTAGTCGATCGGTGGCACGCGCGAATCGTCGAGGCCCGCGACGGGTCACGGGCAACACCACGATTGTTCTGACGTTCCCCTATCGCATCGTCGGTTCGCGATTCCACACCTGATCGTCACGGACCCAGACGACCGGGACCTCGTCGGGGACGACGGCGTCTGTGAGCCAGAAGGTTTCGTCCGCTGCCCATCCCGCGATGACCGATGCGGTGTCGGTGTCGACGTCGATCGCCGTTCCTGCCGCGGACAGGTATCCGGCGACCGTGAGGTGCACGCCCGCGTGGTGCTCGGCAACCCGCTGCCAGTCGGGGATCACCCAGCGTCCGTCGCGGCCCGTGGTCCGGTACCAATCGTGCCGCTTCTCCGCGGTGACCTCGAGCGGGAAGCGCCGGCACAGATCCACCCAGGTGTCGGCGTCGTCGACCTCGAGCACTGCGGCGCCCGGCGGTACCGTCACTCGCCGCGCGAAGGCGCGGTCCCAGCCCATACTGTCCTCGACGAACCACACACCTGCCGGGTTCCCGTCGGCGAGTGTCCGGGACGACGCCCACATGTGTGTCAAGGGTGCCGACCACCATTCACCGGACCAGTTCGCCGTCGCGTCGGTGGGGCGATCGCGTTCCGCTCGGGCTTCGGCCTCGCTGACGCGAGTGTGCCAGTTCCGCAACCGATCAGCGGCGGGAGGTGGAACCGAGGCCTGGACACCGCATTCGTCACCGTTGTCCCAGCCCACGAGCCACTGATCGTCGCGCGCCACCCCCGTTCCCCACCACTGTGCATCCGGTGATCCGGCGATGTGCTCGGCAACGCGTCGAAGCTCCTGTCGCACAGGCACCGTGGCAACGAGGATGTCCTCGCCGTCCGGGTCCTGCCAGTACCGCGCCGTGTCGACGGCGTCCACGAGCGCGGAACGCAGATCGAGCGCCGTCACCTCGGGCAGCGGCACCTGCGCCAGCCGCCGCGCGACCTCCTCCGGAGCGATCTCCGGCCACTGCGGCCCTTCGGTGCCGGCACCGTAGACGACGCGGGTCCGGCCTCTCCCCGGATCGAGCTGATAGGACGCCCGGAAAACCGCGGAGCCGAACGAATTCTCGTCGTACTCGGGTCGAGCGGCTCGCTCGGCTTCCAGCGCATACGCCAACAACATTCGTCGCCCACGGGGGCCCGTCGACAACACATCCGCCGCGATCATCGGCCGCTCCTCTCCGCTCCAGCAGAATGATGGGCAGCGATCGCGGCGGCGCGATCGCGTAGACAGACACGCAGCCACTGTGGGGCCACGATTTCCCCTTCGGTACCAAGTTCCCACAACGCCCATTCGGCGTGGCGAGCATCTTGAAAGATCAGCTCGAGCCGCAGCCGGCCGTCCAACTCTGTATCCTCGGCGCCGACGGTCAGCGCGGTACGCACCAACTCGTTCCGTCGCACCGTGTTCACCCGCACCTGCACGGTCACCTGGTCTCCGCCTGCCCGGAACCGAACACTGCGTTCGTGCCAGGCCCGTCCCAGATCGATATCGTCCGATCGTTCGGCCGGCTCGGGCAACTCCTCGGCGGCCGAGACCCGGGACAGCCGGTACGTACGGTCTGCGCCGGACCGCGAGGCCAGCAGATAGCACCGGTCGCGCACGGTGACCAGCCCGATCGGATCGACGATGCGCCATGACGGCGTCTGATCGGCGGCCGCGTAGCGGATGCGGAGTTTGTGTCCGGCCAGCACCGCGCGCCGGATCTCGGCGACGACGGTATCCGGGGCGTCGTCGGCGACCGGCCGGTGTACAAGGAAGTCCGACTCGGGGTCGATGAGCAACCGCTGGATCGCGCCGGTCGCGACTGCCCGGTTGCTGTCCGGTAGCGCGTCGACCAGTTTGAGCATCGCCGACGCTAGCACCGAGCCGATCCCGAATGCCTGTGCGCCGCGACGTGATCCGGCGACGAGCAGGGCCAGCGCCTCGTCGTGGTTCAGGCCGGTCAACTCGGTTCGGAACCCTGGCAGCAACGCGAATCCGCCGTGCCGGCCACGTTCGGCATAGACCGGGACGCCTGCGGCGGAAAGCGCCTCGATATCGCGCAGCACGGTTCGGGTGGACACCTCCAGCTCACGGGACAGCGCAGCGGCGGAGAGCCGGCCGTGCCGGCGGAGCAGGAGCACCAGGGAAACCAGTCGGTCGGCGCGCACCCAAAAACTCTAGCGAATATATGACACAGGGTGTCGTGATTGATTGGGAGCCTCGAAGGCGTCGATGGCGGCCCCGGCCACCACCCGACACGCGAACTTCTCACGAATCGAATGGAGCTGATGTGGCAATCCAAC
The DNA here is from genome assembly GCF_049299235.1 of Rhodococcus sp. (in: high G+C Gram-positive bacteria). Lineage (GTDB taxonomy): Bacteria > Actinomycetota > Actinomycetes > Mycobacteriales > Mycobacteriaceae > Rhodococcus. The sequence goes on along the minus strand of NZ_JBAQXC010000279.1, from coordinate 3,828 downwards.
GAACCGCCGCCAATCCGGTGGCATGGTCCGCCACCCTTCTCCAGCACTACGGCGTGCTGGCGTCGCGACTGGGCAGCGCGGGGGTCGCGCCGGCCACCACGATGCTCGGGGTGAGCAGACTGGCAGTCCTCGGCCAGATGGTCGAGTTCGAGGCAACCGCGGTCGCCTGACTGGGCTCGTGCACCCGGCCCCTGCGTGATGCCACCAACTCGTTCTGTGTGAGATTGTGTCCGCCCGGCGAACACAATCCCACACAAGCGGGCCTGTCGGCGACTACCACCGGGTGTTGACGCGCAGTGCGTCGTCGGCGACCCGCTCGGCGAGGCGCACCCGATCGTCGAGGCTGCCGGTCAGCAGCACCCAGGACCGGCCCGTCACGGTGAGCGCGTCGACGAACCACCCCGTCATGTCGGCCCGGATGTGCTCCCCGTCGCGGATACCGTCCTGCACGAACGGAACGCCGACGTGGTCGGTGAGCAGGTACAGGGCGCGGCGGTCCCGGACGCCCTCCCACGCGCGGTCGCTGCCCTCGCCGAGGTAGCGTCGTTCCCACACGGTGGTGGCGAATGCGTCGGTGTCGCATACCAGCAGCGGCGAACCGTTCCGCGCCGCACCGTCTTCGAGGCGGCTCTGCTCGGCGGCGATGTGGGCGAAATCGTCGCCCGTCCAGTCGAGGTCGTGCATCGTCGCCGTGGGGTCCAGCGACTGCACGTGTTCGAATTTTTCGCAGGTGACGATGCGGCCGTACTCCGGCACCCACCGGGTGTGCGCCCACACTCCGCCACGGGCCCGGGCGCGGCGGGCGAGTGCACGGCTGACGGTGGTGGTTCCGGTCGATTCGGCGCCGACCACCACGATGCGGGTGGTCAGCCCCGCCCGCGCCGGTGCATCCAGGTCGTGCCAGCGTCCGGCCGGGTCGTCGCGGCATGCCGTACCGGACACCGGGTGTGCGACGCGTTCCGGGTCGACACACACGTGGGTGGCCGAGAATCGTTGTGCGAGTTCGTCACCGTACTTCTCACTGGAGACCACCACGTCGACGGGAAGGTCGGTGACCGTGCGGACGGCTGCGCGCATGCACGCCACCTGGGCCGCCCATACCGGTTCCGATTCGAGATCCATCGGTGCGTCACAGGCGATTCCGGTGACGGTGACCATCGAATCACCTGCGTGTGACTCACGCATCCACGCCACCCGATCCGGCAGTGGAATCGTCTCCGCGGCCGAGGCCATGACGACGACGGTGACCCGCTCGGCGACCGCGGCGGCGCGGCGCACCAGGTGGTGGTGCCCGGCGTGCGGCGGATAGAACTTCCCGATGACCAGTGCATGCCGATACATCAGCGTGCCCCCGCGAGTTCTCGATCGACGGCCGTCGAGCGCCGCCACGCCACGAGTCCGCGAATGCACAACGCCAGGAACAGACAGTACAACACTGCCGTGAGCACCAGCCCTTTGTGCAGGTAGAGCGGAATGTAGACGAGGTCGGCTGCGATCCACAGCAGCCACGATTCCCATCGCTTCTTCGCCTGCCCCCACGTCGCGAGCAGCGACAGTACCGTGGTCAGCGCGTCCCAGAATGCGACCGTCGACGACGTCGCCGTCTCGAGCAGCACGGTCAGCGCGATCAGCCCGGCGAGGCCGACGGCCGCGAGCGCCGCCCACTCGGCCGGACTCGTCCCGGCGACCGGTAGCGCCTCACCTGCCCTGCCGCGCACCCAGTTGCTCCAGCCCCACACCGCGAGGGCGATGTAGACGACCTGTAATCCGGAGTCGGCGTACAGACCGGCGGTCGCGAACAGCAGGATCCATACGAGGTTGTTGGCAATTCCGAACGGCCAGTTGAGGATCGACTGCCGTCCCACCAGGTATACACACCACGCGCCGGTGACGAAGCCGAACGTCTCGGCCCAGGTCGTCGGCGCCCCGAAGGCGGTGAACGCCGTCGAGTTCAAGAATTCGATCACCACACCCTCCTTCCTTTGCGCCACCGATTAAATCAAATATGCGCTAAGTAGGCAACGCGGGGAGCCATGAACCGTCGCATCTGCCCCACCGAGCAGTCGGACACTGCGCCCCGGGGCGATGCTCAGCGCCTGCGCCCGGTCACCACCTGCACGAGGGAAACGAGGACGGCGATGATCGTGCCGACGATTCCGACACCGAGAACAACGCGGACGATCGTCGTCCATGGCACGCTGCCAGCTGCTCCGAAGTCGAACGGAAAAACCTGCCACATCCGCGTGAGCGCATACAGTCCGACCGCACTCGTGGCGAGTTCACCGAACGCCCTGAGCCGCGGGGGATCTGCCACGAGAAAGACGGCATTGGCGATGATGCTCACCACGATCGATGCGTTGACCCAGCCCAGAACCACGGTTGTGTCGTCGGTGAGGAACGGCACCGCGTCCCAGCCGGGCCAACCGTTGATCGCATACAACAGCACCGCGTTGACGACGATCGCCACCACGTAGCCTGCGCGCCGGCGTGCTGTCGTCGCATTCTGCGCGTCGCCCATGATGCCTCCCGCCGAACGTGGCCGAAGCGGTACACGTCGACGGTACGACCCGTCGCTGCGCTTCGCACCCGCCTTCCCCGTACCGTGGCGACGGAAGGCAGTCGTGACACCGCCGCCACGGCCGAACCACTCGAATCGTCAGTCACTCGTCCGAGTGACTGACGATGTTGATGACGGAACCGCCCGGCGCGCGCACGAAGAAGCGGCGCACACCCCACGGTTCCGTCGTCAGCGGATAGACGATCTCGAATCCTCGACGCTGGGCGTCGTCGTATGCGGCCTCCACCCCGTCTCCGACGTGGACGGACAGCACCGAATCGACCGGTGCCGTCGCATCACCACTGACCAACTGCACGGTGGCGCGTCCGTCCGGGGTCGTGAACCGAGCGACCCACCCCAAGTTCATCTCCTCGACGGAGAGGCCGAGGAAGTCCGCGTAGAAGCTGCGTGCGTCCTCGATGTCCGGAACGTTCAGATTTGCGGTGATACCGGTGGGTCGCATGGTGGGAACTCCTTCGATTGCCTCCGGGGACAATCCCGATTCCACTACACGAGGCGTCGATCGGCAGCAGGTTCGACGACGACAGCGTGCTCGGATGATTCCTTGCGTGACCGCCGGGCATGACCGTCGCCCTCGACATCCGCCGACGGAAAAGACAGCCGCGCGCTGCCTACGGAAGTTGTCAACCTGTCTGAGACAGGTGAGTGGTGTTGATACCGGTCGGTTGAGGCAGTGGCGGCGCCAACGGCCGGCGACGGAACCGCTGCGGGTGCCGGGCATGGATCCGATCGAGTCGGTCCTGCCGGCGACGGTGATCCTCGACGGCGGTGCCGAGGAAAACCGACGCCGGGGTGTGCCGCCCCAACCCGCTGTGGCGGTGCTCGAGGGCGTAGCGGCCCATGAACTCCTCGGTCCACTGCCGGGCATGGTCGATGCTGTCGAACCGTGGCGGGCAGGACAGGTCGTACTTGACGGTCTTGAACAGCGACTCGGAGAACGGATTGTCGTCACTGACCCGCGGCCGCGAAAAGGACGGCAGCACCTGCTTGTCCTCGAGCGTATCGAGCAACTCGAACGAACGCATCGAGGACCCGTTGTCGGCGTGCAGCACCTGCGGCGCCCCGAACACCGCGAACGCCTCGGTGAACATTTCCACCGCCGCGGCGCCGGTCTCGGCGTACTCGATACGCCAGGCCACCGGAAACCGTGAATACACGTCGATCACCAAATACAGCAGATACCGGTCCTGGGTGCGTGGGCCCCGCAGCTCGGTGATGTCCCACGACCACAACGCGCCCACCGCCGGGGC
>NZ_JBAQXC010000278.1:0-7430 GCF_049299235.1 Rhodococcus sp. (in: high G+C Gram-positive bacteria) | reverse complement strand
GTCGACGTCGTCCTCGACGGGGTCGACTCCGTAGCGGCGCAGGCAGCCCTCACCGGTGCGACCTGGGTGAACGTGACCGTGACATCACCGAATCCCGACCTCCAGGTTCTTCCACCCCGGAAGGTGTCGGTGGTGGTGGACGGGCCGGTGTTCGCCGCGAAATCCTCCGATGCCTGGGTCGGTGGTGCCCTGCCGCTCGGCGACCCCGAATGGGTGGTGCTCGACGTCGACCCCGACGCGGCAGGACTCAAACTCGACCAGTACGCACGCAACCTGACCCGCCAGTACACCAGCGAGGCCAACGGAGATCCCGCAACATCGGCACCGGGCACGTTGCGTTCGACGGGTTTCGCTCTCGCCCGCCGCGAACGGGCAGACCAACTCCGCGCCCGCGTCGCGGAAGCCGAGCACCTCGCCGACGACGACGGCACCCGCGAGCTTCTCCTCGACGATCTGGTACGCGGTATCCGCGTCGAGGTATGGGACGACATGACCGACACCTGGCACAGTCTTCACCGACGGCAGGTGACCGTCACCGCGTCACCGGGCGGGTTCGCCGTGCTCACCGACGAACCCGACGTGGGTTTCCTGCAATTGTCGGCGCTGAACACCACACCCGGCGACCACACCACCGGGTACTACCTGCACGAAGTCGTCGCCGGCTGGGACGGCTGGAGCCTCTCCACTCCGCGACCCGGACGAACCATCGTGCACGTCGAACCGGCCGGGCCGGACGGCTCCACCGAGAATGTCGTCGATACCGTCCCGGATGAGCCGATCGGCGGCGCGCACACCACCTCTCGCGTCGAACCCGGGTCGCTGCCGCGGCTGCGGTACGGGACGTCGTACAGCTTCCGCGTACTCGCCGTGGACCTCGCCGGGAACTCGGTCCCGCACATACCGCCACGGCACCAGCATCCGGTCCCGCCCAGCGAGCACGCGGTCGCCGCGGCCCGCCGACACCTCGACCGTCTGCGAGACACCTACGCGCGGCTCGATCGCGGCGGCATCACACAGGCGCGGCGTGCAGCAATCGTCGAACACCTCCGCCCGGTTCCCCCGGCCACCGCCCGGATCCCCGACGAACTGCTGTCCGGCAACACGCGAATCGACGCGGCCCTGGGCCGGCTCGTCGCACACGCGATACACCGCGAGGAGCCGGTGCCCACCCAGCGTGCACTCGACGCTGCAGCCGACGCGGCACGGACACTCGCCGAGTCGCGGCACCTCCTGCGAGTGCGCCCTCAATTGCGGTTCGACGCTGAACGTTTCGCCGCGCTGGCCGCCACCGACGACCTCCAACAACCCGGCCGCACCCAGGCCCTCACACGGCCTGTCGTGACCACCCCACGGCCGTATCTGCGGTGGGATCCGATCCCGGCGCCGACGCTCGTCGCCCGCAACGAGCTCACCGCGGGGGAACAGATCGCGGTGCTCGTCGTGCGCCAGGGCGATCCGGTGACCTCCGAACGGCACCTCGCCCCACCGAAGGCCACTCAACTCGACGCCGAGGCCGCAGGCGAGTTCGACGCGGCGATCGGTACCGGCGACGCCGCCGAGATCCGACGGCTGTACGCCATCGCGCTCACGGAGCGAGGCACACTGCTCGACCAGTTCGTCCCCAGCCGAACCGATGCCACAACGACCGACGAACAACCCGGCATCGCGCTGGTCGACCGCCCGGGCGCCGACATCACCCCCCGAGCATCGCGCGACCCTCGCGGACATCGCGGCTGCCCGCGGCCGGCCACTCGGCGAAGGGCAGTACGTTGTGCACGACACCGACACCCTGCGCCTGCCGTACCTTCCGGACCCGTACGCGACCGGCGTCTCGCTCGTGTTCTACGAAGCCGGTGCCCCACATCTGCTGCCCGAACCGCGAGCGCTGCAGTCGGTGACCGTGCCCTACCCGAAGGACCGCTGGCCGGTGCTGCAACCCCTCCGGCTCGTCGTCGAAGCCGGATCCACACTTCGCGCCCGGGTGGACTACCACGTCGTGCATGTCGAACTGCCCCCCGGTGAGCAGGTACGAGTGGCGGTATCGAGCACCCTCGACAGAAACTCGCTGAACATGTTCGGGCTGTGGCGCTCACACCGGGCCAGCGCCGCCGATTCGGACGACGGGTACACCTCCGACGAGCTCGTCACACTCGCAGCTCTCATTCGTGCGGCGACGTCCGGTTGGACGTGGTGGCTCACCCCATCGACGGATGTGCGGCTGGTCCACGCTGTCCCCGAACCTGTCCGGCCGCCGGAGTTGTCCGCGCTGAGCGTGTTCATCCGACCGCCCGGCCGGTCTGTCGCCGCCCTGACCGGGTTGGTTCACGTGCACGGGGCGAGCACCGACACCGTGGTGGTGACCGCATCGTGGGTCGAGACTGTCGACGACGTGGCGGCCCCGACCCCGCAGATCGTGTCGAAATCCGATGTCGTTGTGCGTTCACCTGTCGGGGAACGGGAAAAGACCGGGGTCCTGTTCCTGTACGACTACCTGCCGACCGGTACCCAGGCGTGGTGGCTCGACGGGATCGGGTTCCACCGGATGCTGCAAACCTTCGAGGACACCCACTACCGTCGGGTCACCTACGTGCCGACCGGGACCACACGATTCGCCGAGTACTTCACCGCGGAGCAGCGTGCCGCCGAACCCACGCAGGGGAAGTCGGTTGTCCTCGACGTCTTGTCGTCGGCGCGGCCCGCTGCACCGGTGATCGTGGATGCGGTGCCGCTGCTGCGTTGGGAGTCGTTCCCCGAACCGAACGATCCGTTCGCGTGGAGGCGGGTGCGACGCTCGGGTGTCCGGCTCTGGTTGGCGCGGCCCTGGTTCTCATCGGGCGACGGTGAATTGCTCGGTGTGCTCGTGTTCGATCCGAACGAACCGGCACGCAATCGGGATGGAACGTGGATGCAGCGGACCAAAAGCCAGCAGGCTCCGGACGGCGCGACCAGTCTGTGGGCTGCGGACCCGATCATCCAGCATGGCGGATCCACCTCCGATCCGACCGTGCCGCCGTTCTTGAAGTTCGAGGAGCTGCTCCTCGACGTCGTCGAGACCGGCGCGGCCACCCATCTCGGTATCCAGCCGCCGCTGCGAGGTGAGGTGCCTGGCGGACGGGACAGAGGCTGGTCGAAGGGCCCGGCAACCCGGTCACCGTGGCGGGTGCGGTGCCACTGCGGGACGTCTTCGGACAGCCGGCGGTCCGGGTTCTGGGCTACCAACCGGAATTCGACGAGCACTCGGGGCGATGGTTCGTTGATGTTGCCGTGCAGGACACTTCGGCTTTGTGGCCGTTCCTGCGGCTGGCCGTTGCACGGTTCCAACCACATTCGATCGACGGTTGCTCGCTCTCCCCTGTCGCACTCACCGGCTGGGTTCAGCCGCTGCCCACCCGCACACTGACCGTCGGCAGACCGGATCCGGAGCACGTTCAGGTGACGCTGTCCGGTGTTGTCGGTTGGCTGCGGTTCGACCCCCGGGGTGACTCCGCGCTTCCGGGCGAGGAGCTCGGTGCCGACAGTCCGACAGGTGAGGGGGCCGCGCGGGCAACGCGACTGCAGCAGTCGCGGATCGTGCGGGCGAGTGTGCAGCAGCGTGCCGCGGGTGCGGGTGATCTGGAATGGGCAGTGGTATCGGCATCGGTGCTGCACGCAGTCAGCGTCGAGGAGTCCGGTTCCTGCCGTGCCACATGGACCGGGTCCGTGGCGCTGCCGTGGAGCGCGGGGTATCCCGGCTTGCGGCAGCCCGGCACGGTGGACTCCGAGTGGCGGGTGCTGGTCGAGGAGTACGAGTTGCTCAACGCCGATCCCTCTGTTCGCGGTGAAGCGGCGGGGACGGTGGAACGTCTGATCTACGCAGACGAGGTGCCGTTGTAGGCGTCGGCCGGTCGGCTCGGTGTCCCTACCCACCACCCGTATGTGTCTGCGGATGTTCGATCCGGCCGGCCGGCCGATACCGCGGCCGACAGCGACGAACTGCGGTCGGCCGCCCCGGCAGCTACGCCGATGGACACGGGTAGTTCGGTCGAGGCGTCGACCTGTCCCCGACGGCCGTCGCTGCGACGCGCGAGATCCACGTCGGCAGCCGCGACGAGCCGGGCACCGACGGAGCCGACTGGCGATGGCATGTGTTGACCACAGGGCGTGCCTGAGCGTCGACCGGCCGCCTGTCGTGGCGTCACGGTGATCCTGTGCCCGATCCTGACGGCCGCGCCAGCTGTCGGATACCTGTGCAACACTGACCGCCCATCGAACGGCAGAGGAGCAACCAGGTGCAGAACGCATTCGTGTGGGTCGGTGCGTTCATCACGCTCGCGGTCGTGGTGACGTACTGGAAGTGGCTTCTCGGCGCAGCCGTCCTCGGCGCTGTCGTGTGGGGCGTGTACGTCGCGGCCGTCGCGCTGCGAGCACGGCGCCAAGATCGACTCAACGGTGCACGGGCGAGACTGTCGGCGCTCGCGGCCCGCGCACAGGTCCAGCACGAGCAGTACCTCGCGGGCGACGAGCGTGGACTGTACGGGGCGTACCGGCCAGCGCCGCTGGATTGACCGCCGCCACGTTCTTGGCGTGCAGGGCACGCGGTAGCATCCCGGACCGAACGGATCGGCCCGGGTCGCCTGGAAGTGCTGTGATCATCGGGGCCGGCGTCCTGTGGGGTGTAATCGTCCGGCGTGCAGCACATCCGGAACCAGGATAGGAGCTGCTCCTGTCGATCACAGAATCCTCGGTGCAGCCGCAGCCGCGATCGCCGAACGTGCGGTGGTCGGCTCACACGCCTTGGCAACAGCGACGACGACACACTGATCTCCGCCTGACGAATCAGAGGAACGCGCTAAAGTTCTCGGCTATCGCACCGAGTGTCTCCGGCTGTCCCCTTCGAGTTCCGGCGAGGTGATGCACTGTCGGCGGGTTGCCGAGTTACCGGGTGCTGTACCGGCACCGAATCCGGATTCGTCGCCCGGGACGTCGAGACCACTGATTCGTTCACCGTCGGTGTGTTCCTGGAACGTTCGGTGGTCTCCCGTGCAGTACTGCGGCGAGCCGAGGCGGTGGACGCGGTGCGCGTCGAAGAACGCCTCCGAACCGGGCCGGCGGCTGCCGGACGGGGCAGGCCGGCAACGGCCGCACCGGGAGTGGCGGTGTCGGCCGCCTGGGGTAGCGGTGTGAAGAACGCCAAGCCCAGCTTGATGGCTGGGTTGACGACGAGTTCGGGGCGTCCCTTGGCGTCGATGTACGGCATCAGAGTTGTTCCTCTCCCATGTCCTGCAATTGAACGATTCGGCAGCGCGCATACGTTCCGTCACGTCGGCGGTAGCGGCCGTCGTGAGAACTGACGACCTCCCAGATCATGCCGCGGGGAAGCAGGTGCGCGGTGTCGTCGACGCTGTCCGAGCGGCCGAGATACATTCCGCGGGCAGTTTCCATTTCGAAGACGACCACCCGATCGTCGATGACCTCTTCGATCTCGTGGATCGCATGGGTGGTCATGGTGTAGCGGTCGAACTCGATCCGTGCACCGGGTTGCAGGGTCGACGGCAGATTCTTCGCTTCCGCCGGCTGGTCGTGCGGCAGGGAAACGGCGCAGTAGACGACATGACCGCGGTCGTTCTCACGTTCGGCTGCTTGGATGGCGCGATCGATGCGTTGGACATGTGTGCGGACCTGATCGTCGAGAAGTTGGGCGTCGCCATTGACGTCGGTCAACGCGGCACCGATATCGGTCCAGGTGTGCGTGTCGTTGATCAGACCGCTCATCGCCTTGTATTGGATCCGTGGCAGGTTCGACTGCGCGCGCTGCTTGGTCACCGACCGCGCTTTGCGTTGGCGGGAACTCGGTGGGAGGCGGATCGCGTCGGGGATGGGCAGTGTTCGGCGTTTGCGTTCGTTGACGCGGCGAACAGCAGAGCGAGGATAGGCGCGCTCGAGGTCTTTGCGAGCGCGGGTGTAGGCAGCGTCTTCGACCATGGAGTCGAGGCCCCGAGCCGAGTGGCGTTCCCCCGCCCTGTCGTCGTAGACCTCGGCGGTTCTGTATCCACTCTGTTTGGAGATCAAGGTCGTATCACCGCCGGCCTCAGGGTCCAACCGGACCGCCGGTTCCGGCGCCACCCGGTACCGGGTCCGTCCCATGCGAATGTCCCTGCCGTCGAGGATGTGCGAAGCATCGGACGGTGTGGCAGGCGATAACATCCCAGTTGGCGCCTGCCACACCTCCGCCCGAGGCGGATTCCGAAGAATGCGAGTCATCCGGCGACCAAACCGTCGTCGCATCTCGGGTTGGCCGGACAAGCCGGCCGCACGCTAGATGCTACAGAACCCGACGAGTGCTCGGGCAGCGCATAGCCGGCAGGCGCTGCCTTCGTCATCTGGGGCTCACGCGACTGACTCACCATCGCACGCACGAGTCACTGCGCGTCGGGGCGGCATGGCTGCCGCTTCGCGATGCGGTCGGCGATGGCGAGGCAGGCTCGGCAGTCCGGCAGGCGATCGTGGTCGCCGGGACCGACTGCGTCGCGGGGAGTCCGATCGAGCGCGCGCAGCGGGTTGAGTCCCCACGCGCCGCCTCCGGTGCGTGACGGTGTTTCACAGAGGGCTGTCGCTGCCGGCCTGTGGAGTCGGCCGCTACGGAGGTCGTGTTGCACGACGATGTGGCTGCGTCCGCGGTTGCTGCCGTTCTCGTATCCGAAAGCCCAGTTCAGGCCGACGAAAACGTCGACCGGAAGTGTGTGGCGCAACTCGTTCCACCGCTGCCTCCGGTCGACGTCGCGGCGGTGTTGTTCGGAACGCTCGTTGTTCTCTCGGCGCGCGTTGTCTTCCTGTCTGCGGGTGGCGAGGTGGTCGAGGTGGTCACGGTCGAGTTTTGCGGCGTGTTCGAGGGTGACCATCTCGCCCCATTGCAGGGCGATGGTGCCGCAGCCGGTGGTCGCGCGACCGAGGACGTGGTCGATCCAGATTGTGGGGAGTTGCGCGAGGGTGTGCCGGACCGATGGGAGTCGGGTGGGATCGACGAACCGGTACCGGTTGGATCGGGCGTCGGCTCGGAGGGTTTCGAGGTGATCTGTCGTGAGCGCTGTGCGCGCGGGAGTCGGGTTGGGCAGCGGCATGGACATCAATTCCCCCAACATTGAAAACGCTGATTCAACAGGAACGCATCATATGCACCTTGAGTAAACATCGGCAACAAATACAACATCAATGTTGCCTCACCGACGGGACCCGCACCCACAACCGACCGGCCAGGTCCCGAGCAGCAACGACACCCCGCGCGCCCCGCCCCGTCCCCGTCCCAAAGTTCGATGTGCGGCGCCTGGAGGTTGTCCCGTAAGTCGTAGAAATTGAGGTGGCGGTCCCAAGCTCGATCCCTGCCATGTGGTAGGCATCGGGCGTCTGCCAAGACACACCAACAGCAAGGGACCGCCGTGAAGAAGAGTAGCCAG
>NZ_JBAQXC010000277.1:0-13251 GCF_049299235.1 Rhodococcus sp. (in: high G+C Gram-positive bacteria) | reverse complement strand
GAATCCGACACGGCGGCGCGCGCGGCGGGGTCGGGAATCAGCTCGGCGACCGGCTCGATCTTCCGGCCGTACATGGCGGCGAGCATGCTGCCCGCGACCGCGACGCCGATCGCCGCGCCGAGTTCGCGGGTGGCGTCGTTGACCGCGGACGCGACGCCCTGCTTGTCGGCGGGTGTGCTCGACACGATCGCGTGCGTCGCCGGCGCCGACACCATGCCCATACCGATGCCGGGCAGCAACAGCGCGGCGTTGATCATCAGTGCAGACGACTGCGGGCCGAGTTCGCCGATCAGCACGAACGATGCTGCGAGGACGGCGAGACCACCGACGAAGAGGAATCGGAGTCCGACCCGAGGCACGAGCGGCGGGATGAGCACAGACACCGTCATCACCAGCAGGATGAGCGGGACCAACTGGATCGACGACTCGAGCGGCGAGTAGCCGAGTACCAATTGCAGGTATTGCACGACGATGAAGAACACACCGAACATCGCGAGGAATTGGAACAGCAGCGTCAACGCGCCGGAACCGAATGCGCGATCGGTGAACAATCGGACATCGAGCAGCGGTGTGGGTGTGCGTAGCTCGGTGACCACGAAACCTGTGGCGGCGGTGAGCCCCAGAATGATGCACGCCAGGACCGACGCATCCGTCCAGCCGCGGTGGGGACCCTCCATCAGGCCGAACACGAACAGTCCGATCGCGAGGACCGACAGGACACTGCCGGTCAGGTCCGGCGGTGACTGTTCATGAGCGCGTGACGACGCGATTGTCAGCGACGCCACGAGCAGTGCGGCGGCGGCCACCGCAAAACAGACGAAAATGACTATCCAGGAGCTGTATTCGAGGATCACACCGGACACGAGCATGCCCGCGATGCAGCCTGCACCCGCGGTGCCCGCCCAGATGCCGATTGCTCGGGGGCGACGTTCCTCGGGGAACCCGGCGGTGATCACCGACAGGGTCGCCGGCATGACCAACGCTGCCCCCAGGCCCGCCAGGCCGCGCGCGACGATGATCCACGTCGGGCTGTCGAGTGCGAGCGGCAGCGCCGACGCCACCCCGACGATCGCCAAACCCGCGACGAGCACACCGCGGCGACCGTAGCGGTCGCCGAGCGCGCCTGCCGGGAGCAGAAACGCCGCGAGCACCAGCGTGTAGCTGTCGACGATCCAGGTCAACTGGCTTTGCGTCGCGCCGATGTCGACGGCGATATCGGGCAAGGCCATGTTCAGCGACGCCATCGCGGCGACGACGAGCGCCACGGCGCTGCACGCCACGGTCAGCAACCACAATTGTGCGCCCGACAGGCGTGGCGGTGTGTCCGCTGTCCCTGTGGCGGTGGTCGAATTTTTTCCTGACGTTTCGGACACGAGCCGGCCTTCCCGGAGCGAGGTCACCAAGAAACGAGACTGTCGGTATCGTAACGGAACCATTGGTATCACAAGCAGAAGTGGATGCGAAGGGAACCGACGGGATAGAACTGTGGACGTGAGCACCACGCCTCCCCATGAAGACCTCGAACAGAACCCGGTCGCCGGCGCCGGACGAGTTCGCGACAGGGAAGATCCACGCAAGGTGCGGTCGCGGGCCCGACTCCTCGACGCCGCGACCGCACTACTGGCCAAAGGGGGAGCCGAAGCCGTCACCATCGACGCGGTGACTGGGATGGCGCGCGTTGCGCGCGCCACCCTCTACCGGCACTTTTCCGGTGGTGAGGAACTTCTCGCGGCGGCATTCGCGCGGATGTTGCCGCCGATCCCCGCGGTCCAGGAGGGCGACCTGCGCGATCAGTTGGTCGCGCTGGTCGTCGCGCAGGCGCGGGTCCTCGACGAGATCCCGATCCCGTTGACCGCGATGTGCTGGATGGGCCTCGGGCCGGGACTCGGTGACTACTCGAGCACCGAGGCGTTGAGAAGCGATCGGCCGGAACTGCTGTCGCTGCGGGTGCGAGTCGTCGAGCGATACCGTGAAGCGTTCGATCGGGTTCTCGATACTCCGGCGGCGCGGGAACTTCTCGGTGACTTCGACTACGACCTGGCACTCGCACAGTTGATCGGCCCCATCGTATTCACGAAACTCGCCACGTTGCCTGCCCTCGACTCCGTGTCGTGCGAGCGTGTCGTCGACGACTTTCTCACTGCCAACGCACACCGGCGCCCGGTCACGGCCGGGCCGCACGAAGTACCGACGGACGCAACCGGTGAAAGTCCTTGACCCGCAGGTTCCGGACCGGACGCACCTGGAATTCTTCCGACGAATCGAGTCGATCGGCCAACTCGGAATCGACGAGGATGGTGCCCGGGCGCGCCACACCGGTCAGCCGGGCGGCGATGTTGACGACCGAGCCGAACAGGTCGCCGAACCGTGCCAGGGCCGGACCCCACGCCAGCCCGACCCGCAGATCCGGAGCATCCTCGCGAGCCCCGAACGAGTCCTGTAGGGCGAGCGCGATCCGGGCACCGTCGACGGGGTCCTCCGCGGCGAACATCACTTCGTCGCCGACGGTCTTGATGATCCAGCCGCGTCCCTGCGCGATGACCGTGGCGACGGCGGATTCGAATTCCTCGATCAGGTCGCTGAGTTCGTCGACCGCGATGCGGCGGGTCAGACGCGTGTATCCGACCATGTCGGCGAAACCCACCACGAGATCACGGCTCGCCACTTCGCTGCCGGCGCGCACAACGGTGCGTTCGGTCGTCGCGACCAGATGACGGCGCCACACGAACATCTGGGTTTGTTCGACCAGCTGCATGACGTCGCGCAGCAGTGTGCCGACGAACTCGTCGACCTCCGCATCGTTCGGGCGGGACCCTGCGTAGGTGCTGTCGAGCCGGTCGAGCAGGTGGGTGTTGAGCATCGACACCTCCCATTCGGCAAGACGAGACATCGACTGGCCGAGCGACCGCGCAGCGGGTACTTCCATATCGGGGGCGACCGCGCCGCTGACGACGAGCGTCGAGATATTGCGTAGCGCCTGCACGTCGCCATCGGTGAACATCACCGCATCCGGATTAGGATCGACAGCGAAACCCAATGCCTGCCAAAGCTTTTGGGCGCGTTCGACGGAGACATCGGCGAGTTCCGCGGCCTGTTGCTGGGTGTAGCGGCGGTCGCCGCCGAGCAGGGATCGTTCGAACGCACGCTGCACCCCGGCCAGTGCGTCCGCACCCAACGTCACGCGCGTCTCCGATGCCGCCGACCCGGCCGCGTTCGCCTGCCGATCCGAATCCTCCACGCCTGGCCTCCTCACCACCGCCGGTCCATTTTCGCCGGCGCCCGCTCCGAACGTATTGCCGACGCCGCGACTGCGACAAGCACTCGACGAGTCGCACATCAGCGTGTCGTACCTGTGTGCGACAGTGTTCGCGATCAACCCACAGTGTTTGCAATCAATCCACGGTGTTCGCGATGAACCCACGGTGTTCGCGATGAACCCACGGGGGACCGATCCCCCGAAGCCAGGAAGGACGTGGCATGCCGCCCCGCAGACGAGCCGGAGCAGACCACCTCAGCGACGACCAGCTTGCCGAGTTGGCGACCGCGCTGGCGGAGGACCGCCGCGCGACTGTCTATCTCATCGAGGGTATTCCGAGTTTGGGTATCGAGCAGGGGGCATCGGCCAAGGTCATCGGAATAGATGGCCGTACCGTCACGGTGCGCCCCAAGGGTGTCAACGACGAACTGCCCTTCGAATCCGACGAACTACGCATGACCCGGCTCGTGGCGGCGCCGAAGCCCCGGGCCGCCGAGCCGGCACCGACCGCGCCCCGGCCCGTCGTGAAGCCGCCATCGGCATCCGCGCCGAAACCCGTCGTCGCTACCCCGCCGACGCCGAAACCCGCGACGAAGGAGACTTCTGTGACCACACCCCCCGCGCAACCGGCCGAACCGGCGTCCAAGCCGAAACCGGCGGCCCGCCGGCCGAAGAAACAGCCCGGCGTCAGTATCACGATCACGATCGACCCGGACAACGAATGGACCGTCGCGGTCGCGCACGGCGCGCGACGGGTCGGCAAGCCCACCCCGGTCGGTCCGGACGCGGTGGAACGAGCCGTGCGGGAATTGGGCGACGCGACCGCACTAGAGGCCGTGCAGTCGGTGAACGACGAGGCGCGGCAGGCAGCCGAGGAGCGGGTCGCTCAGCTCAGTGCTCAATTGGAGGAAGCAAAAAAAGCATTGGAGACCCTCGGTGCGACCAGCGGCCAGTTAGGCTGAATCGCTGACGCGGCCTTTCGTGGCCGGGCGGGAGGGACGTGATGTTCAAGAAGTCGGCAATGGTGTTCGCGGCAGCGATTGCGCTGGTGGGGGGCGGTTCCGGGGTGGCAACAGCGGCACCGGGTGGGGTTCCGTTGGGAGGCGGTTCCGGGATTACGCTCGGCGACGGGGCGTCGGATATCTTCGACTGCACCCTGACCACGATCGGTCATGACAACGTCGGGCGGCTTGTCGGATTCACCGCAGCACACTGCGGTGGTCCGGGCGCGACCGTCAAAGCGGAGCGCAACATCGACGCCGGTGTCGTCGGCCACGTCGTGACCAGCAACGTGGCGCTCGACTACGCGGTCATCCAATTCGATCCGGGCAAGGTCGATGCGGTGAATCGGGTCGGGAACGTCACGATCACCGATGTGGGGGCGCCTGCCCAGTTCCCGAATTTGGCCTGCAAGGAAGGCCGCACCACCGGAAACACGTGCGGTGTGGTGTGGGGCGATGTGTTCGGATCGCAGGAAACATGGACGCAGGTCTGTGTCATCGAAGGTGACTCCGGGGCGCCGCTCGTCGTCGGCACGACCCTCGTCGCGATGGTCAATGCCTATCTCGGGGCGCCGTGCATCGGGCCGGAGGTCGGCACCAACTTCAACACGATCATGGCCGACGTCAATGCGGGTGGCGGCGCGGGCAGCGGCTTCCGGCCCATCTGATTGTCCGTGCTCGTACGTGGTTTCGGCAGCGACTGCTACCGAAACCACGTACGGGGAGTCAGCCGCACACGGCTCCGACCGATGCGGACCCGACCAGTTTCGTGTACTTCGCGAGAACCCCGCGGGTGTATCGCGGGGGCAGCGGCTCCCAACCGCCGCGGCGCCGCTCGAGTTCGGCGTCGTCGACGAGAACGTCGAGAGTGCCGCTCGCGACGTCGAGTCGGATCCGGTCGCCGTCGCGGACGAATGCGATCGGGCCTCCATCGACCGCTTCCGGCGCGACATGCCCGACGCACAATCCGGTGGTGCCGCCGGAGAAGCGGCCGTCGGTGAGCAACAGGACGTCCTTGCCGAGACCGGCTCCCTTGATGGCCCCGGTGATGGCGAGCATTTCCCGCATCCCCGGACCGCCCTTCGGTCCTTCGTAGCGGATGACGACCACGTCACCGGCGGCGATGGTGCCGTCCTCGAGCGCATCCATCGCGGCCCGTTCCCGCTCGAAAACCCGTGCGGTGCCCTCGAAGACCGATTCGTCGAATCCCGCCGATTTGACCACCGCACCTTCCGGGGCGAGCGTGCCCCGCAAGATGGTGATGCCGCCGGTGGGATGAATCGGATTGTCGAGTGCGCGCAGCACCTTGCCGTCCGGATCGGGTGGCGCGATGTCGGCGAGGTTCTCGGCGACGGTGCGCCCGGTCACGGTCAGACAGTCACCGTGCAGCAATCCGGCGTCGAGCAGGGCTTTCATCACGACCGGCACACCACCGATGTGGTCGACGTCCTTCATCACGTGCGCCCCGAACGGTTTGACGTCCGCGAGGTGCGGGACCCGCGCACCGACCCGGACGAAATCGTCGAGGGTCAGTTCGACGTCGGCTTCGTGTGCGATCGCCAGCAGGTGCAGCACCGCATTGGTCGAACCTCCGAATGCCATCACGACCGCGATGGCATTTTCGAACGCTTCCTTGGTGAGGATGTCGGCGGTGGTGATACCGCGGCGCAGCAATTCGACGACGGCCTGCCCGCTGCGGCGCGCGTAGCCGTCGCGTCGCCGGTCGGTTGCCGGCGGTGATGCGCTGCCGGGCAGCGACATGCCGAGGGCTTCGGCGGCGCTGGCCATCGTGTTCGCGGTATACATCCCACCGCACGCACCCTCTCCAGGGCAGATCGCCCGTTCGATGGCGTCGACGTCGCTCCGGGACATCAGGCCACGTGCGCACGCACCGATCGCCTCGAACGCGTCGATGATGGTGACGTCGCGTTCGGTTCCGTCGGACAGTTTCGCGGTGCCGGGCAGGATCGACCCGGCGTAGAGGAACACCGCAGCCAGGTTCAGGCGGGCGGCGGCCATGAGCATCCCGGGCAGCGACTTGTCGCACCCCGCGAGCAGCACCGACCCGTCGAGGCGCTCGGCCTGCATCACCGTCTCCACGCTGTCCGCGATCACCTCCCGCGACACCAGGGAGAAGTGCATGCCCTCGTGTCCCATCGAGATGCCGTCGGAGACGGAGATGGTTCCGAACTCGAGCGGATAGCCGCCGGCCGCGTGCACCCCGTCCTTGACGGCCCGGGCCAGCCGGTCCAGCGGCAAGTTGCAGGGGGTGATCTCGTTCCAGGACGAGGCGACCCCGATCTGCGGTTTGTCCCAGTCGTCGTCTCCCATCCCGACGGCCCGGAGCATGCCGCGGGACGCTGCCTTCTCGAGACCGTCGGTGACGTCGCGGCTGCGGGGCTTGACGTCGGGTTCGCTCATGGCGTGTCTCCTCGTCGAGGGTCGCGTCCGGTCAGGGCGAGCAGGCGGTCCTGCAGCGGTGCGTCGTCGGGAACCGAGACGGGATCGGCGAACAGCCCGCTCGACGCGAGCATGTCGCGCTGCGGCTCGATGTCCGCCCACACCGCGGCGACCAGATCGGGGTCGAGTCGGTCGTCGCCGCCGACGCCGCAGGCGAGGTCCCAGGTGTGGATCGCGATGTCGGCGACCTGCTGTTTCAGGTAGTCGAGGCAGGGCACCACTCCGTAGGACAGGTGCACCGGAGCGTCCGGGGCGGTCGCGGCCCACGCGATGCTCGCGGTCTCGGCGTAGCGGGACCATTCGGCGCGCAGATCGTCGCCGATCGGAGCGAGGGAGGCTTCGGCGTCGGGGACGGTCATGCCCGACAACAGCGGAGGTATCCACCGCTGCTCGTCCACCATGTGCTCGACCAGACGAGCGACATCCCACTCGGTGTCGGGGGTGGACGCTGCCCAGTCGGTGACGGTTGCGAGTCGGTCGGTGAATCCGCGGATCGCCGTGCGTTGCAGTTCGAGCCAGTCGAATGACATGAACCCAGCGTAGGTCCGACCGGTTGCGATCATCGTGAATTCACGTCCTGCCCGCGCACAGGATTTCGGGAAGGATCGGACGACGGAACCGTGCCCGGGCCGAGCGCTCGGCAATCGAAGGATCACGAGGAGAGTTCATGACCGTCCCCACCGTCGAATTGGCCCCCGGCCTGACCGTCAGCGCGCAGGGCTACGGCGCCATGTCGGTTGCCCCCGTCTACGGCGGCACCGATCCCGACGAGGCGCTGGCGACTCTGCATCACGCGGTTGATCTGGGCGTGACGCTCATCGACACCGCCAACGTTTACGGCGACGGTCTCAGCGAGACCGTGGTCGGCAAGCTGCTGGCGGAACGCCGCGACGAGGTGCAGGTCGCGACCAAGTTCGGGCTCGTCGGTGCGCTCGGTGGTGGTACGCCCGCCGGCAACCGCCGCGTCAACGGCCGTCCCGAGTACGCCAGGCAGGCGATCGACGCGTCGCTGCTGCGGCTCGGTATCGACAGCGTCGACCTGTACTACCTGCATCGCGTCGACCCCGACGTGCCCATCGAGGAGACGGTCGGTGCGCTCGCCGACCTGGTCCGGGCAGGCAAGGTTCGGAACATCGGATTGTCGGAGGCGACCGGCGACGAACTGCGCCGGGCTCATGCCGTCCATCCGATTGCCGCGATCCAGTCCGAGTGGAGCATCGTCTCACGGGACGTCGAGAAGCACGTCGTGCCGGCCGCCGCGGAACTCGGCATCGGGTTCGTGCCGTATTCGCCGGTGAGCCGAGGTCTGCTGACCGACGCCTTCGACACCACACAGGTCGACGAGAAAGACCTGCGCCGCCGCTTCCCTCGGTTCGCGGAGGACGCACTGCCCGGGAACCTGAAGGTGCGCGGTCAGGTCCGGGCCGTTGCCGACGAGGTGGACGCGACCATCGCACAGGTAGCCCTGGCGTGGCTCGACGGCAAGGCCCGCAGCTTCGGTCTGCCGTCGGTGTCGATCCCCGGCACCCGGTTCGCCGAGCGGGTCACCGAGAACGTCGGGGCACTCGACGTCCGCCTCGACCGCGAACAGATCGAACGTCTGGATGCACTCGCGGGGCTGGTGGTCGGGCCGCGTGCGGCCGACGCCACCTGGGTGTCACTCGGCCGCGAGTAGTACCGGTAAGTAAGTTATTGGGCGCGTATTGTCGGCGCATCATGAAACGCGTGTGGCTGGTCTGGGGTATCGGAGTTTTCGCGTACGTCGTCGCAGTCCTGCACCGCACCGCGTTCGGTGTCTCGGGCCTGACCGCGACCGACAGGTTCGGCATCTCCCCGGCTGTGCTGTCCGGATTCGTCGTCCTGCAGCTCATCGTCTACGCCGGCATGCAGATCCCAGCCGGAGTGCTGCTCGACCGCTTCGGATCGCGCATCATGATCGCGACCGGCGCCGCGATCATGGCGGTCGCGCAACTCGTTCTCGCGACCACCGAATCGCTTCCCCTCGCCTACACGGCCCGGGTGCTCGTCGGCGCCGGGGACGCCCTGACGTTCATCTCGGTGCTGAGGCTGGTCCCGGTGTGGTTCGAACCGCGCCGCGTGCCGCTGATGTCTCAGCTCACCGGCATCCTCGGCCAGCTCGGACAGGTCCTCTCGGCGGTGCCGTTCGTGCTGATCCTGTCCGGCGCGGGCTGGACCGCGGCATACGGGAGCGCCGCCGCGCTCGGCATCCTCGCGTGTGTGCTGGTCGTGGCGATCGTGCGTGACGCGCCGCCGGGCGTCGACGTCCGGTCGGAACCGGCGGGGCTCCGTGAGGTCGGTGGGCAAATCGCGGTCGTGTGGAAGCGGCCGGGCACCCGGCTCGGCTTCTTCACGCATATGGGCGCGCAGTTTTCGATAACCACGTTCGTCTTGCTGTGGGGCATTCCATATCTGCAATCGGCGCAAGGCTTGTCTGCGGCGGCCGCCGGTTCACTCCTCACGGTGTCGGTGGCGACGACCATCGCAGCCGGACCGATCCTCGGCGTGCTGTCGGGCAGATTCCCGAACCACCGGTCCTGGCTGGTGCTGGGCAGTGTGCTCGGCAGCCTCACCATGTGGTCGGTGGTGCTCGCTCTGTCGGGTCCTGCGCCGCTGTGGCTGCTGGTACTGCTCATCGTCGTCATCTCGGTCGGTGGCCCCGGCTCGATGATCGGGTTCGACTACGCTCGCGCTTTCAATCCGAGTACCGCGCTGGGCACCGCCAACGGCATCGTGAACATCGGCGGATTCCTCGCGACCCTCATCGTCGTGCAGGTGATGGGCATCGTGCTCGACCGGCTCGGCGGATACACCTTCGAAGCGTTCCGCGTTGCCTGGCTCGCGCAGTACCCGATCTGGGCGATCGCACTCACCGGCATCCTGATTACCCGCGGCAAAGCGCGACGACTCGCCGGCGTGTCACCGCGCACATTGCGCCAGGTCATCACGGATCGCTCCGGCAGTCGGCACGAAAAACTGGCAGACTCGAACGCGAGCGTGTTCGAGGAGGACCAACAGTGACAGCGACGGTAGACGGCACCGAGGTAGACAGCGCGGCGGTTCCGTCGTTGGCAGACGAACGGTCGGTAGTCGAACTCCACCGCGGACTCAAGCGGTTCCTCATGGTGTACCAGTTCGGCATCGACGAGATGATGACGAAGATCAACATCCTGCGCGACGAGTTCTCCTACGTCCACGACTACAACCCGATCGAACACGTCAAGTCGCGCCTCAAGTCGCCCGAATCGATCCTGGCGAAAGCCCAGCGCTACGGGCTGCCGAGGGGCCTCACGGCGATCCGCGAGAACATCCGGGACGTCGCGGGCATCCGCATCACGTGCAGCTTCACCTCCGATGTGTACCGGATCATGGAGATGGTCACCCGGCAGGGTGATGTGACGGTGATCGAGATCGAGGACTACATCGCCGAGCCCAAACCCAACGGGTATCGCAGCGTGCACGTGATCGTCGAAATTCCGGTGTTCATGTCGGACCGGGTCGAGTCGGTCTACGTCGAACTGCAGATCCGCACGGTCGCAATGGATTTCTGGGCGAGCCTCGAACACAAGATCTATTACAAGCACGACCGCGCCGTTCCCGGCGAGCTGCGGGAGGAGTTGCGGCTCGCGGCCGAGGCGGCACGCGACCTGGACCTACGTATGGAGTCGCTGCACGAGCGGGTCCACGGCAAGACCTGACCGACATTCGCAGCGGTGACGGACATCGGCACGCTGTCTGCGGATGTCCTTTCCGCCTGCGGGTGCTGCTCTCGTGGTCCGCGATCAGCACGCTCGTTCAGGTACGTCTCTCTCCGGCTTCGCAAGTGCCCACCGTGAACCCCGTGTGCACGGCAGATGCGGCGACAGTGAGGTCGATGGGTGCGGGTACATGGGCCGTCACGGTCAGTTGCGTCAGGTACCGGTCGTACTCGCGGTCGATCACGACGTAGCGCGTCGTGGCGTCGACTTCCACACCCTCGACTCGATATGTGCCACGGACGAACACCGACCGGTACCCGTGGAAGTCGACTGCCCGGAAACATAGTTCGTTCCAATCCGGTAGCACACGTGCCTCACGGCCTGCGGCATCGAGCAGTTCATCGGTGGGCCTCCACCGTGACAACCGACTGTGCAGCAGGACTGCGTTGGGGGTCCAGTTGTCGAGCGTGTACTCCGGTGCGACGATCACCGTGTGTGCCTGAGGGAAAACGTCGTGGGCAACCTCAACCCAGCCGTCGGGGCGCGGTATCGCAACGTTGGGACGGTCCGGGTCGCCGGGTTGTACAGGGGTCAGGTCGACTTCATGTGCATCGAGATATGCGTGCAGGCTGCCGAATTCGGGGGATCGACGGTCCATCACACCCGCTTCTGTGCCCGTGCTGCTCGGAACCGATCGCGGAGCGGGGGAGGACGCAGAAGTTCGACGGCGTCCGGTCGGGTGATCAGCACGCGTCGATCGGGTTCGAAGCGTAGTCGCCTGAGAAGTTCGAGCAAGGTATTGGGTTCGACGGGCAGCACGTGCGCCATCAGTGTGACCCTGTGCTCATTGTCGTGTGGTGTTCGCGCAGGTTCGGGGACGGAGGCGGTGTGCAGGTCGATCGCGGGATGCTTGTCCGAGCCGAAGTTACCCCCGAGGTCACCGACATCGATGGCCGAAATTTCATCCCAGGGCAAGAAAATTCGGGAGACTTTGGTGACGAACAATATTCGTCGACGAACGTACCGTTCGACACCGCCCTGATAGATACTCAACGCGGTGTCGATGCGAATCAGAGTGAACAGCAAAATGAGGCTGATCGAGCCTACCGCGACGATTGCCATGGCGGTCGCACCGTCACGGGTGTCGCGACCGGCCGGAAGCAGAAATCCCCCGATGTCGAGATGCCCGCCGATCGCGGCGGCTGTGCCGTATGCGGCCCCGCCGGCCAGTGTTGCGATCAGGAAAGGAACCAGCTTCCGACTCATGGGAACATGAACTCCTGCACCGTATTCGGAATGTTCACAGACGCGAACAGCGCGGGTCGGGCGGATATGTCGAAACCCTGACTCTCGGAACGAGACGACGGACAGTGAAATCACCATCGCTGCCCCGCCGAGGAGCCCTGCGGATACGACGGCGGGGGCGTGGGTCAGGCTGTGCACGCCAAGAACGATGCACAGCGCACCGATTACCACGAGCGCACACGACAGGATGAGTGGTAGCAGTCGCAAAGGCTGGGGCCATGCTACGCGCGTGTCACCGTCCGGAGTGGCTTCCGCACTTGGTGAATCGGATCCGGGCGTCCCCGTCATTTCGGTACTTCACATTCATGTATGGGTTGCGGTGCGGTCACTCGAGCCACTGCCAACCTGCCTGCATGGACTTCGAAGTGAGGTATGTTGCGCCTGCACCGGCCAATGCGCCAGCCAGCAGGCCAACTGCTGTTCCGAAGCCCGGAGCGATCATTGTCCCGAGGGCGGCACCGCCCTTGGCTCCGTAGAATGCAGCGCCGATACCGACAGCAGATCCGACGCTTTCCGTCACCACCGCTTGGACCGGTTCCATACCGCCTTCGATGTCGTTCTTGATTGCCGGAACAGTTCCGATTGCGGTTGCGAACGGTCCAACGCCGCGCGCGATACTTCGTGCAACATCATCGGCCGACGCAATCGCCGCACTCGTCAGTCCCAATCCGGTTGCGTCTGCCATCACGCCAATCGTTGAGGCCGCAACGGTGGCCTCAACATCCGGCCGCCACGAGAACTCGCCGTTCTCGGATCGAACGACCTTCCCGGGTGTGGCTGCTCGGCCGGCATCTCCGAGAATTGTTACTGCGGTTGTGATCCGGGTGGAGGTTTCGCGGGCGGCCGCGTCGGCTTGGAGGAGGGCGTCGAGGACCGCGACGGTGAGTACGGCCGCGTCCCGTTCGATCCGGACGCGGGCGATCTCGAAGCGTCCGCGATCGGGAAGGAGCAGGTGCAGCAGGGCGATCTGGGAGGAGGCGTCGACGGTTCCGTCGTCGTGGACCGTGAAGTCGTGTTGTTCCGCGGTGCGTACGACCGTGGTCAGGTGCATGCGTGCGCCTTCGATGATCACTGCGCCCGTGCGGTAGGCGTCTGCGCTCTGTTGGAGGGCGGTGGCGATTGCGCTGCCCAGTGATCGTTCGCGCACGATTCGGGTTGCTGCGGTGCTTGCTGCGTCGCTTTTCCAGGTTTCGGCGAGTACATCCTGCTCGTCGACGAGACCAGCGAGTCGGTCGTCTATTTCGCTTGACGAGTTCGTCGAGTAGGTCGGCTGTGGTGCGCAGTGCCTCAGGATCCACTTTCACTGTCGATGTTCCCCCTGAACAGAATCCCCCGATGTGTCCGACCGTACCCTAGCAAACGATGCTCCGGCGGTCGGCGCAGCACGGGAAAGTCCCCTGGGGTGGTGGGAATCCGGTGAGGACATCCGGGCAGGTCCACGGCGTGTCGCTCCCTCACCGAGGGTGGGCCATCGCGTAGTGATCAACGAGTTACCTCTCACAGTGACTCACAG
>NZ_JBAQXC010000276.1:0-1628 GCF_049299235.1 Rhodococcus sp. (in: high G+C Gram-positive bacteria) | reverse complement strand
GTTCCGGCCGGGCACTTCTACGTTTACGCCAAAGACAGAAACTTGACATACTAGGCAGCAACTGTCCAGTATCGCGTGTGTGACGGGCACGACTTCACAACCCGGTCGTCAGACATGCCATACGGCGCAGAGCAGCATAGGGGTATCAACAGTGGCGGAAGTAACAGTGCCGGAAGTAGCAGTGCCGGAAGTAGCAGTGGCGAATCCGCGGGGACGATCCGGCACCGGCCTTCGACTCCGGACCGCAGCCGCCGTCGCGGTCGCGTGCCTCGGCCTGACCGGTGTCGCGATCACCGCCGCGCCTGCGGCAGCCGCACCGGTCAGCGACTTCTACGTTCCGCCCGCGACGTTCGATCACACGCCCGGGGCGATCGTGAAGTCGTCGCCGGAACCGATCTTCGCCACCGTCCCCACCGCGAACGGAACTCTCCCGGTCGACGGCCGGCTGGTCATGTACACCTCGCGGACCCAGGACGGAACGCCGGTCGCGGTGTCGGGGACCTATATCGAGCCCACACGCCCCTGGGAGGGGCCGGGCGAGCGACCCACCGTCGTCATCGCCCCCGGCACATCGGGCCAGGGCGACCAGTGCGCGATCTCCGCCGCGTTCTCGACCGGCCTGTTCGCCGACACCTCCAAGCTGTCCGTCTCGGCGAACCAGGAAGCCCTGAGTGCGGCAACCTGGAGCGCCGCCGGCGCCCGCGTGTTCGTCACCGACTACATCGGTCTCGGCACTCCCGGCATCCACACCTACGTGAACCGGGTCGAGCAGGCGCACGCCGTCCTCGACGCCGCGCGTGCCGCCAACAACCTGTCCGGTTCCGGTTCCGCCACCCCGCTCCTGTTCTGGGGATATTCACAGGGCGGCGGTGCCACCGCGGCAGCCGCGGAAATGCTGCCGACGTACGCACCCGAACTCAATCTCGAGGGCACGTGGGCCGGTGGCCCCACCGCGGACCTCACCGAGATCCTCGGCACGATCGACGGGACGCTCATCGGCGGCGCGATCGGCTTCGCGATCAACGGATTCATCGACCGGAACCCCGACCTCCGGCCGCTTCTCTCGACCCGGCTCACCCCGGAAGGCAGGGACCTTCTCGCTACCTTGTCGGAGTCGTGCATCGGTGACGTCATCCTCAAGCATCCGTTCCTGCGGACCGCCCCCTACACCACCGACGGGCGGCCATTTCTCGATCATCTCTCCGAGATCCCCGAAGTACTCGCCGTCCTGAACGATCAGCGCATCGGAAGGACCGCACCGACCAGCCCGGTCTTGATCACCAGCGGCCGCAACGACGACACCGTCCCCTACGGGCAGGCCCGTCAACTCGCGGAGGACTGGTGTGGCCTGGGCGCGGCGGTCACCTTCCGGACCAACGAACTGCCGCCGATCCTGCCGGGAGCGACCCTCCCCAACCATTTCGGCCCGCTGCTGATCGATGGCTACGGCACGAACATCGCCGTCTCGTTCCTGTACGACCAACTATCCGACACGCCGTCCGCCGGCTGCGCCATCGACTGACGCGCCCGTCCAGCGAGACCACCGTCCAGCGAGACCACCGCCCAGCGAGACCACTGCCCAGCGAGACCACTGCCCAGCGAGGCCACTGCGGCGCCTGCACATTGTG
>NZ_JBAQXC010000275.1:0-9550 GCF_049299235.1 Rhodococcus sp. (in: high G+C Gram-positive bacteria) | reverse complement strand
GAATCCGCGTGCGGCCCTCTCGTGCCGGGAGGACTCACGTGCTACGAGGCTGCCCCGTCGACGCGGTGGTTCCCCCGTCGACGGGGAAGATGCAGCCGGTGACATACGCGGCGTCCTCGCTGGCGAGGAACAGAACCGGCCCGACGACGTCCTCCGGATAGCCGGGGCGTCCCAAGGCGATCCTGTCGGTGTAGGCGGACAGATCTGCGTCGTCCTCCCACGCGTCCCGGGTCAGCTCAGTGATGGTGAAGGCCGGAGCGATCGCGTTGACCCGGACTCCCTCCCGGCCCCAGTCCAGCGCGAGTGACCGCACGAACCCCGAAACCGCGTGTTTGGTGGCGTTGTACGCCGCTTGCCCCCAATCGCCGTACAATCCGGACACCGAGGACGTGGCGATCACAGTGCCCTTGCTCTTCTTCAGATGCGGCTCGGCCTCGGACACGAGATGAAACAGGCCGTCGACGTTGGCCGCGAAGCCCCGACGCCAATCCTCGTCGCTCAGCTCGGAAATCGGCCCGGCGGGACTGACACCAGCGTTGCTGACGATCACGTCGATCCCGCCGAACGCGGCGACCGTACGCTCGACCAGTGCCGCGACCTCACCGCGGACGGCCACATCCGCGGTGACCGCCATCGCGCGTTCCTCGGCGTGCCCTTCGATCGTCTCCTGCAGCGGCTCGATGTGACGACCGGACACGACGACGCGAGCCCCGTTCTCGAGGAAGCCGCGGGTGATCGCCCGGCCCATACCGCTGCCGCCGCCCGTGACGATGACGACACGGCCCTGGTGGTGGTAACTGTTCTTCGTACTCATCGAACGGTGTTCCTCCTTCGTTCCGCCGATATGCTGCCGACGTCGTTGGGCGGGTGCTCTCGTCGTCAGCTCTGCGCTGCTCGGGCGAACACGTCGACGACCGCATCGCAGAAGGCGGGCAGGTCGTCGGGGTTGCGACTCGACACGAGATTCCCGTCGACCACCACCTCCTCGTCGACCACCGTGCCGCCGGCGTTGCGGATATCGGTGCGTACGCTCGGATACGACGTCAGGGTGCGATCACGCACGACATCGGCCTCGACGAGCATCCACGGCCCGTGGCAGATCACGCCCACGGGACGTCCCGACCGGACGAAATCCCGGACGAACGCGACCGCCGCCGAATTCTGCCGCAGGTGATCGGGATTGGTGGTGCCACCGGGAAGCAGCAACGCATCGAAGTCGTCGACCGACGCGTCGGCCACCGTCTCGTCGACGCGGTGTTTGCCCGCCGGATGCACGTCGGCGTTCATCGCCTGGATCTCGCCGGAATCCAATGAGAGCAGCCGGGTCTCGGCACCGGCTCGCTCCACGGCCCGGCGGGGCTCGACGAGTTCGACTTCCTCCACACCGTCGGTGGCCAAGATCGCGACCCTCCGTGATGCCAGCGGACCCGTATCCGACGCGGAATTGCTTGTGTCCGAAGCGTTCATGGTCGGCCATCCTTTCGACTTGTCGGTCGCTCGCGACGGATACCCGGAACCGGGCCGCGAAACACCGGTGCGCGACACACTGTGACGAGCACACCCGGTATCCGGCACACCGGCCGGCCGCCGGTGTGCCCGGGCGGTGATCGTGTCCGGGTGCTCGCCGAGGTCGAGGTGATGATTCGGGTCGCGTAATTGACCGCGGGATTTGAACACCGCATGCCGGCGGTAGCCGAGGCAGGAGTGGACCCAGCGGATACCAGTGGATCCAGCGGAGATCAGGAGAGGAAGGCCCAACGATGAAGGCGCTCACGTGGCAGGGCAAGCGCACCGTCGAGGTGGACACGGTGCCGGACCCGCGGATCGAGGAACCGACCGATGCCGTCATCCGCGTCACCACCACCAACATCTGCGGGTCGGACCTGCATCTGTACGAGGTGCTCGGGGCGTTCATGACGCCGGGCGACATCCTCGGGCACGAGCCGATGGGGATCGTCGAAGAGGTCGGTCGCGAGGTGACGGGGCTGAAGCCAGGTGACCGGGTGGTGATCCCGTTCCAGGTTTCGTGTGGCGGTTGCTTCATGTGCGGACACGGCCTGTACTCGCAGTGCGAAACGACTCAGGTTCGTGAATACGGCAGCGGGCCATGTTCGACAAGCAGATCACCCTGCGCATGGGGCAGGCCAATGTGAACCGGTGGGTACCGGAGATCGTTCCCTTGCTCACCGACGACGATCCACTCGGTGTGGACACCTTTGCCACGCACCGGCTTCCGCTGTCCGAGGGACCTCACGCATATGACATCTTCCAGCGCAAAGCGGACGGGGCCGTGAAGATTCTGCTCGAGCCCTGAGTTTCGAGCCCTGAGTTGCATCACCGATCTTCCGGCGCGATCGGTTCGGCGAGCACCGGATCGTACGCGGGGCCGTGTGCGTCGGGGTCGGGAACGACAGTCGCGGACACGGCGGGTGACGTGCCGGAACCGAGTGCGAACACCAAATGTCCGCCCAGGGCGCCGCCCGCCCCGACCAGCCCGAGACCGGCCAGGCTCAGGGCCACCGCGGAGCGTGATGATCCGGGGGCGCACCGCCGACGCCGGTACGACGCGGCCGTCAGCGCGATGCCCGCGACGTTCGTCACCGCATGGACGAGACCGACACGGCGCTGCACCGTGCTGCACCGTGACCAGTCCGACCATCCGGTGAGCAGCGTCGGCGGAACCGCTACCAGCCCCAGCCCGAGCAGTCGTCGGGCCGCGTCCGGGCGGTGAAACAACAGATCGAAGACGGCAGCCGACGTCCACGCCCCGATCGGCACCGCCACCAGGGTGGGATGCAGCGGATGGCCGAGGAACTCGCCGTGCAGGACACGCCCGACCGGGCTGTCGGCGATCGGCCGCACGAAGCGGCGGACGGCCGTGGCCGGGCCGTCGAGCCAGGACACCGATTCGGTGCTTTCGAGCAGTCGTGCGATCGGGGAGGAAGACGAGGTCGGGGAAGACAGGGTCGGGGAAGACGGGGTCGGGGAAGACATGTAGGTTGCGTACCCCACCGGAGAGGCCGGGAAACGGAGAGGCCGGGAAACGGAGAGGCCGGGAAACGGGGCGCTACCCGACGATGATCGTGCCCATCGCGCCGCGGTCCCCGTCGACCATCCGGTGGTTGAGGAACGTGTAGGTGCCGGGTTCGAGGAATTCCATCTCGACGAAGCCACCCTGGGCGACCGCCAAATCGAGTGCTTGCGATCCGCCACGGTCGGGGCCACCGGCGCGCAGCAGATAGGCGCCTTCCTTGTACACGGTGTCGAACTGGCTTCCGACCACGTGGAAGCTGGTGCTCTGGGCGGGGCCTGCGGCGAGCAGCCAGATGCGGATCCGATCACCGACCTCGGCGTGCAACGGCCGGTGCATGTACTGGTGTGCGAAGCCGTTGAACACCACCAGATCGGGGGTTGCCGCCGCGACCTTGTCCGCGTCGACCTCGCCGTCGCCGAGATACACGTCGGACTGCACCATGAGGTATTCGGCGTCGACCGGCGTCAGGCTCGGCGGATCGATGACGACCGCACCGAACATGCCTGCGGCGATGTGCACCGCCATCGGGGCGGTTGCGCAGTGGTACAACCAGATTCCGCTGTGCTCGGCGCGGAACCGGTAGACGAGTTCCTCGCCGGGGTTGATGGTGCGCATCGGTTCGTCCGGGCCGACCATCCCGGCGTGGAAGTCGATGGAGTGGCCCATGGTGCCGTTGTTGACCAGCGTGATCTCGAAGACATCCCCGAGTCGGCCGCGCAGCGTCGGACCCATCGGTTTCCCGTTGTACGTCCACATGGTTTGCGGAGCGCCGACCGCGTATTCGCCGGGAACTTCGGTGACCTCGAACGTGTAGGCGTGGGTGGTGCCGCCGGGAGCGGGCGCGAGCACCGGGTCGCGGGCGACGAAATCGTCCGGGGGTGCGGCGGCGAGATCGACGCCTGCTCCTGCTCCGGCACTGTGGCCGTGTCCGGCTGTGCTGCCGTGCCCGGCTGTGCTGTTGTGTCCGGCTGCGGTGTCGCCGGCCGGCGCGCCGCCGTCGACGAGGATGCTCAGGACCATCCCCTGCTGCCGGTGTCCGACGATCGAGCACCACCCGTCGATGTCGGTGCCGACGACGCCGACGTCGATGGTGGTGGTCTGGTCGGTGGCGAGCCGTCCGCTGTCGTGGCCGGTGGACAGCACCAGGTCGTGGACCTGCTCGTCGGCATTGGTGACCGTGAGGACCAGTCGGTCACCGGCGGGCACCGTGATCGAATCGGGAACGAACCGCATGCCGATCATCTCGACCTGCACCTCGGTGGTGTTGCCGGTCGGTGTCACCCCGGCCGATGCGTCTCCGGTGCCGAGTCCGCCACCGCCGATACCGGAGGTGACGGCTGCGACCAGCGCGAGGCAGGCTAGGGCGGCGGTGGCCTGCACTCCGCGGTTCTGCGGTGCCGGTGTGAACTCGGGTGCCGCCTCGCCGCTCATCACCGCGCGCCGGCCTGCCACCGATGCCTTCGCGCTGGTGACCATGATCGGCAGGAACATCACGAACGCGAGCATCACCAGCGCCGAAACGCCCACCCGCATCCAGCTCGCGAGCGGCAGCAGGAACAGCAGCAGTCCCACGTTGACGACGACGAGCCGCCACACCCACCACCGGTTCATCTTGTCGATGCCCGCGCCGACCACCGCGGGCCCCCCGCCCATCAGTGTGGGCAGCAGGTGACTCATCACCCCGAACAGCAACTGCGCCGCGAACCCGGCGAGGAACGGCACGGTCATCAGCGTGGCGCGTTCCGCGGTCATCGGGCCGGTCGCGAGCACGATGGTCAGGCTCGCCAGCGATCCGAGCAGCCACAGCATCGCCGCGGTGATCGAGGCGGCCGCGAATCCGGTGGGGGGATGTGCGAGGGCTCCGCGTAGCAGCGGGCCCGCGACGACGACCCATCCGGCGAGGTAGATGGCGCAACCGGCCGCGGCGACGAGCGGTTGCCCGGTCAGTGCGCCGACGAGGAGCACGGTGATGCCGGTGAGCAGCACGATCAGCGCGACAGGGCGAGCGGAGCGACGGGGGGTCTTCTGCTCCATGCCGATCAGGTTCGGATACATCACCGTCAGCACCCCGGCGGCGGCCAGACCGAGGAAGCCCAGCAGGTTCATCGCCTGGTGGGCGAGCAGGAATCCGGCTTCGGTGCGATCGGATTGGCCGTAGGCGAGTGCGGCACCGAAACCGGCGCCGACGGGCAGCAGTGCCGCCGACGCCACCAGGAACCACACGCTCTGCGCGTGCAGTGCGGGGTCCTGGCCGTCCGCGGCTCGCGACCGCTGTGCGGCCCGGATCAACAGGAGCAGCGCGATGGCGTGCCATGCGAGCATCGCACCGACGATGACCGCGCCGGTGAGGGTGACCGGGAACCATCCGCCGAGGATGCCGGCGACGGTGACGACGATGCCCGCGTTGAGCAGATAGATCTTGACGAGTTGCGGGGTGCGGGCGCTGTCGGGGAGGTGATAGCCGAGGAAGCGTTCGGCGAGGGTCTGTGACCACACCACGATGGAGTTGGTGACGGCGCCGAGGGTGAACAGGTGGACCAGCAGCCACCGCGATTCGGGGAGGAAGGGGTGCGTCAGGCCGGCGAGGATCAGCAACACGAGCCAGACGCGCACGGGCATCCCCGCGCGCTGGTGCCAACTCTTGGGTCGTTTCACCGGACGCGTTGTGCTCACAGTCGGATGGTAGGACCGATCCACCACCGTTTACTACGACTTGTCGTAGATTTCATATCGGTCCTGCACCGATGCTGCCGTCATAGGCGGCGCATCACCGACACCACCTTGCCGAGCACGACGGCATGATCGCCCTCCTGGACCGGATAGGCCGGATTCCGCGGCTCGAGATACACATGCCCGTTCCGTCGGCGCAACACCTTGACGGTGGCCTCACCGTCGATCATCGCCGCGACGATCTCGCCCGAGTGCGCCTCACTCTGCTGCCGCACCACCACCACATCGCCGTCGCAGATCGCGGCGTCGACCATCGAATCCCCACGCACCCGCAGGCCGAACACCGTGCCCGATCCGACAAGTTCACGGGGCAGAGTCAGCACGTCGTCGAGGTGTTGTTCGGCGACGATCGGCACACCGGCCGCGATGTCACCGACGACCGGCACGGGGACCGTGCCACCCGATCCGGCGGGGGCCGACGCCGCCAGGAACGGGCGGACGTCGAGTTGCCGCGCCACCGACGAACCGCGCCGCAGGAACCCGTTGTCCTCGAGGCTGCGCAGATGCCGGGACACCGACGACAGTGATCGCAGACCCACCGCATCCGCGATCTGCCGGGTGCTCGGCGCGCAACCATGTGCGCCCACCCAATCCCGGATGGCCGCCAGGATCTGCTGCTGCCGCAGCGGCAGGGCCGAGGCGTCGAGGCCGCCGAACATGTCGAAGTCGTCGTAGTCGGTCACGCGGCGAATCGTAGCGACGAACCGGACTGCCCCGTTCAGCCCCGTTCAGCCCATGTCGAAGGTGGCGGGATCGCCGCCCAGGCGGTTCCCGGTGTCGAGAGCGGCGATCGCCTCGAGATCGTCGGCGCCGAGTTCGAAATCGAACACTTCGAGGTTCTGCCGGATACGGTGCGGCGTCACCGACTTCGGGATTGTCACGTTGCCGAGCTGAAGATGCCACCGTAGCGCCACCTGCGCGGCGGTACGGCCGTGCTCGAGCGCGATGCGCGCCAGCGTCGGATCGTCGAGCAGGCCGCGGCCTTGACCGAGCGGCGACCACGCTTCGGTGACGATGCCCAATTCGTCGTGCACCGCCCGGAGTTCGGTCTGCGCGAAATCCGGATGGACCTCGACTTGGTTGACCACAGGTACAACGCCGGTGTCGTCGATGATCGTGCGCAACTGCTCCGGCTGGAAGTTGGACACGCCGATGGATCGGGCGCGGCCGTCGGCGTTCAGTTCGGTGAACGTCTGCCAGATCGTGCGGTAGTCCTCCCGCATCGGCCGTGGCCAGTGGATCAGATACAGATCGACATGGTCGAGCCCGAGACGGTCCAGTGAGGCGTCGAACTCGGTCAGCACGCGGTCCCGGGTCCACGGCTGCTCGGCACTGTTCCACAGTTTGGTGGTGACGAACAGGTCGTCGCGGGAAATCCCGGACGACGCGATCGCCCGGCCCGTGCCGACCTCGTTTCCGTAGATCGCGGCCGTGTCGATGCTGCGGTAGCCGACGGCCAGCGCGCTGGTGACGGCAGTGAAGCATTCGTCGTCGGGGACCTGCCACACGCCGAACCCGATCCGCGGGATCGTCCTGCCGTCGTTGAGCGTCACATTCGGTACCGGAGATGCAGAGGTCATGCCCGGTCAACGCGCGAGTACCGGATATCGTTCCGCGCGTGCCCGGTTTCGGTGCCTGCGCGGGCGGGTAACCGCTCGCATGGTGAAGACAACACACGGTGGTGGTCCGACGACGGGTACGCGGTTCGCCGGATGGGTCGGCTATGCATGCGTCCTGGCGGGGATCGCTGCGATAGCGCTGACACTGTTCGCGGCCGGCGGTGGTTTCGAAGGATGGTCGGCCGTCGGCATTGTCGTCGCCGCCGTTCTGATCATCGTGGGGGCCGTCATGATCGCGCTCAACTTCCGGCGGCGCCGTCTCGGTGGCTCCGGCGGCACTCCCACCCACGAGCCCGGGGTTCTGTAGCCGTGCGGACGGACAATCTGTGGCGGATGCCGGGTGTGTACCGGCCGCAAGAGGATTCGCGGCTGCTCGCGCACGCGTACGGGTGCGCGGGTCCGCCGTCGGATGCGAAGGTTCTCGACTTCTGCACGGGCACGGGGATTCTTGCGGTCACAGCCGCGAGGGCCGGCGCGAAATCGGTTACCGCGCTTGACATAGCGCCGCTCGCCGTGCTCACTGCCAGGCTCAACGCGTGGTCACGGCGGCTGCCCATCAGGGCGCTTCGCGGTGACCTCGGTGTAGCGCGCAGGCTCGGGCCGTTCGACGTCATCGTGTCCAATCCGCCCTACGTGCCCGCTCCGTGCGGAGCGCGGGATCCGCGCTGGGACGCCGGACCCGACGGTCGTGCCGTTGTCGATCCGCTGTGCCGTGCAATGCCGAACCTGTTGCGGCCCGGCGGATTCGCGCTTATCGTCCACTCCGAGTTCACCGGAGTGGACATCACACTCGACATGCTGCGCGAGGGCGGTGTGAAAGCCACCGTGGTCGCGCGGGAGCGCATACCTTTCGGCCCCGTGATGCGGGGCCGAACCGACTATCTAGTGGAATGTCGAACATATTCTCCGTCAGATACTTTCGACTCATATGCGGAGGACGGAATCGAGGAAGTGGTGGTGGTCCGTGCCGACCGACCGGAAATCCCCCGATGACATCCCCGTGGATCCTCTCGCCGAGACCTGCGCAGAAGCACGGGCCGTCCGGTTGGTGCCGGGCGGCCCGATGCTCGTCGAGGGGCCGGTGCGGATCGTGGCCGAGGACGGGACCGTCGTGACGTCCGACCGTTTCGTCGTCGCCGTGTGCCGATGCCATCGCAGCGGAATTTACCCGTTGTGCGACACCAGCCACCGCCGGGGCGCGCGTCCGCCCCGGCAGTGAGCGACATCAGTACCAGTATCGACATCAGTACCGGTGTCGACATCAGTACCAGTGCTGGCGGCCACCGACCGCCCGTCCGGTGGTGCCGACCAGCGCCAGGATGACGCCCACCACGACAAGGATGATGCCCAGTGTCCACAGGATCGAGATCCCGGTCAGGAATCCGACCACCAGCAGGATCAAGCCCAGAATAATCATGTTCGTCACCTTGCTGTCGGTGTCCGCGCTCGAGATGGCCCGGACATGACAGTGAATACCCCCGATCCGGACATTCGAACCCTGTCACACGCTCGGTGGTCACCGCCCGGATCACTCCACAAACCCGCCGGATACCCGCTCGCGCATCGCGATACACCGATGTGGCGCAAACCGGATACACCGATGTGGCGCAAACCGCCGGACGGTGGCATGGTCGAAGCATGCCTACTTCGGAGAACCCCGGTGCGAGCGTCCCCGGCGAGTACAGCGTCGACGACGAAGACCAGTTGCAACCCGAGGACACCCTCATCGATCGCGGCGTCGACGATGTTCTCGACGAAGGGATTTCGCCGCCCGAGCGTCCCCTTGCACTCGAACCGCACGACGACCTCGATTCCCGTCTCGCGGAGGAAGAACCCGACATCGGGCAGGGTGGAGGCGGCCGACGAGCCGACACCGACCGCGCGGGACGGCTCGTCGCGCCGGACGAGGGAACCGGTGAGGACACCGAATCCGAACTTCTCGCCGAGGACGTCGGAATCGACGGCGCCGGTGCCGGAGCCGAGGAAGCGGCCGTCCACGTCGTCGACGAGGACGATGTCGACAGACGCTGAGGGAGAACGGGGCTCTTCGCAGTTAGCAGTGGCATTGGCGCCGGCTGGGTGCGACCCGACGTGATCGACGAGTGCAGGCCCACCGTACCCGGCGGCGTTGGTTCTCCGGGGTACGGAACCCGAACGCGATACGGCC
>NZ_JBAQXC010000274.1:0-18935 GCF_049299235.1 Rhodococcus sp. (in: high G+C Gram-positive bacteria) | reverse complement strand
GTAAGGAGCGGCGCGCCGCGGCGCGCAAGGACGCGAAGGGCGGTTCGCGCCGCCGCTGACCGAGACGGCCCCGCACCCACAGCGCCGGTTCAGCCCAGCCGCAGTGCCGGTTCAGCCCAGCCACAGTGAGGTGATGAGCCAGCCGTGTGGAGTACGACGCGTGGGTGCGGTCCGCGTGACGCGGCCGGCGAGTGCGAGGACACGACCGCCGCGCGTGTACGAACCGAACAGTTCGGCGGTGTCGGTGTCGACGCTGCGCAGACGGGTGCGGAGCAGCATCGCGCTCCCCGCGTCGGTCGGGTTCGCCGACCGCGCGGGTACCACCGCGTCACACACGACGGGATCGAGCACGGCCTCGAGTTGGCTGTCCGGCCGCCGCCGGTCGAGCACTTCGAGCACGAGTCGGACTGCCCGGTCGGCGAACGCGGCGGCTGCCGGATCGATGCACTCCGCGAACGTTGCGGGGGCAGGTCCGGTCCGTTCCGGACGCGGTGACCTGCCGTCGTGCGCGGTTGCCCGTCGTGTCGTGTACCGACGCGGCCGATCGTGCCGGAACGGTGGTTCGTACGGGGGGATCCGCAGGATGTGGCGGATACCGGAGGTGTCGGGCATGCGTCTCTCCCAGTCGACGTGCGCGGTGGGTACAC
The DNA here is from genome assembly GCF_049299235.1 of Rhodococcus sp. (in: high G+C Gram-positive bacteria). GTDB lineage: Bacteria > Actinomycetota > Actinomycetes > Mycobacteriales > Mycobacteriaceae > Rhodococcus. The sequence continues at coordinate 18,288 of NZ_JBAQXC010000274.1, read as the reverse complement.
CCACGAGGGGTGTGGTGGACGCCGGGAGAGGACGGAGTCGCCGTCATCGTGTCACACCGTCGGCACGGGCGCTCGCCGAATACTCCCTCTCGCCGGCGGAGTACCGGCATGACTCTGCTGTGCCGGGACTCTGCTGTGCCGGGACTCTAGGGTGAGTGGGTGCGGGGATTGATTCTGGATTTCGGTGGCGTGCTCGCGGGTCCTGGAACGGACGGCCGCGCCCTCGCGGAATTCGTGGGCGCAGTGCGCACACAGGGGGTGCGGACCGCGATTTTGAGCAACGAGCCGGGCGGTCCGGGGGCGGACCTGCTGCGCGACCTCGGCGGTGGACGGTTCGTCGACGAAGTGGTGGTGTCCGGCGAGGTCGGGGTGGCCAAACCCGATCGCCGCAGCTATCTGCTCGTGGCACGCCTGCTCGGTCTGGAACCGGCGCAGTGTGTCTTCGTCGACGATCGTGTGACGAACGTGCGCGGCGCGGTCGCGGCCGGGATGGTCGGTGTGCATCACGAGTGTCCGGATGCCGTTCTGGCGGAACTGACCGTACTCTTCGAGTTGAGCGCCCACGATGGGCGCCCGTGACCTCGATATCCGTGACTTCGTCGGCCGAGGGAACGGTCACGGACCGGGGTGAGGGGGACACTCGCAGATGACGACCCGCATGACCGCGCAAGACGCGTCGTTCTACTTTTTGGAAACGACGAACACCCCGATGCATATCGGGTCGCTTGCGATCCTCGCCGAACCCGAGGGTGGTTTCGATTTCGAAACCCTGTTGCAACTCGTGGAACGCCGGATCTCGGAGGTGCCGCGCTATCGGCAGAAGGTACGAGAGGTCGCGCTGGGACTGGCGCGGCCCGTGTGGGTGGACGACCGCGACTTCGACATTGCGTATCACGTGCGCCGCTCGGCGTTGCCGCGGCCGGGTTCCGATGATCAACTGCACGACCTGTTGGCGCGGTTGATCTCGCGCCCGTTGGATCGAACCCGCCCGTTGTGGGAGATGTATCTCGTCGAAGGCCTTTCCGGAAACCGGTGTGCGCTGTTCACGAAGTCGCATTCTGCGCTTGTCGACGGCGAGGACGCCTTGGATATCGGACAGGTTCTCTTCGATTCGGAGCGGACACCCCGGCAGGTGCCCGAAGAGTTGTGGATGCCGGAACAGGAACCGTCGGACACGGCTCTGGTGATCGGTGCGCTCGCGGATCTGATTGCGCGACCCGGGGAGGGCCTGGCGGCGGCGCGGTCCGCGGTGGGCAACTTCGCTGCGACGGCGACCGAGGCTGTCGACGTGGTCGGGCGGCTGGCCCGGACCGCCGCGCAGTCTGCGCCGGACAGCCCGCTGAACGAGTCGATCACGCGCAGCCGCAGGTTCGCGGTGGTCCGGTCCGATCTGGAGCCGTACCGCAAGATTCGTTCCCGGTACGGCTGCACCGTCAACGATGTCGTACTCGCGGTGATCGCCGGTGCGCTGAGGTACTGGCTGCTCTCCCGCAGGGAGCCGGTGACCGAGGCCTCGATCGTGCGGGCGATGGTCCCGATGTCGGTGTACACGCAGGACCCCCTCGACGTCGAGGACAGTGAGGCCGCGGGGACGATCCAGGTCCATCCGCAGGGCGAGGTGTCGACGTTCCTCGTGGATCTGCCGGTCGGGGAGCCGAACCCGGTGGTGAGGTTGTCGCACATCGCGCACGCGGGCGAAGCCTATGCTCGGCAGCGGAGCAGGATTGCGGCGCAGGCCATGATCCGGATCTCGGGCTTCGCACCGGCAACCATGCACGCGGTGGGGGTCCGGGTGGCGACCGGTTTCTCGCAGCGCATGTTCAACCTGATGATCACCAACGCGCCGGGGCCACAACACCTGCTGTACCTCGCCGGTGTGCCGGTGCTGGAGATGTATCCGGTGTCGCCGCTGCTGAAGAATCAGGCGTTGAATATCGCGCTGACGTCCTACAACGGGTGCGTCTACTACGGTTTGAACGCGGACCGCGATGCGATGCCCGATATCGGGGTGCTGACGTCGCTGCTGCAGGAAGCACTCGAGGAGTTGTTGGATGCCAGCAGGTAGAGGCAAGACGCGGGTCTATGTGCCGGCGACGATCGACATGTTGCGACGACTGGTCGCCGACGGTGAGGTCGACGCGGTGAGCCGAACGGCGTTCGCGGTGACGGCCGCCTTGCGCGAGGCTTACACGTCCGGTGACGATGACGAACTGGCCGAGGTTGCCATGTCTGAGGCCGCGCGGGCGTCGTTGCGGTTGCTCGCTGCCCGTACAGACGACGAATCCCGCACCGACGACGAATCCCGTCCCGCCGGAAAATCCGGAGCGGAGGTTCCTGCGCGTCGCGTGGTGGTGGCAGCGGACGTCGATGAGGCGACCCCCAGGCCGGATCTCGACGACGCGGTGGTTCGGCTCGTCGGGCCGCTGACGCTGGCATCGGTGGCGTCCGTGCACGTGGATCTCGAAGGTGCCACGGCCGATGTGGCGCGGGCGGTGGAGGTGATCGATGCCGCGGACATGGGTGACGAGGAAGCCGAGTTCGTGCTCGGCGACGCGGAGGATCACCAACTGGCCTGGTATGCGACGCAGGAGATACCGTTCCTGCTGGAATTCCTCTAGCCACAGCGGGTCGTGACGCTTGTCGACTACTTGTCCGTAACCTACGGGACCGTAACTTCTGGTAACCTACGGCACCGTAACCGCACTAGGTGAGGAGAAGTGGTCGATGGGTTTGAAGGAGTGGATCGAGCATCCCGCGGCGCACATCGCTGCGTCCGAACGATCCGTGTCGAATCTGGTTCGCGGTGCGGTCGCGCGGTTCACCACGCCGCTGTTGCCCGACGACTACCTCCACCTGGTCAACCCGCTGTGGTCCGCGCGCGAACTGCGCGGACGCATCGTCGAGGTGCGCCCCGAGACGACCGACTCGGCTACCCTCGTGATCAGGCCCGGCTGGGGCTTCGACTTCGGATACGCCTCGGGCCAGTACATCGGTATCGGCCTGCACATCGACGGTCGCTGGCACTGGCGGTCCTACTCGCTGACGTCGTCACCGACCTGGAACGACAAGCTCATCTCGATCGCGGTCAAGGCGATGCCCGAAGGCTTCCTGTCGAGTCACCTCGTCACCGGCGTGCCGGCAGGCACGATCGTGCGACTCGCGGCCCCGCAGGGCGACTTCATGCTGCCCGACCCGCCGCCGGAGCGCATCCTGATGCTCACCGGCGGTAGTGGAATCACCCCGATCATGTCGATGCTGCGCACGCTCGATCGTCGCGCCGTCGACCGTGACGCCGACCTGCCCGATATCGTGCACGTGCACTCGGCCCCGACCGCGGACGATGTGATGTTCCGCGCCGAACTCGAGACGTTCGACGCCACGCACGAGCGGTTCCGCTCCCACGTGCAGCACACTCGTTCACAAGGAAAGTTCGCTCTGGACCGGCTCGACGAGCTGTGCCCCGACTGGCGCGAGCGCCAGACCTGGGCGTGCGGCCCGCAGTCGATGCTCGACGACATCGAGGCGTTCTGGAAGAAGGCGGGCATCGAGGACAGCCTGCATCTGGAGCGGTTCGCGGTCAGTCGAGCCGATACCTCGGGTTCCGGCGGCACCGTCACGTTCGCCAAGTCCGGCAAGACGGTCACGATCGACGGAGCGACGACGCTGCTCGAGGCCGGTGAAAGCGTCGGTGCGCTGATGCCGTTCGGCTGCCGCATGGGAATCTGTCAGACTTGTGTGGTCCCGCTCGAGAAGGGGCACATCGTCGATCTGCGGTCGGGCAAGGAGCACTCCGAAGGAGAGCGCGTCCAGACCTGTATTTCCGCGGCTGCCGGGGATTGCACTCTCGATGCGTGACCTGCCTCCGTCCGTTCCATAGAAGGACCCCGAGTGGCTATCACCGATATCCGTGCGTTCGCGCATCTCAGTGATGCGGACATCGAAATGCTGGGTCGTGAGTTCGACACGATTCGCCGTGACATCGAACAATCACGCGGTGTGCGGGACGCCCGCTACATCCGCAACACCATCCGGCTTCAGCGTGTTCTCGAAATCGGTGGGCGGGCGGCCCTGTTCGGTTCGCGGAAGCGACCCCTGTGGCTGCTGGGCACCGGGATGCTCTCGCTGTCGAAGATCATCGAGAACATGGAGCTCGGGCACAATGTGATGCACGGGCAGTGGGATTGGATGAACGACCCGGAGATCCACTCCACCTCCTGGGAGTGGGATCAGACCGGACCGTCGGCGCACTGGAAGCGCGCTCACAATTACGCGCACCACACGTACACGAACATCGTCGGTATGGACGACGATATCGGGTTCGGCATCCTGCGGATGACGCGTGACGTGCCGTGGCGCCCGCGCAACCTGCTGCAGCCGTTCGCGAACGTGGTCCTCGCCGCGACCTTCGAGTGGGGCATCGCGCTCCATGATCTGTCGTCGCAGAAGGAGTCCGATCAGGTTCCGCACGACCTGTGGAATTCTCGGGCCAACAAGGACTTTGCGCTCAAGGCATCGCGTCAGGTTTTTAAGGATGCGGTGCTGTTCCCGGCGTTGACGGGTCCGGCCTGGCGCAGCACCCTGTCGGCGAATCTCACCGCGAACCTGATCCGCAACCTGTGGGCCTATGCGGTGATCTTCTGTGGCCACTTCCCGGACGGGGCCGAGAAGTTCACCGTCGAGCAGTTCGAGAACGAGACGCACGCGCAGTGGTATCTGCGGCAGTTGCTCGGTAGTGCGAACATCTCCGGCGGTGCGGTCATGGGATTCATGACCGGGAATCTGAGTTATCAGATCGAGCATCATCTGTTCCCCGATCTGCCGAGCAACCGGTATCCGGAGATCGCGGCGCGGGTGCGTGCGCTGTGTGCCAAATACGATCTGCCGTACACGACCGGTTCTCTCGGTCGTCAGTATCTGCTCGCGTCGCGCACGGTCCACAAACTCGCGTTGCCGGACCGCTTCCTGCGGGCCGGCGCCGACGATGCCCCGGAGACGTCGTCCGAGCGCAAGTTCTCGCCGACCCGGATCTCGGCGGCGTTGACGGTCGATCCGGTCACCGGCGGGCGGCGGGGTCTACTCACCGCGTTGCGTGCCCATGCGGAGGCGAAACGTGCTGCGCGCCGGTCGAAATGATCTTGTTCTGTGATTCCTCTCACAGGCGGGAATCGACCAACCTACGGAGCCGTAACTTACGGTAGGGTAGCCGCATGGCCATTTCGGACATCAAGGAGTACGCGCACCTGACGGAGGCTGACGTCGAGGCCATCGGCCACGAACTCGACGCCATCCGTCGCGACATCGAGGGTGCGCGCGGCGAGCGGGATGCCCGCTACGTCCGCAATACGATCCGCTTGCAGCGCGGACTCGAAATCGGTGGGCGCGCAGTGCTCTTCGGTTCCCGCAAGCGCTCGCTGTGGCTGCTGGGCACCGGGATGCTGTCACTGTCGAAGATCATCGAGAACATGGAACTCGGGCACAATGTGATGCACGGGCAATGGGACTGGATGAACGACCCCGAGGTGCACTCGGCGAACTGGGAGTGGGACAACGCCGATCCGTCGGCGCACTGGAAGCAGACCCACAATCACCTGCACCACAAGTACACCAACATCCTCGGCATGGACGCCGACGTGGGGTACGGGTTGCTCCGGGTGACTCGCGATCAGCGATGGAAGCCGTTCTACATCGGCAATCTCGCCTACAACGCGATCCTCGCGTCGCTGTTCCAGTACGGTCTCGCGATCCAGTTGCTCGAGCTCGGCAAGGTCGCCCAGGGTCGCGACGACCGCGAGCAGACCAAGCAACTCGGCCGCGAGGTGCTCGTCAAGATCGGCAAGCAGACCCTCAAGGACTACGTCGTGCACCCGGCGCTGACCGGCAAGGCATGGAAGTCGACGCTCACCGCGAACGCGACCGCGAACTTCGCGCGCAACATCTGGACCAACGCCGTCATCTTCTGCGGACACTTCCCGGACGGCGCCGAGAAGTTCACCAAGGCCGACATCGAGAACGAGACGCACGACGAGTGGTACCTGCGTCAGATGCTCGGGTCCGCCAACATTTCCGGCGGTCGCGTCATGGACTTCATGACCGGAAACCTCAGCTACCAGATCGAGCACCACATCTTCCCGGACCTGCCGTCCAACCGGTACCACGAGATCTCGATCCGGGTGAAGGCGCTGTGCGAGAAGTACGACCTGCCCTACACCACGGGCCCGCTCGCGGTGCAGTACTGGAAGTCGTGGCGGACCATCGCCAAGTTGTCGCTGCCCGACAAGTACCTCACCGACACCCGCGACGCCGCCCCCGAGACTGCATCCGAGCACGGATTCGGCGGCGAGGCCGCGATCGATCCGCTGACCGGCCGTCGGGTCGGTCTGGCCACGGCGATCGAGAAGTCCCGCAAGCGCGGTTTTGTCCGCCGCGTCCTCGGGATGCGCTGAGCTGCAACAGTTCCACCGTGCCTGCCCCGACTCCGGATGGAGTCGGGGCAGGCACGTCTGTTCACCGGGCTTCGTTCTCGATGAGTGAGGTGAGCAGTCCCCGTACCGCCTGCGCCCGGCGCAACGACTTTCCGGTGAGGTCGTCCAGCGCGCACTCCGGGTCGGCCGGCGGGCCGAGATGGGTACAGCCGCGGGGACAGTTCTCCACTGCCGCGGCCAGGTCGGAGAACGCGGCGACCACGTTCTCCGCGGAAATGTGTGCGAGCCCGAACGAGCGGATGCCGGGAGTATCGACGACCCAGCCGCCGCCAGGCAACGGCAACGCGACCGACTGGGTCGAGGTATGCCGGCCCTTGCCGACGCCGGACACCTCGCCGGTCGCCCGGCCCGCGTCCGGCACCAGTCGGTTGACCAGTGTCGACTTGCCGACACCGGAATGGCCGATCAGTGCGGTGACCGAATCGGCGATCAGTGCGGTGAGCTCGCTCAGGTCGTCGCCGCGGCCGACCAGCATCACCGGCAGATCCAGATCGGCGAACTGGGCCGTGAACTCGTCGGGGTCGGCAAGATCGGATTTCGTCAGGCACAGCACCGGCGACAGACCGCCTGCATATGCCGCCACCAGGGCACGTTCGACCAAACCGGTCCGGGGCGGCGGATCGGCGAGTGCGACGACGATGAGCAGGCGCTGTGCGTTCGCGACGACGATCCGCTCGAAAGGATCGGTGTCGTCGGCGGTGCGCCGCAGCACCGTATCGCGTTCGAGGACCCGCACGATCCGTGAGAGTGTGTCCGCGCGGCCCGACAGATCACCGACGACCCCTACACGATCGCCGACGACGATCGGCGTGCGTCCGAGTTCACGGGCGCGCATCGCGACGATCAACCGGTCCGGGTCGCCGTCGAGAACGACACCCCAGCGGCCCCGGTCGACCGAGACGACCATGCCGTCGACGGCGTCGAGGTGAGCCGGACGGTCCTTGGTGCGTGGCCGCGAGCTCTTGCCGGGGCGGACCCGGACGTCCGACTCGTCGTACCGGCGCCGCCGGTTCAGGAGCCCGTCCCTGTCAACATCGCCGCCCACCGCGACTCGAAGGCGGGCAGAGTCTTGGCGGTCGTGCCGATGTCGTCGACCTCGACATCGTCGACGACGAGACCGACGATCGCTCCCGCGGTGGCCATGCGGTGATCGGCGTAGGACCGCCACCGTCCGCCGTGCAGGGCGGCCGGTTCGATGCGGATCCCGTCGTCGGTTTCGGTTGCCGAACCACCGAGCCGGACGATTTCGGTGACCAGCGCCGCGAGTCGATCGGTTTCGTGGCCACGCAGGTGCGCGATGCCGCGCAACCGCGACGGCGTGTCCGCGAAGACGGCGAGCGCCGCGACCGTCGGGGCGAGTTCACCGACATCGTGCAGGTCGATGTCGATGCCGGTGAGCCGCTCCGGACCGCGGACCGTCAGGATTCCGTCGGACCAGTCGACGGTCGCGCCCATGCGCTCGAGGATGCCGCGGATCGCGTCGCCCGCCTGCGTGGTCGTCTTCGGCCACATCGGCACCGACACCGACCCGCCGGTGACGGCCGCCGCGGCGAGGAACGGAGTCGCGTTCGACAGGTCCGGTTCGACGTCGACGTCGAGCCCCCGGATCGGGCCGGGCGCCACGCGCCAGGTGTTCGCATCGGACGTGTCGACGTCGACACCGGCGGCGCGCAGCATCTCCACGGTCATGTCGATGTGCGGCATCGACGGCACCGGCTTGCCGTCGTGGTGGACGGTGACGCCGTCTGTGTAACGCGCTGCCGACAGCAGCAGCCCGCTGACGAACTGTGACGACCCGGACGCGTCGATGGTGACGGTGCCGCCGCGCAACGCACCGGCACCGTGCACGGTGAACGGAAGGCTGTCGCCGTCCACGTCCGCACCGAGGGACCGCAGCGCACCCAGGACCGTGTCCATCGGCCGGGTTCGGGCCTGCTCGTCGCCGTCGAAGTGGACATCCCCACCGGCCAGCGACGCAAGTGGCGGCACGAACCGCATCACCGTGCCGGCGAGTCCGCACGCGACGTCGCCGCCGCGCAGTGCGCCCGGCGTGACGTCGAGGGTGGTGCCACCGTCTCGTTCGGTGATCGTCGTGCCCAGCCCGCGCAGAGCACCGATCATGAGGTCGGTGTCGCGGCTGCGCAGCGCCCCGGCGATCGTCGAGGGGCCGTCGGCGAGGGCAGCGAGGATCAGTGCGCGATTGGTGATCGACTTGGATCCGGGCAGTGTCACGGTCGCGTCGACGGGGGACTCGGCTCGGGGGGCTTTCCACAGGGTCACCCGACCATCTTCTCCCATCGCGGGGACCGAGTGCGCATCCGGCGCGTTCGGCTCGGTGAAACCCGGCTGTCGGAGTCGGCTGGCACACTCGGTGTATGTGCGGCAGGTATGCGACGACGGCAGACCCGGCGACCCTCGCGGCGGATCTCGACGCGGTCGACGAAACCGGTGGGGAACCTGATGGCACCGCCTTCCCCACCTACAACGTCGCCCCGACGACGCAGGTACTCACCGTCGTCGCCCGGCACGACCGTGAGCATCCGGACGACCCCGCGACGCGGCGGGTCCGGCGCATGCGATGGGGCCTGGTTCCGTCGTTCGCGAAGGAGGTCGGCAAGAGTGCCCCGCTGTTCAATGCGCGCTCGGAGTCGGTAGCCACGAAACCGTCGTTCGCGCAGTCGCTGCGGTACAAGCGTTGCCTCGTACCGATGGACGGCTGGTACGAATGGCAGACCGAACCGACACCGGACGGCAAGGCCGCGAAGGTGCCGTACTACATGTCCCCGCAGGATGGTTCGCGGATCTGCATGGCCGGACTCTGGGCCGTGTGGCACGACCCGAAGTCGCCCGACGCGCCGCCGCTGCTCAGCACCACGATTCTCACTGCCGATTCGGTTGCGCAGTTACGCAACGTCCACGACCGGATGCCGCTGATCCTTCCACCCGAGCGGTGGGATGCGTGGCTGGATCCGGACAGTCTCGGCCACCCGGACCTGATCCAGCCGAGCCTCGACGCGGTCTCGGCGATTTCGATCCGGCGAGTGTCCCTGAAGGTCAACAGCGTCCGCAACGACGGCCCCGAGTTGCTGGTCCCGTACGACGGCAGCGGCGTTCAGATTCCCCTGCTATGACGTCCGGCGGTAATCGGCGCGACCACGGCACCGGTGAGCCGGATCAGATCGGCCGGAGTCAGTTCGATCTCCAATCCGCGCCGCCCGGCGCTGCACAACATCCGGCCCCAGCGCGCTGCCGATTCGTCGACGACGGTGCGGAGCCGACTGCGTTGGCCGAGCGGGGAGATCCCACCGAGCACGTACCCGGTGGCGCGTTCGGCATCGGCCGGTTCCGCCATCACCGCCTTTCCGACACCGAGCGCTCCCGCAACGGACTTGAGCGAGAGCTTTGCAGGCACCGGGATCACCGCAACGGCGAGCTTGCCGTCGGACAGCTTCACCATGAGCGTCTTGAACACCTGCGCTGCCTCGACGCCGAGACGCGGGCCGAGGATATCGACAGCTTCGGTTCCGTACGAGACCGCGCGGGACCCGGCGCTGTGCGACACCGCGCGGGTGTCGTGGTCGTACTCGTGAACCCGGTGCGGCACCTTCCGGCGGGTGAGCAGCGTCGTCGCGGGGGTCGAGGTCGAAGCCATGCTGTCACCATAGGAACAGCTGTCACCATAGGAACAGCCGACATGCGGTCAGGTCGCAGGCAGGGAACAACTCGCGACGGCCTCGCGTTGATTCGTGGTGGTCGACCCCGGCGAGGGGTCGCGCAACCATTCGACGACGAGTGATCGGAGTGCCGCGTGCCTGTGTTGTGTCCCTCTCGGGCGCCTGCGCCGGTTCCCCCTCGGACGGTAGCCTTCACAGAAGCGGCAAGTGAAGGGATCGGTGTGGTCGACAAGGGTGTGGTCGAAGAGTCGGGTGTGGTCGAAGAGTCGGGTGCGGAACTGGCCGAACGGTTCGAGCGCGACGCGCTGCCGATGCTCGACCAGCTCTACGGTGCCGCCCTGCGGATGACCCGCAACCCGGCGGACGCCGAGGATTTGGTTCAGGAGACCTATATCAAGGCGTTCTCGGCCTTCGCGTCCTTCAAGAAGGGCACCAACCTCAAAGCGTGGTTGTACCGGATTCTGACGAATACCTACATCAATTCGTACCGTAAGAAGCAGCGCCAGCCGGCGCAGTATCCGACGGACGAGATCACCGACTGGCAGCTCGCCGCGACCGCCGAACACAGCTCCACCGGACTGCGATCGGCCGAGGTCGAGGCGCTCGATGCACTACCGGACGATGCGATCAAGAACGCGTTGCAAGAACTCCCCGAGGAGTTCCGGATGGCGGTGTACTACGCCGACGTCGAAGGATTCCCGTACAAGGAGATCGCCGAGATCATGGGCACACCCATCGGCACGGTGATGTCGCGTCTGCACCGCGGTCGCAAGCAACTGCGTGGTCTGCTCGCCGATGTCGCGCGCGAACGCGGATTCAACCGGGGTGACAGGGCAGCGGCAGATGCCGCCGGCACGGCTACTGCGAGTGCCGGCACGAACGACAAGGGGGAAGCCCGGTGAGCGAGCTCGAATTCGAACCCATCGACTGCTCAGCGGTGATCGCCGACGTGTACCTTCTGCTCGACGCCGAGTGCGACGACACCTCCCGTGCGAGACTGCAGCGCCACCTTCACGAATGCGGCGAATGTCTCGAAGCGTACGGGGTGGAAGAGAAGATCAAATCGCTGCTCAGCCGAAAGTGCGGCGGCGAACACGCGCCCGAGGGGATGCGGGAACGACTGATGGTCGAGATCCGCCGGACCGTCGTGGTGACCAGGATCGAGCCGGAAGGCTGACCGGCACCGCAGGCTGAGCGGCACCGCAGGCAGGCCGAACCGACAGCAGGCCGAACCGACAGGCACACCGATCGAGGGGCCGGAAAGCATGTGCTTTCCGGCCCCTCGACGTCTGTGCGCACGCCTCAGGCGTTGGGGCGCTTACCGTGGTTGGCGGCGTTACCCTTGCGACTGCGCTTCTTGCGGCCTCGCTTACCCATGGTCTGGACTCCTTTCTCGTTCATTACAGTGTTTCACGTGTGGTTGGGTGGTCCTGTCGGCAGGTCTGCCGTGATGTCCACGGATTGGGGTTTCGATGGCTGAAGACGTACGCGCCGAGATGGTTTCCACTGTCTTCGAGGTGGTGGTGAACAACGGGGACGTCGTCGAGGTGGGCGACACTCTCGTCATCCTCGAGTCGATGAAGATGGAGATCCCGGTCCTCGCCGAGACCGCCGGGACGGTCACCGCGCTCGAGGTCGCCGTCGGCGACGTCATGCAGGCAGGCGACCTCATCGCCGTCATCTCCTGAGCGGCTACGGACCGGTGTCGACACTCAGTGCCCTGCTCGCCCAGTACACCGACCTGCCCGGCGCCGCGGTGGATCATCTGCAGCGGGTCGTCGGCGAATGGCAGTTGCTCGCCGACCTGTCCTTCGCCGACATGCTGTTGTGGGTGAACGCGGAGCCCGGCGGGATCGTGTGTGTCGCACAGTGCAGGCCGACGACGGCCTCGACCGTGCTGCCGGAGGACTCCGTGGGTACCGTGGTCTCCGAGGACGAGCATCCGTACGTTCCGAGGGCATTCGAGACGGGCAAGATCGTCGTCGCGGACGTCGACCCGACCGACTCGGTCCCGCTGCGCAGGCAGGCCGTCCCGGTGCGCTGGGACGACAAGGTCATCGCGGTGCTCAGCCGCGACGCCGCACACGTGTCGCGGCGATCGACGAGCGCACTGGAAACCGCCTACCTGGACTGTGCCGACGCGCTGTACCGGATGATCTGTGAGGGAACGTTCCCGACTCCGGAGTCACGATCGGACACGAAGTCCAGCCCCCGGGCCGGTGACGGGTTCATTCGGCTCGACCGCGACGGCCGCGTGACATACGCAAGTCCCAATGCGCTGTCCGCCTACCATCGCATGGGTCTCAGTTCCGATCTGGTCGGTCAGGATTTGATCGAGACGACGCGGGCGCTGGTCACCGACCCGTTCGAGAGCCGCGACGTTTCGGAATATTTGAGCGGTGCGGTGGAGGGCCGCATCGGTCAGCGCATGGAAATCGAGGCGCGCGGTGCGACGGTGCTGCTGAGGGCGCTCGTGCTGGCACCCGGCGGACGGCTCGAGGGGGCGGCCGTCGTGATCCGCGATGTCACAGAGGTCAAACGTCGTGATCGCGCGTTGCTGAGCAAGGACGCGACGATCCGCGAGATCCACCATCGGGTGAAGAACAACTTGCAGACCGTGGCGGCGTTGTTGCGGTTGCAGGCGCGACGCACCGGGAACGCGGAGGCTCAGCAGGCGCTCGGTGAGGCGGTTCGGCGCGTCACCTCGATCGCGCTCGTGCACGAGGCATTGTCGATGTCCGTCGACGAGGAAGTCGACCTGGACGACGTTGTCGACCGGTTGATCCCCATCGTCATCGACGTCGCGACTGTGGGCAGTTCGATTCGGGTCCGCCGCGAGGGCAGCCTCGGCGTGTTCCCGGCGGACCGGGCGACTCCGCTGGTCATGGTTCTCACCGAGTTGGTGCAGAACTCGGTGGAGCATGCCTTCGATCCCGGCGTGCACGGCACCGTGACGTTGCGCGCGGACCGGTCGGCGCGCTGGCTCGATGTGGTCGTCAACGACGACGGCAAGGGCTTGCCGGACGGTTTCGTGCTCGAAGAGGCGGATCGGCTCGGACTGCAGATCGTTCGGACGCTGATCGCTGCGGAACTCGGCGGAACGCTGCGCCTGGCGCGCGGCGAGTCGGGTGGAACCGACGCGTGCCTGCGGTTGCCGCTCGGACGGATGCCGGCGACCTGACCTGTGCCGGAGGACCGCGGGTGCCGGGCCTGCCCCCGGACAGGCAAAAGCCCGGCACCCGAAATGGTGCCGGGCCGTCATCGAGCCCTGTGGTACCCGCCCCGCGGCGATGCGGGGTGGCTGCCGTGTTCGGTCTACACTGCGGTGCGTGCGCGAGTGCGTGCGTTACGACGCTTGAGCGCGCGACGCTCGTCCTCGCTCATACCGCCCCAGACACCGGCGTCCTGACCGGATTCGAGAGCCCAGGACAGGCAATCCGCAACCACCGGGCAGCGGTTGCACACGAGCTTGGCATCAGCAATCTGCGCGATGGCCGGGCCACTGTTTCCCACGGGGAAGAACAGTTCCGGGTCCTCGTCGCGACAGATTGCCTTGTGGCGCCAGTCCATGCTTCTACTCTCCTTCGAAGGTGCTCTCCGCACCGGGGTGATGGTTTCTGCAAGTTCATGCGCGCGTTCGACGACCGTTTCCGCGCGGTTACTTGTGAATGCTTTCACGAACGAGCGTGAAGTCAATAGAATTCATCCCGACCGTGGGGAAGCTCACGCCGCCGGTGTCCGGGCATGTTGCCGAATTAACTTTCTACACCCTTGACAGGGTGACTGTCGCCTGTTTCACATAATTACAGCAGTGAAATTCACGAGTGCGAGCGCCACCGTGTCCCGGCGCGAGCGCCACAGTGTCACCGCGCGGGAGCCACCACGTCGAGTATCGCGGGCACCGAAACGAACTCGACCTCCGTGTGGAGGCCCAGATAGTCACCATCGACCTGCAGGCCGATCGGCCGGCCCGCGACTACCCGGACACGCGCCACGTCGTCGGCCCGAACCAGGTGCTTCGACCGTGGATCACCGCGGCGTACGAGGAACTGCCGGATCAGACGCAAGGTGGGGACCACAGCCATCGTCCGCATCGCGAAAACACCCAATCCGGTGTCGAAGGATGTGCCTGGATTGGTGTGCACCGGGCGTGCATCCAGGAACGTCCACGGACTCGAATTCGACACGAACACGTAGAACACTCCGGGCACCGGATCGTGGCCCGGCAATTCGACCGTGAGTGCGGGCTCGATGCGCTTGGACGCGAAGAACTGCGTGATCGCGTGCCGTACGTACCGGGCGGTCGTGACCTGCTTCCCCTCGGCCCGGCTGAGGTCGATCGCTTCGCAGACCTGCGCGTCCAGGCCCAGTCCCGCGTTGAACACGAACCAGCGGTCCGCGCAGTGGCCGAGGCCGATCCGGCGGTGCGTCCGATCCGCGAGCAGTCCGAGCAACTGTTCGGTGGCCGCCATCGGATCCGCAGACATTCCCAGCGACCGCGCGAACACGTTCGCAGAACCCCCCGGCACGACGGCCAGCAGCGGCAGCGTCGGATCCACCGGATCGGACGGGCACCCCAGCATGCCGTTGACGATCTCGTTGACAGTGCCGTCGCCGCCGTGAGCGACGATCACGTCCATGCCGTCGGCATGCGCGGATCTGGCCAGTTCGGCGGCATGACCACGATGCGTGGTGTGTGCGACGGTCAGCGCGACGGCGCCACCGAGCGCATGCGCGAGCCGGTCCCGACCCGCGGGAGTGGTCGTCGTTGCGTGGGGATTCACGATCAGCAGAGCGCGCACGGAACATCAGCCTAAGTGGTCGCGGCCGGGTCCACTACGCTGGCCGGGTGCCCATCGAGTCCCGTCGCAACATCATTCCGCCGACCGTACGCATCGCGGGTTCCCTCGTCGTCCTCGAAGGGGCTGTCGCGATCGGGTTCGCGGTGTATTCGATCGCGCTGGCGCTGTCCGGGACGCGCGACGAGAGTGCCACCAGTGAATACGGACTGGAACTGGGACTGGGTCTCGGGTTGTGGCTGGGCATCCTGTTCGGAGGGGTGCTCGCCGCCGGGATCGCGCTACTGCGCGGCAAACACTGGGGCAGGGCCGTCGCCGTCGTCACCCAGTTGCTGCTGCTGCCGGTCGCATGGTCGCTGCTCACCGACTCGCACCAGGTGGCGCTCGGCATCGTGCTCGCAGCGATCGTACTGCCGACGCTGGTGCTGTTGTTCGCTCCGCAGACGACGACCTGGCTGGGGGACGACTACGCGCCGGACGCTGAACGCGAGGACGATCCGGGCGAGCGCTGATCCCGCGATGGCAGGGCTCCTCAGGCGATCGGCCCGGCAGGCGCCTCGGTGCCCAGCGCCGTCAGAGCGGCGCCGGTGAGACGGAATGTCGTCCACTCGTCCTGCGGAACTGCCCCGAGCGCGCGATAGAAGCCGATCGACGGCGTGTTCCAGTCCAGTACCGACCAGCTGAGCCGGCTGTAGCCGCGATCGACGCATTCGGTGGCGAGCGCCGTCAGCAGCGCGCGGCCGTACCCGTGGCCGCGGTACTCGGGGTTCACGAACAGATCTTCCAGGTAGATTCCGTGCACTCCGTCCCACGTGGAGAAGTTCAGGAACCACAGCGCGAGTCCGACAACGGTGCCGTCGTCGGTCTCGGCGACGTGCGCGAACACCGCCGGATCCGGGCCGAACAGTGCGGTGTGGATCTGCCCGGGTACCACGGTGCATTCGGAGGCGGCCTTCTCGTATTCGGCGAGGTCGTGGACCAGGCCGGTGACGGCGGCGACATCGTCTGGGCGTGCACGGCGGATCACGATCGGATGCGGTCCTTTCGGAAATGACGCGGCTCGTCGGGTGCGCGACGTGGTGTCAATTCTCGCGTACAAGCGCGAAGTGCGCGAGGATCGACGCGTGACAACGGTACTTGCGGTGGCAAATCAGAAGGGTGGCGTCGCGAAGACGACCACCGTCGCGTCGCTGGCGGCGGCATTGGTGGGGGTGGGGCAGCGGGTACTCGTCGTCGACCTCGACCCCCAGGGATGCCTGACATTCTCCCTCGGGCACAACCCGGACCGGCTCGAACGGTCCGTGCACGACGTGCTCGTCGGCGATGCGGAAGCGAAGGAGGTTCTGCTCGACACTGACGAAGGGGTGAGCCTGCTGCCCGCGACGATCGACCTTGCCGGCGCCGAGGCAATGCTGCTCATGCGCCCGGGGCGTGAGTTCGCGCTGAAACGAGCACTTGCGCCGCTCCTGCCCAACTTCGACGTGGTGGTCATCGACTGCCCGCCGTCGCTCGGCGTGCTGACACTCAACGGGCTCACCGCGGCGGAGGCGGTGCTCGTGCCGCTGCAGTGCGAGACCCTTGCGCACCGCGGCGTCGGCCAGTTGCTGCGCACGGTGTCGGAAGTCAAGCAGGTCACCAATCCCGACCTGGAACTGCTCGGGGCGCTGCCGACCCTGTACGACGCGCGCACCACCCACAGTCGGGACGTGCTCGCCGACGTCGCGGACCGGTACGACATGCCGGTGCTGTCGCCGCCCATTCCTCGGACCGTCCGGTTCGCGGAGGCATCGGCGTCCGGGGCGACGGTACTCGCCGGCCGTAAGAACAAGGGCGCGCAGGCCTATCGTGAACTCGCCGAGAACCTGCTCGGATACTGGGCAGGGAAGAAGCTGGTGACGTTCGACCAGCAGTAGCCCCGGTCCGGCGCGGTTCGTGCGGCGCGGTTCAGCGCAGTGCGGTTCAGCGCAGTGCGACCACAACGTCGCCGCGCTGTTCGAGGACGGTACCGCCCGCGACGGTCACCGCGATCGGGTCCGGTGTGTCGCGATCGACAGGAATTCGGCCACGCAGCTCGCCGGATACGGGGTCGACGACGGCGAGCGCGCCGTCGATCGGCAGCAGCAGCGACCCGGCCATCGAATCACCCCAGCCGGTGGTGCCGGGCACCGTCCAGCGCGGTGCCAGGTCCGACGGCCCGAAACCGATGGTGTCCTCCCCGGTCCACCACGTCACGGTCCCGTCCACCGTCCGGGCGGGAACGGTCGCGGCATCGGTGGCGGGGCGGGGGAGTGGATACTCGCCGACTGTCTGACCGGCGCCTTCGAACACCCGGATGCGCGGGCCGGTTCCGTCACCGGGCGGCAGGTACAGGGCAGTCCGATCGTCGACAACAGCGACCACGCGCGTTCCCACGGTGCCTTGAGTTCCCACGGTGTCTGGGGTTTCCACGGCGTCCTGGGTGGATTCGGCCAGCACGGAGGATGCGAATTCCTCGGGCTTCTGATTGTCGTCGGGCACCGGATCGAGCAGGGTCAGCCGGTCGGCTGCCTCGCCCGGGCAGCGTTCGACGACGGTGAGCCGGGTCGCGCTCGCACCCGCGGACAGCAATGTGCACCCCGTTCGTGGTTGCGCATTCGGATTGACGGCCGCGTCGAGGTACCCGTATTCGACGGTGCGGACGAGATCCGAGCGCCACATCTCGAGGCGGCGGTCACCTGCGGAGATCAGGTGGGTTCCGGCGTCGACGAGCGCGATCTCGTCGTCGGCGTCGCTGGCCCGTTGGGCACCGCGCGCTCCGCTCGCGGCGGTGAGCTGCGTGACCTGGCTGCATCCACGCCGGTCCCGGTAGACGGCGACGACGGTCTGCCATGCGGCAGTTGCCGCACACAGCGGCATGTTCCGCTGATAGCGCCAGTGTTCGGCACCGGTTTCCAGATCACGGCCCACGACGGTGCCACCATCGGCGATCGCGACGGTTCCGCCCACTGCGAGTGGCCGCGCGGTGGCGGCGCTGGCAGCACGCCACACTTCGGTGAGGGCAGGCGGGACCGCGGTCGCAGCAGCCGGGACGGCAACAGCTCCGTCCCACGTGATCGATGTCGTGCCGCGCGCGTCGGATCGGAGCCAGATCACACTCGCCGCCACCAGGACGGTGACGGCGAGTGCTGCTGCGACGATCAGATCGGTGCGCGTGCGGCGCTCGGGCGCGAGCACGTGACTGCGACTACTGAGCGGCCGAGGCCGAGACCGTGTCCTGCGTGCCTGCGGTGGCGTTCGAGGACGAACCCCCACGACGCCGCCGGCGCCTGCGGCGAGCAGGGGCGTCGCCGTCTG
>NZ_JBAQXC010000273.1:0-22359 GCF_049299235.1 Rhodococcus sp. (in: high G+C Gram-positive bacteria) | reverse complement strand
TTGCCGAAGCGGTCGCCGACGCTGAGAACCATCTCGGGGATGGTCCTGAAGGTCATACCTTGAGGAGCCTCGCGAGATTGCCGCCCATGACCAGCTTCTGATCCTCGAGGGGCAGGTGCTGGATGTGGTCGATGTACGTGGTCGGCTCGGCCAGACCCTCAGGGTGCGGGTAGTCGGAACCGAACAGCACGCGCTCGGCGCCGATGAGGGCCGTCAGCTTGCTGAAGTCTTCTTCCCAGAAGGGGCTGACGTGGATGCTGCGCTTGATCGCTGCGACCGGATCCTGCATGCCGAAGCCCTCGGGTGCCTTCTTGTAGACGTCCCTGAGGGTTTCCAGTACGTGCGGGAGCCAGGACGCGCCGTTCTCGATGACCGCGATTCGCAGTTCCGGGAAACGGAAGAGCGCGCCGTGGCACACCCAGGACGCGACCGCATCCTGGATCGGACGCCATTCGCTGACCATGCGGAACGCGTTCGTGACGAACGGGAGCATTTCGGCGCCGGTGCCGTCCCATTCCTGGTTGTAGCGGGCGTAGCCGCTGTCCGAGGAGTGCTGGGTGACGAGGACGTCGAGTTCGACGACGCGCTTCCAGAACGGGTCGAACTCGGGCAGGGCGAACGAGCGGGGGCCGCGGAAGCCGGGGACCGGAGCCGGCCGGACCAGGATGGCCTTCGCGCCGCGCTCGACGCACCATTCGAGCTCTTCGATGGCCTTGTCGACGATCGGCAGGCTGATGACCGGGACGGTGTAGATGCGATCCTTGTAGTTGAATCCCCAGGTCTCGTACAGCCACTGGTTCAGCGAGTGCACGACGGCGTGGATCAGGTCCGGATCGTCACGCATGCGCTCCTCGACGAGGCTGGCGAGCGTCGGGAACATCAGGGTGCGCTCGATCTGGAGCTCGTCCATCAGTTCCAGTCGTGCGGCCGGATCGCGGAACGCCGGGATCGACTTCATCGACTTGCCGAAGATTTCCCGCTTGCTCTTGCCTTCGGGGTTGCCGTTCTTGAAGTAGTCCTCCATCGCGCCCGGTCGCGCGACCACCTCGAAGGTGGGGTTGGGGATGTAGTCGCTGATCTGACCGCGGATCGCGATCTTCGTGCGGCCCTCGACCTGCACGTACTTGATCGCGTCCTTGTACTTGGCCGGGAGGAACTTGGTCAGGGCCTCCTCGGTCTCGTACAGGTGGTTGTCAGCGTCGAACAACTGGTACGGCAGCTCTTTCGGTGCCATGAAATCCTCACTTTCTTTGTATGAGAATACTATTCTCATTTTCTGAGTGTGGCAATGCCTCGACCTATGGGGTCGTAATGCCCTGTCGGACGAGGTACTTCTGAACCTTCCCGCTCGCGGTGCGCGGAAAGTCGTCCACCCGGTGCACCTGCTCGGGCCACTTCTGTGTGGCCATGCCGGATCGATCGAAGTGATCGCGGATCTCATCCATCGTCGGCAGCGTGGCGCCCTCCCGCAGGCGCAGGACGGCGGCGGCCCGCTCACCGAGTCGGTCGTCGGGTACCGCGACCACCGCGGCTTCTGCAACGCCGGGCATCGTGAGCAGCACTTCCTCGACCTCGAGCGCCGCGATGTTCTCGCCACCGCGAATGATCATGTCGGACTTGCGATCCGTGATTGTCAGATAGCCGTCGTCGTCGAGCACGCCGATGTCGCCGGTGTGGTACCAGCCGTCGTCGTCGAACGCTGCCGCGGTGATCTCGGGGTCGGTGTAGCCGATACACAGGTCCGGTCCGCGGCTGAGGATCTCGCCGTCCTCGGCCAATCGGATCTCGACGCCCGGCGCGGGTGCGCCGTCGGTGAACAGACGCTTGTCCTCGGGCGCGGTCGAGAGCGAACTCGTGATCGACGGGTGCTCGGTGCTGCCGTACGCGCGGAAGACGCAGATGCCCATCTTCGCGAGTCGCGTGGTCACGGTGGCAGGGACGGACGATCCGCCGAGACCCGCGTACCTCATGAACGGTAGGTGGTCGTCGCCGAAATCGGGATGCTCGATCAGGCTCGTGACGAAGTAGGTCGCGCCGCCGCCGACGGTGAGCCCGTCGGACTTCATCAGAGCCAGCGCCTGCCCCGGGTCCCAGACGTCGGCGAGATTGATCGGTGAACCGTCGAGGACGGGGATGAGGAAAGCATTGACCATGCCGATGAAGTGACCGACCGGTGCGGCGGTGAGCTGCTTGCCGCGGTCGGCGGGGTAGCGCGCGGAGAGTTGGCGCGTTTCGCAGCCGAGTGTGCGGTGACTGTGCACCACCCCCTTCGGGGCGCGTGTGGTGCCGGATGTGAACGCGATCAGCGCGGCTCCGTCCGGGTTCGCCGCGGCGACACCGGCCATCGGCTCGTGGCTCAGGAGGTCGTCGAAATCGCGACCCACGACGCCGACGATCGGGACGTGTGCGGACAGGTCGGGCTGGAATTCGTTTCGCCCGAATCGTTCCGCCGTGACGAATACCTTCGGCTGTGTCTGCCCGAGGATGTAGCCGACTTCCTTGCGTCCGTAGAAGTGGACGATCGGGACCACGGTTGCGCCGAGAAAGGACGACGCCCAGAAGGCGGCGGCGGCTTCCATCCAGTTGGGCAACTGGAAGGCGATCACGTCACCGGGGCCGACGCCGCGCGCCCGGAGTCCGCCGGCGAGTCGTCGCGCGACCGTTTCGACGTCCCGCAGTGTCCCCGACCACGGCCGTACGGCCGAATGCACCCGGAACTCGACGTCGGGTGCGGCGGCGAGGCCTCGGCCGAGCATGTCTCCGAGTGTGTCGTCCGTCCACCAACCCTCCTGTTCGTAGCGGGTGACCAGTTCGGAGGGGATATGCCGCATGCGAGAGCTCCAATGCCCGGGACTGCGCGTCGCCGGGCCTGCTCGAACCCGACGGGCGCCTGTGAGATCGATTATTCCGCTTATGAGGATGATATTCTCCAAAAATCAGAATGCCAATATCAAGTGGAGTGCAGCGCATGGTCGATCTCGAGTTGGAACAGGGCCTGGCAGTCATCACCATCGACCGCCCGGAGGCGCGCAATGCGATTGCGCCGGAGACGATGGAGCAACTGGACAAGGCTCTCGACGAGGCGGAAGGCGCGAAGGCTCTGGTGATCCGCGGCGGCGGCGACCGCGCGTTCGTCTCGGGTGGCGACCTCAAGGAGTTGAGCAAGCTCCGCACCGTGGCGCAAGCGGCCGATATGGCGCGACAGATGCGGACGGTGTGCGATCGCATCGAGGCGTTCCCGGCTCCGGTCGTCGCTGCGCTGGGCGGCCACGCGCTCGGTGGTGGCGCCGAGGTCGCGGTGGCCGCGGACATCAGGATCGCCGCCGCCGATATCAGGATCGGCTTCAATCAGGTTTCGCTCGCGATCATGCCCGCATGGGGCGGTGCCGAGCGACTGTCCGCATTGGTCGGCCGCGGGCGGGCGCTGATGCTGGCCGGGTCCGGGGTCGTGCTCGACGCAGGCGAGGCCGAGCGGTTCGGTCTCCTGGATCGGGTACTGCCGCGTACAGAGTTCGAGGAGGGCTGGCGTTCGCTGGCGCGAGCACTCGCCAACGATCCGGCAGGAGAGATCAAGCGCGTTCTGGCGGGGGTGCCCGCAGAGGAGGCGATCGCGGCGTTCGCGCATCTGTGGGTGAAGGACGAACACTGGGACGCCGCGGACAAGGTCCTCAATCGGGGCAAGTGAGCGACCGCCCGACGGTTTCGGGACGAAAGTCGCACAAGAGGCGTCACATAGTTATGACTTCAATCACTTCTCGGTCGAGCCTGGAGTTGCTCCTGTGACTGACGGCGCGTGAATGTAGCCGACGGGACGGCAAACTCCCGGCGAAACGGTCATATGTTCCCGGCCGTGTCAAGTGCGGCACGCCAAAATTGGCAAACTCGTTGTAGCCTGTGACGAAACCGTGATCTGTTCGTTATCAGATCAGTGTTCGACGCAAGGAATGTGGTTTTGCTCTTCAACCCGAACAACGACCAATCCCGCCCCGGCCGTTCCCGGAAAAACCGCCTAGCCGGAGGCCTGCTGGCAGTTCCGCTCACCGTCGGCGCCCTCCTCGGCGCCGGAACGGTCGCTGCCCACGCGACACCCGACGCCGCCGCTGCGAATGCGCCGGGATGGAACCCGACCGCCGCAGCCGCGCACACCACGGCGCCACAGGTACTCGCGGTACCCCGCACCGACCTGTCCGTCTATGCCGAACAACTCGGACTGGCCGCGCAGCGTGAAGCAGAGCGAATCGCCCAGGCGGTGGAGGCCGAACGTCGTGCCCGTGAGGCGGCGGAACTCCACGCTCGTGAGGAGGCCGAACGTCTCGCTCGTGAGGAAGCGGCGCGGCGCCCGGCGGTCGTGTTCCCGGCCGACGGCATCTTCACCTCCGGCTTCGGGGCGCGCTGGGGAACCAACCACAACGGCATCGACATCGCCAACGCGATCGGAACCCCGATCCGGGCCGTCACCAACGGAACCGTGATCGAGAGCGGACCCGCGTCCGGATTCGGACTGTGGGTGCGAATCCAGCAGGACGACGGCACCATCGGCGTCTACGGTCACGTGGACCAGTCGCTCGTCGCGGCCGGTCAGGCGGTCCGTGCCGGCGACCAGATCGCCACCATGGGCAACCGCGGTCAATCCACCGGTCCGCACCTGCACTACGAGGTATGGCAGGCCGGCGGCGCCAAGATCGACCCCGCGCCGTGGCTTGCCTCCCGCGGAATCCCCATCCCCGGAACGCATCTCGACTGAGTGGCCCGCCGTGATGGGCGCCCCGCGTGACGTTCGGTCGCGCGGGGCACCGTCATCTCACCAGATCTTCACGCGTGCTTCCGGTTCCAAGAACAGTTCATCTCCCGGATTCACGTCGAATGCCTCGTAGAAGGCGTCGATGTTCCGTACCACGCCGTTGCATCGGAATTCCGGTGGCGAGTGCGGATCGACAGCGAGCCGTCGGGTCGCCTCCTCGTTGCGAACCTTGGTGCGCCACACCTGTGCCCACCCGAAGAACGCCCGCTGCAGGCCGGTCAGTTCGTCGATCACCGCCGCCGGGGCCCCGTCCAGCGCGATCTCATATGCTTTCAGCGCGATCGACAGGCCGCCGAGGTCGCCGATGTTCTCGCCGATCGTGAAGCTCCCATTGACTCGTTGTCCGGGAAGATCCTTCGGTTCGAACTCGTCGTACTGTGCGATCAGTGCAGCGGTCCGCTTGCCGAATTCCTCGCGATCCGAATCGGTCCACCAGTTCTCGAGATTCCCGTCGCCGTCGTACTTTGCGCCCTGATCGTCGAAACCGTGGCCGATCTCGTGGCCGATGACGGCTCCGATCCCGCCGTAGTTGGCGGCATCGTCGGCATACAGATCGAAGAAGGGCGGCTGCAGGATCGCGGCCGGGAACACGATTTCGTTCATGCCCGGGTTGTAGTACGCATTGACGGTCTGCGGTGTCATGAACCATTCGTCGCGGTCCACCGGGCCGCCGAGCTTCGCGAGATCCCGGTCGTACTCGGCGGCATATCCGCTGCGGTAGTTCCCGACGACATCGCCTGCGTCGACGGTGACGGCCGAGTAGTCGCGCCAGGAGTCCGGGTAGCCGATCTTCGGCGTGAACTTGCCGAGTTTGCGCAATGCCGCGGTGCGGGTCTCGGGGCTCATCCATTCGAGATCGGTGATGCTGCGCCGATACGCTTCTTGCAGATTCTCGACGAGCACCTGCATGCGTGCCTTCGCCTCGGCCGGGAAATGCCTTTCGACGTACAGTTTTCCGACGGACTCGCCGAGCAGGTCCTGGACGAGTGAGACACCGCGCTTCCAGCGTTCACGGATTTCCTGTGCGCCGGTCATGGTGCGACCGGAGAATGCGAAGTTCTCGTCCACGAACGCGTCCGTGAGGTACGGGGCCCGAGCCCGCAGGACCCGCCAGATCGCCCATGATTTCCAGTCGTCGAGCGACTCCTCGGTCCATACCTGGGTGAACACGTCCAGAAAGCTCGGCTGCCGGACCACGATCTCGGCCCACTGCCCCGGCGTCGACCCGAGGCCGGCGATCCAGCCGGACCAGTCGAATCCGGCGTGGTCGGTGAGCAGTGCGTCGAGCGTGGTCAGGTTGTACGACAGGTCTGCGTCGCGGCGCTTGACGACGTCCCAGTGCCCGGCTGCGAGTTTCGTTTCCAGGGCGAGCACCCGCTGCGGGTCGCGGTCCAGACCGGCGAGGGCGAACATGCGGCCGATGTGGGCGACGTATTCGTCGCGGAT
This sequence comes from Rhodococcus sp. (in: high G+C Gram-positive bacteria), assembly GCF_049299235.1. Taxonomy (GTDB): domain Bacteria; phylum Actinomycetota; class Actinomycetes; order Mycobacteriales; family Mycobacteriaceae; genus Rhodococcus. The sequence goes on along the minus strand of NZ_JBAQXC010000273.1, from coordinate 16,112 downwards.
CTCGGCGTAGCGATCCTCGCGGTAGTACGACTCGTCGGGCAGTCCGATGCCGGACTGGGAGACGTGCATGAGGTAGCGCTCGGAGTTTTTCGAATCGGTGTCGACGTAGTGCCCGATCGCGCCACCGACCCCGACTCGCTGCAATTGCCCGAGGACGGCGGCCAGCGCGCCCCGGTCCGCCGCTGCGGCGATCGCATCGAGTTCACCGGAGACCGGAGCGAGCCCGGCCGACTCGATCCGATCGGTGTCCATGAAGCTGGTGAACAGGTCGCCGATCTTGCGGGCATCGCTGCCGGCGGGCGCGTCGGCGTCGGCCGACTCCTCGATGATTGTGCGCACGTCGACCTCGGCCTTGTCGGCGAGTGTGCGGAACGCACCGTCGAGCGCCCGGTCCGCCGGGATCTCGTGCGTCGCCAGCCAGCGGCCGTTGACGTGCTCGAACAGGTCGTCCTGGGCGCGGGCGTCCTCGTCGACGTGACTGAGGTCGATGCCGGAGCGCCGTGTCCCGCTGTGGCGTGGCCCGGCGTGTTGTGGTCCGGAATGGTGCGCGGTGGTCATGCGATCCATCCTTACACCGAATCCGAGACCGGCGCAGACAGTGCTGTGCCGGCGCGCAGTGGCCGGGGGAGGTTGCACACCGGTCGTACCATCGTGGACGAGCTATCGAAAATGAGCAGAATCGGGAGTACACGCACATGTCAGCGGAGCAGGCACCGTCGACGGAAATGATCGTCGATCCTCGATTCCTGCAGGTCGCCGATCGATTCTTCCGGATGTTCCGCACCCGAGCGCAAGGCGGCGGGGCACTGGCGGCGTATCTGCACGGTGAGCCGGTCCTCGACATCTGGGCCGGGTGGGCCACCCGGGACCGCAGGTGGGCACCCGACACGGTCGCCCTGTCCTTCTCGACCGGTAAGGGTGTGGCGAGCACCGTGCTGCATCGCCTCGCCGAACGTGGCCTCGTGAAATACGACGATCCGGTCGCCGCGTACTGGCCGGAGTTCGGCGCCGCCGGCAAAGAGACGATTACCGTCCGCGAACTCATGTCGCATCGCGCCGGACTGCACCGGATCCGCGGTCTGATGCCCGGCCCGATGGACCTGCTGGACTCGGCGGCCGTCGCATCCGCGCTTGCCGCCGCCGAACCCGATCCGCGTCGGTTGTCCGGACCCGGATATCACGCGGTCACCTACGGCAACCTCGTCTCGGAGATCGCGTGTCGTGTGACGAACCGGACCTTTCCGGAATTGGTCGAGCGGGAAATCGCGCTACCGCTCGGGTTGCGTGAGTTCTGGTACCAGGTTCCGCAAAGCGAAAGGCGTCGTCTGGCGCCGGTATTCCCCAAAGTGAATCCGCTGCCCTCGTCGTGGAGCACCACCGCGCGCGTGTTGTCACGGATGCCGGGAATCAGGGGGATCGCCGAAGCAGGGATGGCGGAAGGGTTCGACGAGTTGATGCGCAGCCCCAGCGCACACGACGTGGTGATGCCCGGCTGGAACGGGGTGTTCAGCGCGCGGGCACTCGCCCGCATGTACGGCGCGCTCGCCAACGGTGGTGCGCTCGAAGGGGTTCGGCTGCTGAAGGAAGACACGCTCGAGCAGATCCTCGAGGTGCAGACCCGTCGACGCGACTACGTGCTGGGGATTCGGCCGAACTGGCGGCTCGGCTATCACCCGGGCTGGGTCGGTTTGCGGGAACAGCCGTTACGGTCGATCGGGCACTACGGTTTCGGTGGGTCGGGTGCGTTCGCCGATCCGGAGACAGGATTGTCGCTCGCGTTCGTGACGAATCGGCTCGGGAGCACGCTGACGACGACGATCTCCGATGCGCGTTTCCCGCGTCTCGGTGGCGACTCGGTGGCCATCGCGCGGCGCGCCATGTGACGGTGCGGCGCGCCATGTGACGGTGCGGCGCGCCATGTGACGGCGCGGCGCGCCATGTGACGGCGCGGCGCGTCAGGTGGCCGTGTGCCGGATCAGGCGTCGATGCCGAGGTTGACGGCAGCGAGAACGAGATGCGTTCGGTGCGAGACGGTCATGGTTCCGGACTCGTCGAAGATGCTGTCCGAGTCGTTGCGCGTTTCGCGCCCGGTGTGGTCGGTGTAGGGACCGACGGTGGAGAAGATCTCGTCGTTGAGACCGTCGTCGAAGTACAACTGGGTAGTGAGCACGGTGGCTTTGTCGATGTGCACCTTGACGTGGATGTGCACGGTGCGTCCCACATACCAGCCGGGGAAGATCGTCGTGAAGTAGGCGATGCCGTTCGTGTCGGTCACCTGGGCGCCGCGTAGATAGGTGCCGTCGTCCGTGGTGGTGGCTTCTCGGTCGCCGGCGCTGTACGAGCCGTCCGACGTCTCGCCGGAGCCGGTCATGCCGTCGGGTGGGGTCATGCCGTCGGGTGGGGTCATGCCGGGTCCACCCGGTGGTGGTGTGCCGCCGGGGCCGCCCGGTCCCATTCCGCCGCCTCCGCCCTGGTTGGCGGCGAGCGACCCGGATTCGAAGCCCGAGTACACGCCACCGGCATCGCAGTGCCAGATCTCGACGACCGCGTTCGTGACCGCACCGGCGGAGCCGTCGACGCCGCAGTTCGCGAGATCCTGCACGCGGAGCGCCAACTGCAGTTCCAGCCCGGGACGGTCTTCGCGGATGTCGCGGCGGATCGAGTCGACGTCGAACCAGTACGGCCCTTGCGTTTCCTCCGTGGTCATCACGCAGTTCGGTGCTTCGTCGAGAAGCGATCGCAACTGTTCCTCGATGGTGCCCGATGCCGCTGCGGTCGCGTCGGTCGTCGCGGAGCCGGCAGCTGATGTCGTAGTGCTGCTGCCACCACTGTCGGTGCCGCAGGCGGCGGCAAGCAGGCCGCCAAGGCTGATGGTTCCGCCGAGTGCCAGCGCCCGGCGCCGGCTCACCCGAATACGGCTGAGCTCCACGTCTTTGTTCACGGTGTCCTCCCGGTGTCGCAATGTGACTTCATCGTGGCGGATCGGGCTGGACATTCGCGGTGAGAATGCTGGGAGGTTCCTGACAACTGTGGTGCGTCAGCTGAACAGTTGAGCGTTGGCGTGGGCCCGGAAGAACACGGTGCCGTCGTCTCCGACGAGCCGTGCTTCGATGGTGGCCATCCTGCGCCCCGCACGGATCACTTCGGCGTGGGCGTGTACGTCGGGTCCCGGTGCGTCGGGGGAGCGTAGGTAGTCGATTCCCAGGTTGAGGATCCGATACTGCCCGCCGATTTCGGTGAGCGTCTGTGTTGCGAGGCCGGCGATCGTGTCGGCGATGGACACGAGCACACCGCCCTGGATCGAACCGAACGGGTTGGCAGTCCATTCTCCCGGGGAGATCAGGCCGTGGACGAGTCCGCGTTCGGTGCGCTGCAGACGCAGCCCCAGCAGGGCCGCCAACGGCCCCCGAGAAACCGTGCCTGCGACGATTCCCTCGACGATGTCGAGTCCGGAATGTCCGGCGAGTGACTCCGGGTCGTCCCACTGCTCGGGTTCAGGGATATTTTTCGCCACTGCCGCAGGCAGGACATCGGGGTTGTCGGAGCGGGCGCGTCCGACGGACACGGCCCGGCCGACGACATGGGCGAGAAGATTCCCGGAAGTGTCGACGATCTGCGCGTCGGCCAGTGCGGTCTCGTCGTCCGTGTGCAGTGCCCGGCCTGAACCGGCGATCACGCCTCCGGACGGAAACGGGTTCGCACTCGACACGCTCAGTTGGGCGAGCACGGTCGCGACCGGTCCGCCCGCATGCGAGCGCAACGCGTCGGCGGCCGGGACCCCGACCACGACGTCGGCAAGAACACCCACGGACCCGATGGTGGTGACTCCGCGATGGTCGAACAGGTGCGGGCCGAGGGGTTGTTCGATCCGGATCGAGTCGGGCGACGACGTGTCTCGGGTGATGCCGAGGGCTGCTGCTGGACGGTCGAAGGTGGTGCGGATGCTACTGGTCACTCGTTCTCTCTACCATGCGCGTCTCGCCACGCGCGTGCTGTGACCGACCGGGTGGTCCGGTGCGATCGCTACCGCCCGATTGTCGTGTGCATCTCCCAGACCAGCACTTCGGCTCCGGTGGTGGTGCTCAGGCGTTGTCCGCCGGAGTTCGTCAACCGCACGGCGTCGCCTTCGGTGAGCGGGCCGACACCCTCGAGGTCCATACTGCCTTCGGCGATGAATATGTGCAGGTAGGGCGCCTCGGGTAGGGTGACCGTCCGGTCCGGCTGCACCCGCGCGACGGACAGGCCCGCGTGCTTGTTGTGGATGCGGATCGCTGCGTGATCGCGGTCCTTGGCCATCCCGGAGGCCACGGGCACGAGGCCGCCGCGCATCAGTTCGTCATCGATTTCGAGCTGCTCGTAGCCAGGGGTGATGCCGGCCTCGTCCGGCGCCACCCACATCTGGACGAACCGCACCGGATTCGCGTGTTCGGTCGCGTGCGTGCCGGTGATGTCGCTGAGGCGCCACGAGTCGTTCTTCTCCGAATGCAGGATCCCGGTGCCTGCGCTCATCCGCTGGGCCAGTCCGGGGTAGATGACACCGGAGTGGCCGATCGAATCCTGATGCACGAGGCTGCCGCGCAGCACCCACGTCACGATTTCCATGTCGCGGTGCGGATGGGTGTCGAAACCTTTTCCGGGCGTGACGATGTCGTCGTTGTTGACGAGCAGGAGCCCGTGGTGGGTGTTGTCCGGATCGTAGTGGTGGCCGAACGAGAAGGAATGCTTCGAATCGAGCCAGTCGATCGTCGTCTTCATCCGATCGTCGGCGCGTCGTACATCGATCAGGGGCGTCCGGGTCATGGCGTTCCTTCCGGGTCGTGCGTGCGAGGGGCGGCGTAGTGGAGGCGCGGTCAGAGTTGCTCGTGTCCGGCGGGAACCGATCCGAGGCGGCCGGCCTGGTAGTCCTCGAATGCCTGGATGATCTCGGCCTTGGTGTTCATGACGAACGGGCCGTACATCGCGACCGGTTCGCGGATCGGTCGGCCGCCCAGCAGGAATACTTCCAGTGATTCGGTGCGCGAGTCCTGCGTGGCAGCGGCGGTCAGGGTGACGGAATTGCCTTTCGGTCCGAACACGATGGTCCGGCCGGCGCTGATCGGGGCCTGCTCGGTGCCTGCGGTGCCGTCTCCGGCGAGGACGTAGGCGAGTGCGTTGTGCTCGGGGTTCCACGGCAGTGTCACCGACGCGCCGGGTGCGATCGTCAGGTGGGCGAGCGCGATCGGGGTGTGGCTGACGCCGGGGCCGCGCACACCGCCGATCTCGCCGGCGACGACTCGGATCAGTGTGCCGCCGTCGGGGGACGACGCGAGCGCGATGTTGCCGCGGGCGATGTCCTGGTAGCGGGGTTGGGCCATCTTGTTGTCGCGCGGCAGGTTCACCCACAGTTGCACACCGTGGAACAGTCCGCCGCTGACGACTACGTGTTCCGGTGGTGCTTCGATGTGCAGGATGCCGGCGCCTGCGGTCATCCACTGGGTGTCGCCGCCGGTGATCGTGCCGCCGCCGCCGTTCGAGTCCGTGTGTTCGAGGATGCCGTCGATCATGTAGGTCACGGTCTCGAATCCGCGGTGCGGATGCCAGGGAGTTCCTTTCGGTTCACCCGGTGCGTAGTGCACCTCGCCCATCTGGTCCATGTGGATGAAGGGGTCGAGGAAGCGTTGGTCGATGCCGGCGAACGCGCGGCGAACGGGGAAGCCTTCGCCCTCGTAGCCGATCGGGGCGGTTCGCACGCCGATCACCGGGCGGGTGGGTGCTCCGGGTTCCGGGGCGTCGATCCGGGGCAGGGTCCAGATGTTGTCGACGGTCACCGCAGGCATCGCGGCCTCCTCCCAAGTAGTTGATTATGCAACTACTCTAACCCGTGGTGGCTGCGGAATGTTCCCGGCCCGGCGCGCGATGAGTTTCTGCCCGCCCGCGAGTCGAACCATGTGACCGCACCGATCGGCCCGCGCCGTGGGCCACGACCAATGGGAGCGCCACATGTCCCGCATGCTCTTCGCCAACCTGTCCGTCAAGGACGTTGCCGCAACCCGCGGCTACTTCGGCAACCTCGGCTTCACGTTCAACGAGATGTTCTGCGACGCGACCACCGCGTGCATGGAGATCAACGAGCAGACCTACATCATGTTTCTCGAGGAACCGCGGTTCCGGGACTTCATCAACGACGACATCTGCGACACCGGTCAGGCCCGCGAGGTGCTGCTCGCCTTCTCCGGGGACAGTCGCGCCGATGTCGACCGCATCGTCGACGCGGCGATCGCCGCGGGTGGGAAGGACTGGATCACGCCGGGGTCGGCCGAGATGCAGTCCGAATTCATGTACGGACGTGCGTTTCGCGATCTCGACAACCACGTGTGGGAGGTGACGTGGATGGACGTCGAGGCCGCGGCGGCGGCGATGGGTTCGCAGACCGAGGACGCCACCTCCTGAGCCGAACGCGATGCGCTGCGGGAACGGGTTCGTCGAGTGCCGGCGAACCCGTTCTCGTATCGGCCGGGCGTCGCCGGTTCGTAGAACCTCGGCCGGTCGTTCAGTCTCGGCCCGGCGGGGTCGGGGGGAGCCCGAACCGCTCGAACAGATCCACGTCGAAGAACGCGGTGACATGCACGACGACGCCGTCGACGATGTCGAGCACCTGCATCTGGAACGGGTGGTGCTGCCCGTCCTCGCCCCGCATGTACAGCCCGAGTGCGGGTTGCCCGTTCGCGATCGTCGGAATCAGAATCTGGTCGCCGGGGCCCTTCGCCGGGCAGTGGCGCCGGATCAGCGTGCCGATGTTCTCGGCACCGCGATACCAGCCGACGAACGGCGGCATTTCCCAGACGGCCTGCTCGGTGAGCATCCGGACGATCGCGTCGATGTCGTAGTTCTCGAACCCGTCCACCCACCGCTGGACGAGGGCACGAGTCTCGGCGCTGTCCGGTTCGGTGAGATTGTCGCGTGTGACGTCGGCGTCGTGGAGTTGTGCGCGGGCGCGCTGCAAAAGGCTGTTGACCGCCGCGGTCGTCGTTCCGAGGGCGACGGCGACCTCGGATGCCCGCCACTGCAACACGTCCCGCAACAGCAGTACCGCCCGTTGCCGAGCCGACAGATGCTGCAGCGCCGCAACGAATGCCAGCCGGATCGAATCACGTGAGCTGACGATCACGGCGGGATCGGACGGGTTGTCGGAGCAATCGGTGGCGGTGCCCGGCATCGGCTCGAGCCACGGGACTTCCGGACGCTGGACCAGATCCGCTGCCGGATCTGTGCTCGGCGCACCGAGCCCGGTCGGCAGGGGACGCCGGGAACGGCCCTCGAGGGCGGTGAGGCAGACGTTGGTCGCGATGCGGTGCAACCATGTCCGCAGTGATGCGCGTTCGCCGAAATTTTCGTAGCCGCGCCACGCGCGCAGATAGGTTTCCTGCACGAGGTCCTCGGCGTCGTGGATCGACCCGGTCATCCGATAGCAGTGTGCGAGCAGTTCGCGCCGATACGGATCGGCGCGGCTCATGAAGTCTGCCTCGCCGGCCCCGTCCACCGAATCCGGAAAGCCCTGTACTACGTCGAGCGCCTGTTCGGTCATGGCCCTGCCCACCTCGATCGACACGAATGTTCCTCGGCTACGCGAACGAGGGTAGTCCGCGATCCCGACACAGTCGGTGATCACGGTGGAAGCAGCCACTCGAAGTATCTGTGTACGCCGGGTACCGTCCGACACTGCGCCGGACGACGGAGACGCCGGCACCGCATCCGAGGAGGGGTTCGTTGCACGATGCAGCGGAGCTGGGATCCGAGTCGCGTGCCGTCGGTCCCTACGCGGGCGGACCACCGCCCGACGCCGTGCACGTCGACCTGCCGCGACTCGACCGGTTCGGCCCGACCGAACTGGGCCGGGCGCTCGTCGTCGCCGTCGTCATGGTGATCAACGTGCTGTTGAAGGTGCTGGCATGGCCGCTGCGCCCGGACCGCCGCAGCATTGTCGATGCGGCAGCCGAGGGCGTCGTCGACGCGTTCGAAATCCTCGGACCGACCTTCGTGAAGCTCGGGCAGCTCATCGCGTCGTCGTCGGGACTGTTCCCGCGGCCACTCGCCGACGCGTGCCTTCGCTGCCTCGACGACGTTCCACCGGTGCCGGCCGCGCAGGCAAGGGCGGTGCTCGAGGCGGATCTCGGGCATTGCGTCGACGAGTTGTTCGCGCAGTTCGACGACACCCCGCTCGCCGCGGCGTCGGTCGCGCAGGTGCACGCGTGCACCTTGCACGACGGGCGACGTGCGGTGGTGAAGATTCAGCGGCCCGATATTCGGCATCGGATGCTCGTCGATCTGCGGGCCGCGTACGCGGGAGCACGGCTGTTGCAGGTGTTCGAGTTCTTCCGGATCGCGAACGCGCCGGGAATCATCCGGGACCTGTTCGCGGCGACGATGACCGAACTGAACAGTGCCGTCGAGGCGGACCGTCAGTCGCGCTTCCGAGACCGGATCGGCGCGTTCGGCGACAACGACGGCGTCACCACACCGGAGGTGTACTGGGACTATTGCGGTCCCCGGGTCATCTGCATGGAACGGTTGTACGGGATCCCGATGGACCGGGTCACCACCGATCCGGACAGTGGCATCGACACGCGGCTGCTGATTCGGCGCGGCGTCAAGGTGTGGATCGAATCGGTGGTGCTGCACGGTCCGTTCCACGGTGATGTCCACGCCGGGAACCTGTGGCTTCTCGACGACGGCCGATTGGCGTTGCTGGATTTCGGGATCGTCGGCGAACTGCCCGAGCAGTGGCGGGCGATCTTGCGGGATCTGTTCCACGCCACGGCCGTCGACGGCGACTTCGGTCGGGTTGCCCGCGGGATCCGCGCGCTCGGATACGGCACCGGGAGCGATGCGGACGACGCGACGCTGGGCATGGAGGTCGCCGACGCGCTTGCGCCGCTGCTCGGCCGGGAACTCGGCGAGCTGCGGCTGAGCGACCTGATCATGGCGCTGATCCGGCTCGGTAAGCGCTGGGGTGTTGCGAGCCCGGAGGAGATGGTGCTGTTCGGCAAGCAGCTCGGCTACTTCGAGCGCTATGCGCGGGCGCTGGCGCCGGGCTGGGTGCTCGGTCAGGACCTGTACCTGTTCCGCAACATCTTCCCCGAAGACGTTGCGATCGGCGCCGCCGAATCGGGAATTTGCCTGCCCGACTGATCGGAATCTGCCTGGCTTCTTTACAGCGCGCCCTCGATCCCATATTTTAACGATCGTTCGACACAGTTTCTACGGGAGGAACCTCCACGCGATGAACACCGACACGGATGTCGTACTCAGCACTCGCAGCGGCAACGTCACGACCTGGACGATCAACCTTCCCGATCAGCGCAACCCCATCTCCGGCGACGATGTTGTCGAACGCCTCGTCGAACTCGTCGACGAGGCGAACGGCGACATCGAGACACGGGTCGTGATCCTCACCGGTGCCGGTAGCGCATTCTCCGCAGGCGGCAACGTCAAAGACATGGCCGACCGCACCGGCATGTTCGCCGGTTCGCCGCACGCGCTGCGCGACGGCTACCGGCGCGGCATTCAGCGTCTCCCGAAGGCCATCTACCACTGCGAGGTCCCGATCATCGCCGCCGTCAACGGCCCGGCCGTCGGTGCCGGCTGCGACCTGGCGATGATGTGCGACATGCGGATCGCGTCGACCACCGCGTTCTTCGCCGAGAGCTTCGTCAAGCTCGGCATCATCCCCGGCGACGGCGGCGCGTGGTTGCTGCCCCGCGCGATCGGCGCGGCGCGGGCCGCGGAGATGGCGTTCACCGGCGATCGCGTCGATGCGGCCACCGCCCTCGACTGGGGCATGGTTTCGCAGGTCGTCGAACCGGAAAACCTTCTCGCCACCGCACGCGAACTCGCCGAGCGGGTCGCCGTAAACCCACCGAACGCCCTGCGGATGACCAAGAAACTACTGCGCGAGGGTCAGCGTGTCGACCTCGACACGTTGCTCGAGCTCTCCGCGTCGCTGCAGGCACTGTCACATCACAGCGCCGATCACCGCGAAGCACTGTCCGCCTTCCTCGAACGCCGCACCGGGAAGTTCACCGGCGAATGACCTGACGGCGTCCCACACCTTCGAACAGGACCCGCACATGAAGCGCACAATTCTCACCGAAGAGCACGAGCAGTTCCGGAAGATGGTGCGTGACTTCATCGAACGCGAAGTCGCACCACATCGTGAGGCATGGGACGATGCCGGTCACCCGCCGCGCGAATTCTTCCAGCGCCTCGGCGAACTCGGCATCCTCGGCATCCAAGTCCCCGACGAGTTCGGTGGCGGGGGCGAATCCAGCTTCGTCTACAACGCCATCGTGTTCGAGGAGGTCGCCCGGGCCGGAGTGTCCTTCGGCGGCTACACCGTTCACACGTGCCTGATCCTGCCGTACCTGATGGAATACGCCACCGAGGAACAGAAGAAGCGGTGGCTGCCAAGATTCTCGGACGGCTCGATGATGACCGCGATCGCGATGACCGAACCCGGTACCGGATCCGATCTCGCGAACATCGCGACCACCGCGACACTGTCCGAGGACGGCAGCCACTACATCGTCAACGGCGCCAAGACGTTCATCACCGGTGGCGCGACCGCCGATCTCGTTCTGACCGTGTGCCGCACCACGCCGTTCGACCCCGAAAACCGGCGCGGTGGACTGTCGATCATCGCGGTTCCCACTGCGACGGAAGGATTCTCGGTCGGTCGCAAGTTGAAGAAGCTCGGCCTGCACCAACAGGACACCGCGGAACTCTCCTACAGTGATGTCGCCGTGCCCGCCCGGAACCTGCTCGGCGAAGAAGGCAAGGGTTTCTCCTATCTGACCCACAACCTGCCGCAGGAACGCCTGAGTATCGCCTTGAACCAGGTCGGATTCGCCGAAGCCGCGATCGCGCACGCAATCGCCTACACCACGGACCGGAAGGTGTTCGGCAAACCCGTCGCCGAATTCCAGAACACGAAGTTCGTGCTCGCCGAATGCTCCGCCGAGACCCAGATGGCCCGCGTCTACGTCGATCACTGTCTGGAACTCCTCGACCGCAAGGAATTGACGGTCGCCGACGCGGCCCGCGCGAAGCTGATGTGCACCGAGGTCGCCGGGCGCGTCGTCGACAAATGCCTCCAATTGCACGGCGGCTACGGGTACATCACCGAATACCCCATTGCCCGCCTCTACGCGGACACGCGGGTGACCCGGATCTACGGCGGCACCAGCGAGGTCATGAAGACGATCATCTCGAAGGATCTGGGGCTGTAGGCATGTACCCGACCGCTGTCGGCGGGGATCGACGATGACGCTGTCGCCGCGGCAACGGCTGTTCGTCGAGATCGGACGGAAGGAATTCGTCCGTAACGGATACGGTTCGTCGTCGATTCGCACCATCGCCCAGGAGGCGGGGGTGAGCTTGTCCGCGCTGTACTACCACTACAAGAACAAACAGGATCTGCTGTTCGCGATCCTCGTCGACGGCGTGGAAATCTATGACTCACTGTGGGAGCGAGCGCTGTCCGCTGCCGGTGCCGATCCCGTCGATCAGTTGCGCGCATTCGTCCGTGCGAATGTCGAATTCCGCACGCAGTACCCCGAGCAGGGCCGGATGATCGCCACCGAAGTCCGCAATCTCGAGCCCCGCGAAGCGGAACGTTACGAGGAACGAAGAAACGTGGGTCGCCGTCGCATTCGGACGATCATCGACGACGGCATCGCGTCGGGCGCCTTCACGACGAAGTACCCGGACGACTGCCGCAAGTCGATTCTCGCGATGACGGCGGCGATCGCGAACTGGTACGACCCGAACGGACCCGACACCGCCGACGAAATCGGCGAACGGTACGCGGAGATGGCATTGAACTTGTTGTGTCCCGGTGACATACCCGGACCGACGACGATCAGGGGAAGAGGGATGTGAGTACGAAACTGGTACCGCAGGCCGATCCACCGGATCCGGCGCTCGCGCGGTTGCGGGCAGAGGTGCGGCAGTTCCTCCACGACCAGATCGAGTCAGGGGTGTTCACCCCGGGGATCGACACGTGGCTGACGCAATGGAACCTCGACTTCACCCGGTCGCTCGCCGCGAATGGCTGGATCGGCATGACGATCCCCGTCGAATACGGTGGGCACGGACGCACGTTCATGGAGCGGTTCGTGGTCACCGAGGAACTGCTCGCCGTCGGTGCCCCTGTCGCGGCGCAGTGGATCGCGGACCGGCAGGCCGCGCCGTCGCTGCTGAAATACGGCACGGAAGCGCAGAAGCACCGGTTCCTGCCAGGCATCGCCGCGGGGGAGATCTGCTGGGCGATCGGCATGTCCGAACCCGACTCCGGTTCCGACCTCGCGAGCGTCAAGACCCGCGCGAGGCAGGTGGATGGGGGCTGGCGCATCGACGGCACGAAACTGTGGACATCGGGCGCCCACCACGCCGACGCGTTCTTCGGACTGGCGCGGTCGGCACCACTGGATCCGGCACATCGGCACGACGGGCTCAGCCAGTTCATCGTGCTGCTCGATTCGCCCGGCGTGACGATCCGGCCCGTCCTGTCGATGTCCGGTGAACACCACTTCAACGAGGTGTTGCTCGACGACGTGTTCGTACCGGACGATCTGGTGCTCGGCACCGTCGGCTCCGGGTGGGAGCAGGTCACCAGCGAACTCGGATTCGAGCGCAGTGGACCGGAACGGTTCCTGTCCACCTTCGGGTTGCTCGACGAACTGGTGCGCGGCGCGGGCGACGGCAGCGTCGACCAGGACCCACGGATCGGAGCGGTGATCGGCCGGATCGCCGGGCTGCGACGAATGTCGCGTGCCGTCTCGGAATCACTGCAACGCGGGGACGATGCGGCCCTGTCGGCGTCCGTCGTGAAAGTGCTCGGGACCGGACTCGAAGGGGACATCGCCGACCTCGCCGACGAACTCGTCGGTTACAGCGCCGGCAGTGACCGACTCGGCGCGCTGGTCCGAGCGGGTGTGATGCAGCGGCCCGGATTTACGCTGCGGGGCGGTACGAGCGAAATCCTCCGCGGGGTCATCGCACGAGGATTGGGATTGCGATGACGGGATTGGAGTTGCGATGACACAGTCTGCAGAACTACACGACTTCGAGCGGATGCTCGCCGAGGTGCTCACCGCAGGCGACGATCACCGCATCGGGTCGGTCGTCGGCCTCGACCGTCCGCTGTGGAACACCCTCGCCGAACTCGGCTTGGCCAGGCTCACCGGCGACGAGGCCACCGGCGGCAGCGGCGCGGGCTGGACCGAAGCCGCTCTGCTGCTCACCGCGGTCGGCCGTGCCTGTGCTGCCGTCCCGGTCGCCGAACACGATCTGCTCGCCGGGTGGCTTCTGGAACAGGCCGACCTGCCCGTCGACGACACACTGCGCACCGCCACGGTCCTCGACGCCGGCGGGCACGCCCGGCACGTTCCGTGGGCGCGTGACGCGGAAGCCGTCGTCGTGCTGTGGCCGGGCACCGGCGGTTGGTTGGTGGCGGACCTGCCCTGCGACCGTATCGCACTGACCGAAGCGGTCGATCTTGCCGCCGAACCTCGCGACCACGTGCACGTCGACGTGTCCGCACTGTCCGGTGCCCCGGTGTCCGAGGCGGTCGCCGGACAGTTCCGGTACCGCGGTGCGCTGGCCAGAACGCTGATGGCGGCCGGGGCGATGGACCGCATCCTCGAGTTGGTCGTCGAACACACCACCACCCGCGTGCAGTTCGGCCGTACCCTCGGCCGGTTTCAGGCGGTGCAGGCGCTGGTATCGGACCTGGCGACCGAGTCGGCGCTCGCGCGAGCCGCCACCGATGCCGCCGTCGATGCCGTCGTCGAGCGCGGATTCGACGACGCGGCAACGCGATTCGAAGTCGCGGTCGCCGTATCGTGCACCGGTCACGCCGCCGGGAAGGTTGCGCGCAACGCACACCAGGTGCTCGGCGCGATCGGTTTCACGATGGAGCACGAACTGCACCGCCACACCAATCGGATCCTGTCGTGGCGCAGCGAGTTCGGTTCCCTCACCTCCTGGGACACCGAACTGCTCGAGACGGCGATCGTATCCGGTGAGGTGTGGTCGCTGCTCACCGCCGGATCGGCGTAGCGGACCATCGACGTCATGACCGATAGCAGCGCGAACGACGACAGGTCGCCGGACCTGCCCTTGGCGGGATTCACGGTGGTGAGTCTCGAACAGGCGGTTGCGGCGCCGCTCGCGACCCGGCACCTCGCCGACCTCGGTGCCCGGGTCATCAAGGTCGAGCGGGTGGGCGACGGCGATTTCGCTCGTGCCTACGACAGTGCCGTGCTGGGGCAGGCAGCACACTTCGTGTGGCTCAACCGGGGTAAGGAGTCCTTCGCCGTCGACCTGAAGTCCGACGACGGGATCGCAGCGGTGGCATCCCTGATCCGCGGTGCCGATGTGTTCGTACAGAACCTGGCGCCCGGCGCCGTCGAACGGCTCGGGCTCGGCGCCGATGCGTTGCGCGCCGACCATCGCGCCCTGGTCGTGGTCAACATGTCCGGCTACGGCACCGACGGGCCGATGCGCGACCGGAAAGCGTACGACCTGCTGGTGCAGTCGGAGACCGGGTTGTGTTCGATCACCGGCACACCCGAGACTGCCGTCAAGACCGGCATTCCCACCGCGGACATCGCTGCCGGGATGTATGCGCTGACGTCGATCCAGGCGGCGCTGCTGCGTCGGCGTCGCACCGGGGTCGGCGCGACGATCGACGTGTCGATGTTCGACGCAACGGCCGAATGGCTCGGCTACCCGATGTATCTGCAGATGTATCAAGACCGGCAGGTTCCGCGAATGGGATTGGCGCACACATCGATAGCGCCTTACGACAAGTACCCGACCGTCGACGGCGAGATCCTGATCGGTGTCCAGAACGATCGTGGCTGGCGTGCCCTGACCGCCGGGGTGCTGGGACTTCCGGAACTGGCCGACGACCCGCGCTACGCGACCAATGTCGAACGGGTCCGCCGCCGCGACGAAGTGGACGCACTCGTCGCGGCGGCGACGGCGCGGTTCACGAGCGACGTGATCGACGAGAAACTCGCCGCCGCAGGGATACCCGCCGCCCGGTTGCGTGACCTACGCGGGCTCTTGGGGCATCCGCAGCTCACCGCCCGCGACCGGTGGCGGGAGGTGCGCACCCCGGCCGGTCCGATCAGCGCGATCCGTCCGCCGATGAACTTCCGGGATATCGAACTCCCGATGGGGGCGGTACCCGCGCTCGGTGAGCAGACCGATGCGGTGCTGGCCGAACTCGGCCTGACCGACGAGCAGGTCGCCGGCCTACGGGCCGCCGGTATCGTCGGCTAGGCAATGCACCGCCGATCTCCCGGACACACGGGTGATCGGAGCACCGGTGCGGGGACCGTCGGGCGGGAGGATTCTCGTGGGTGAGATCGGAGCCGGTGACGGGGACGCCGTCGACGCGCACGGGGCTCCCGACCGGAGAACGGTCCTCGGCAAGGTCATGATCGTGCTCCACGCATTCACGATCGACGACCACGGTGTGAGTCTGGCCGAACTCGCCCGCCGCACCGACTTGCCGAAGGCGTCGCTGCACCGGATCGCCACCGATCTCGTCGGTGTCCGGCTGCTCGAACGCACCCCGGCGGGATATCGGCTCGGCGGTCAGCTCTTCGAGCTGGGTATGCGTGCGTCGGTGGAGCGCAGTCTCGTCGAGGTCGCCATTCCGTTCATGGAAGACCTGTACGAACGAACCCACGAAACGGTGCATTTCGGAATCCGCGACGGCATGGAAGTCATCTACCTGACCAAGATCGGCGGTCATCGGCAAGCCGCCGCGCCGTCGCGGGTGGGCGGTCGAATGCCACTGTACTGCACGGCAATCGGACGTTCTCTGCTTGCCTGGGCGGAACCCGAGGTGGTGAACCGGGTGCTGACCGGGCCACTGCCTCGGCGCACCCCGCGCACCGTATCGACACCGGGCATGCTGCGGCAGCAACTCGACCGGGTGATCGCCGAAGGAGTGTCCTTCGAGTACGAGGAGTCGGCGCCGGGCATCGTGTGCGTCGGCGCACCGATCTTCGAATCGGAAGGTCGCGTGGTCGCGGGGATCAGTGTGACCGGCCCCGCGC
>NZ_JBAQXC010000272.1:0-8802 GCF_049299235.1 Rhodococcus sp. (in: high G+C Gram-positive bacteria) | reverse complement strand
ACACCCACAACGGCACACGGGTGGGTCAGCAGGTGGTCGGTGTGTCCTCGCCCGCGAAACGCTTGGTGAGGAAGTCCGTCGCCTGTCCGAGCCCGAGGACCGCCGCAGACATGTGGTCGGGGGTCGGGGTCTCGAGGCTCTGGACCGGTACGCCGGCGGCGCAGTAGCGGTCGAGGGTCGCGTCGATCGAATCGACCGGGATCAACGCGTCCGTGGGGCTGTGCCACTCGAAGATCGGCGCATTCGGCACGCCGGGGAACAGTTCGAGGCTGTTCTCGTCGACGACGGCGAGCGCGCCCGGTTCGTCGGTCAGCCTGGCGATCGGAGTGACCTGCGGCAGGCTGCCACCGGCACCGATCCGCAGGATGTCGTTGGTGCACGCGGCGGTGAGCCCGTCACGCATGGCCAGCCCGACGGGGGTGAGCTGCCCGCTGAGGTTGATTCGGTTCGGGTACTCGCGTTCGAGCCCGAGCGCCGCGGCGAAGGCCAGACCGAACACGGGGTGCGGCTCGGTACCGATACCGTCGACCATCTTCCGCAGGTTCATGGGGACGCCGCCCATCGCGGACCCGACGATGTTCAGTTCGGGCGCATAACTCGGGGCGAGCGCAGCCGCCCATCCCGTCGCCATTCCGCCTCCCGAGTAGCCGGCGAGCGCGACCGGGCTGTGTCCGACCTGCAGTTCCGCGGCGCGCTGGACCGCGCGGATGCCGTCGAGGGTGATCTGGCCGCCGAGTTTGGCGGCGCCGTACGCGCTGGTCGGGCCGAGATGATCCGGGATCGCGACCGTCCAGCCCTGCTGCAGGACGGCGTTCAACCCGACGGCCTCGCGGACTGCGAGGTTCGGGTCGGTGGTCCACAGTGTCTGCGACGGCGCACATTGTGGATCGAGCGCGTTGATCACATGCTGGAACGACAGCAGCGGTCCGTCGGGTGCTTTGCCGACGGGAGCGAACACGGTCGTCACCGCGGTGATCGGGTGTCCCTGCGAGTTCGTGGACGCGAAGCTGATCTGCCAGGTGTCGGCTCCGACGATCTCGGGTGGGGTGGGCATGCGACGGATACCGAGAACGTCGCCCGGCGCGGCGCCGGCGGACTGCGCGGTCGCCCGGTAGAACGGGTCGGCGGGCAGCGGTGGGTACACGGGTGCGGCGGCGGCCTGCGTGCTCGATACGACGGCGGTGACTGCCGCTGCGGCACACACGGCCGCGGTCAGAACTCGACGACGAAGTCGGGTACCCACAGAAGAACCTCCACTGGCGAAATTTCCCGGTATGTGGTGACGGGAGACAACGATTCCCTACGGTATCGACGGTCGACCGAGGATCGTTACGATTCGGACTCCGTGTGTCGGGTCGTTACGATACCGACACCGCGCCATGTCGCCCCGCGGTGGCCGACCACGATCTGTGGTGGTTCGCGCGCGGGAATCGTGTTCGCGGTAACGTCCCGACCATGACGACCGCACTGAGCGCAGTTGGACTCGTCAAATCGTACGGCCCGACCCGGGCACTCGACGAACTCGATCTCGAGGTGCGTCGTGGGGAGGTACACGGTTTCCTCGGACCCAACGGCGCCGGGAAGTCCACCACCATCCGGATTCTGCTCGGGTTGTTGCGCGCCGACTCCGGCCGAGTGGAGTTGCTCGGCGGAGACCCGTGGCGCAATTCCGTCGACCTGCATCGTCGGCTGGCCTATGTGCCGGGCGATGTGAATCTGTGGCCGAATCTGACCGGAGGCGAGGCGATCGACCTGCTGGCCGGGTTGCGCGGGGGCATCGACGAACGTCGCCGCGAGGACCTGCTGGAACGGTTCGATCTCGATCCCACCAAGAAGGCACGCACCTATTCGAAGGGCAACCGGCAGAAGGTCGCGATCGTCGCCGCGCTGGCTTCGGACGTGGAATTGTTCCTGTTCGACGAACCCACCTCCGGACTCGATCCGCTCAAGGAGGAAGTGTTCCGGGACTGTGTGCGCGACGCCGTCGCCGACGGCCGGTCGGTGCTGTTGTCCAGCCATACCCTGTCCGAAGTCGAGGCGCTGTGCGACCGGGTCACGATCATCCGGCGGGGGCGCACCGTCGAATCGGGCACGCTGAGCGAGTTGCGTCACCTGACCCGAACGTCGATACGGGCCGAAACTGTCAGGCCCGCAACTGGTGTCGAATCGATCTACGGTGTGCACGACCTCGAAGTGGACGGCCTGCGGGTGCGCTGCGAAGTCGACACCGCGCATCTCGACGCGGTACTGCGGCGCCTGCTCGACTTCGAACTGACATCGCTGACGTGCACCCCGCCCACGCTGGAGGAACTGTTCCTGCGGCACTACGGCGACGAGGTGCGCGGCGGGGGAGGACGATGACCGCCGTCGCGACCGCACACCCGAGTCCCGCGTACGCAGGCACGGGCAGGCTCATCCGCCTCGCGCTGCGCCGCGACCGCGTCCAGATACCGGTGTGGCTGGTGGCGTTCGCGGCCGTCTACTCCGTGACGGTGCTGAGCATCGAGGATCTGTATCCGACCGCGGCCGATCTACATCAGCTTGCGGTCGGTTCCGCGGTGTCGCCGGTGGTGCTCGCCACCAACGGATTGGTGTCGGGCGACAGTCTCGGTGCGATCGTCGCGACTCAGGCGATGATGTATCTCGCGCTCGCGGCCGGACTGATGAACAGCATGATGATCGTTCGGCACACCCGCCAGAACGAGGAAACGGGACGTGCGGAACTGGTCGGCGCTGCCGTCGTCGGCCGCCGTGCCATGCTCACCGCCGCGCTGGTGGTCGCTCTCGCGAGCGATGTCGTTCTCGCGGCGCTGATCGCCGTGGTGTCCGTCGTTTCCGGCCTCCCCGTCGCGGGATCGATTGCTATCGGCGCTGCGACGGGCGCAGCGGGGCTCGCATTCGCCGGTGTCGGTGCGATCACGGCGCAGGTCACCGAGGGGTCGCGTGCCGCGAACGGTCTGGCCGGTGCGGTGCTGGGTGTGTCCTTCCTGCTCCGGGCGGTCGGTGACAGCACCGGCACCGTCGACGCGAGTGGGATCCGGGTCGTCAGCGGGTGGCCGTCGTGGCTGAGCCCGATCGGTTGGGCCCAGCAGGTTCGCCCGTTCGACGCCGACGTCTGGTGGGTGTTCGCGATTTTCGCGGTGTTCGTGGCCATGACCGTGGCGCTGGCCTACACACTGATCGGCAGACGCGATCACGGTGCCGGCCTCGTACAGCCGCGACCGGGACCGGCGCGAGCCGCTCCGCATCTGCCGACCGCACTCGGATTCGCGTGGCGACTGCACCGAACGACCCTGGCATGGTGGGCGCTCGGCATTGCCGTACTGGCGGCCACCTACGGCAGTATCGCGAACGAGATGGACAGTTTCCTCGACGAGGGTGGCGGTGTCGCCGACATGGTGAGCGAACTCGGTGGTGGCGCCGAAGGGCTCACCGACGCCTACTTCGCGATGACGTTCCTGATGATGTCCTTCGTGATCGCCGCGTACGCCGTGCAGGCGGTGCTGCGCATGCACGGCGAGGAGATTTCCGGCCGCGTCGAACCGCTGTTGTCGACGGCCCTGGGTCGCGCCCGGTGGATGCTGTCGCATATCGCCGTCGCCGTCGTCGGGATCCTGGTTCTGCACGTGATTCTCGGCGTCGCCGTTGCGGTGCCGTACGGGATGACGATCGGCGATGTCGGTGGCCCGCTGGGTGATCTGTTGCCTGCGGCGTTCGCGTTCGTTCCGGCGGTACTGCTCGTCGCTGCCGCAGCAGTCCTGTGCGTCGGGGTGTTTCCGCAGCGAGCCGGAAGCGTCGCGTGGGCATTGTTCACGGTATGGGTGCTCATCGCGCAGATCGGGCCGCTGGTGCGCCTGCCACAGTGGGTGATGGACCTGTCACCGTTCACGCACGTCCCGGCGCTACCGGCGGCGGATCTGCGGCCTCTGCCGCTGGTCGGGCTCACCGTCGTCGCGGTAGTGCTCGCCGCCGCCGGTGTCGCGGCACTGCGCCGACGCGACATCTCCGTGCAGTGAGGGTGGTCTTCTGTGTGGAATCGTGTTCGTGAGGCGGACACAATTCCACACAGAACGGATTGTCAGGAGGCGTCGAGCATCAGCCACCCGCCATGATGCTCGAACATCTCGAAGTCCCGGCCGGTGGATTCTCCCAGTCGACGCAGCGCGTCGAGGTCGAAGGTGCGGACATGACCGTGACAGGCGGTGGCCTCGTCCTCGAACGGTACCGCGATCACCACCCGGTCGCGCGCGATGCGCAGGGCCTCGGCGATCACGGCGGCGCCGATCGTGTCGTCGACGTGTTCGAGCAGGTGGATCGCGGTGACGGTGTCGGCACTGTCGTCCGGAACCGGCACGTTCGCGGCGTCGCAGACGAGGGTGTCGACGGGTAGGCCCAGGCGTGGGGCGACGGCGTCGAGCAGCGACATGGTGCCGGGCAGGATATCGGTGGCGGTGACCGGTGTGCCCGCGCCGGCCAGGCGTAGTGGCAGGAACCCGAAGCAGGAGCCGAGATCCAGCACCCGGCCGCGGACGAGTTCCTCGGCCTTGTCGTGAATGGGCGCGAAATCCGCTGTGCCGTCGAGAAGCTCACTCAGGGAGTTGCGATAGTAGGTGACCCAGGCGTCGAGTGCGTCCGGCACGGTCGAACGGACCAGGCCGACCATTGTCAGTTCGAATTCGCCCTGCCCGAAGTCGGCGTCTTCGATGGATGCGGTGACGCCGGCGACGAGTCGTTCGCTGAGATCGTCGGGGCGGAGCGAATGCGTCACGTGCAGTCGGCCGTCGTTGCGCCGCAACGTCAACGGGCCGGACGCGACATGCTCGACGGTGACCTGGTCGTGCGTCCAGAGACCGGGGGTGCAGGGGGCGAGGGAATCGAGCACACTCAAGACGCAACCTCGTTCGGTGGGGTGGCCGGGGATTCCAGCCCACTGTAGAGCGTGCGCATTCCCGCGGCCAGCAGGTCGGGAAGATCGACGGAATCGTCGGTGAGCCACTGTTCGTACGCCGAGACCGCCACCGCCAGTAGTAGATAGCCGACGGTACGCGGGAACTGGTCGTCGAGTCGGGTGCCGGTGCGTCCGGCGATGAATTCGGCGATGACCTGCCGCCAGCCCTGGTACATCACCGACGAGTAGGCCTGCAGGGTCGGATTGCGCAGGATCAGATCCATACGGGCGCGGTGCCGCTGCGCTTCCGATTCGGGGAAGGTGTTGAAATCCAGCAGCGCGGACGTCAGGGCCTCGGCGAGCGGCATGTCGTTCGGGAGTGCGGCCAGATGGGTGCGCATGTGCGTGAGGTGCGCATCGAAATCTCCCCACGGCACCGCGTTCTTCGACGGGAAGTACCGGAAAAAGGTGCGACGTGCGATTCCGGCAGCCTCGGCGATCTCGTCGACGCTGGTCTCGTCGAACCCGCGGTCGCGGAACAGTTCGATCCCGACGGCGCTGAGTCCCTCCCGCGTAGTGGAGGGGCGCCGACCTGTCCGAGCGGACGGTTTTCGTCGGCTACGCATGCTTTCCTCGATCCATGGATGACATTGTGCACTCGATGCCATTACAGTGGTGAACCGAGTCACAGCGCAAGTCCCCGGCTGTGGCCGCCGGCTCCCGCCGTGGAGTGCAGGAACTGTCGTGAAGTACCAACCGAGGAGGAAAACATGTCCGATCGTGACAACGCGGTGGTCGGGTCCGAACTCATCGAGGAGTCCCTCGTGGAAGAGGTCTCCATCGACGGCATGTGCGGCGTCTACTGACATGACCGCACCCGGAGCCACCGCCGTGGCAACTGCACAGTTCGATCCGGGCGCCAGGTGGCGGCTCCACCCGCAGGTAGCGCTTCGCCCCGAGCCGTTCGGGGCGTTGCTCTACCACTTCGGCACCCGCAAGCTGTCGTTCCTGAAGAACACCGTGATCGTCGCGGTCGTCCGATCGCTCGACGATCACGACTCGGTGCGGGATGCGTTGCGCGCCCACGGGATCGACGAGAGCGCGGAGCAGCCCTACCTCCGTGCCCTGAGCACCCTGGCCGATTCCCACATGATCGTGCCGGCCTGAGACCCGGACCATCCCACGCAAGGACCAGCACATGACTTCGCTGCTCGAACCTCCTGTCACCGCCGCGCCACCGAAGGTCGGCCGCCTCGTCGACCAGTTCGAGAAGGGTCTCGACGCCCCGATCTGCCTGACCTGGGAACTGACCTACGCCTGCAATCTGTCGTGCGTGCACTGCCTGTCCTCGTCCGGTAAGCGCGACCCGAACGAGTTGTCCACCGAACAGTGCAAGGCGATCATCGACGAACTGCAGCGTATGCAGGTGTTCTACGTCAACATCGGCGGCGGCGAACCCACCGTGCGCTCGGACTTCTGGGAACTGGTCGACTACGCCACCGAGCACCAGGTGGGCGTGAAGTTCTCCACCAACGGCGTCCGCATCGACAAGAAGGTCGCCGCACGCCTGGCCGCGTCGGACTACGTGGACGTGCAGATTTCCCTCGACGGCGCGACCGCCGAGGTCAACGACGCCGTCCGCGGCCCCGGCTCGTTCGCGATGGCCGTGCGCGCGCTGGAGAACCTGTCCGAGGCCGGATTCCGCGACGCGAAGATCTCCGTCGTCGTCACCCGCGAAAACGTCGACCAGCTCGACGAATTCAAGGCGCTCGCCGACAAATTCGGCGCGACCCTGCGCATCACGCGGCTGCGTCCGTCCGGCCGCGCCGTGGACGTGTGGGACGATCTGCATCCCACCCACGAGCAGCAGCGGCAGCTCTACGACTGGCTCGTCGCACACGGCGAAGGTGTGCTCACCGGCGACTCGTTCTTCCATTTGTCCGCCTTCGGTGGCTCCGAGGGTGGCGGGCTGCCCGGCCTGAACCTGTGCGGCGCGGGCCGGGTGGTGTGCCTGATCGATCCGGTCGGCGACGTCTACGCGTGCCCCTTCGCGATCCACGAGAACTTCCACGCCGGCAACATCCTCACCGACGGCGGATTCGCCTCGGTGTGGCAGAACTCCGAACTGTTCCGTGAACTGCGCGAACCGCAGTCCGCGGGTGCGTGCAGTTCGTGCAACTTCTTCGACTCGTGCCGCGGTGGCTGCATGGCCGCCAAGTTCTTCACCGGGCTCCCGATGGACGGCCCGGACCCCGAATGCGTCCAGGGATACGGTCAGCCCGCGCTCGAGGGCGACCGCACCGTGCCGCAATCGAGCGTCGACCATTCGCGTACCGGCAAACGCGCCGAGCGCCGCACCCCGCAGGCACCGGTCCCGCTGACCCTGCTCACCAAGCCGCCCGCCAAGTTCTGCGACGAGAATCCGCTCGCCGGACTGTAATTTCGAGGAGATCACAAGACAATGGCCACGCCATCCTGGTTGAAGAACCCGTGGGGCCAGGACCCCTGGTTCGAGACCGTCGCCGTCGCGCAGCAGCGAGCCCGCAAGCGGCTGCCCAAATCCGTGTACGGCGCGCTCGTCGCCGGCTCGGAAGCGGGCTTGACCGTCGACGACAACACCGCCGCGTTCCGCGAACTCGGGTTCGCGCCGCACGTTGCGGGACTGTCGGACAAGCGGGAGATGGGTACTCGGGTCCTCGGCCAGGATGTGTCCATGCCGGTGATGATTTCGCCGACCGGTGTGCAGGCCGTGCACCCCGACGGTGAGGTCGCGGTCGCGCGGGCGGCCGCCGCGCGCGGCATCGCGATGGGTCTGAGCTCGTTCGCGAGCAAGTCCGTCGAGGACGTCGCCGCGGTCAACGACAAGACGTTCTTCCAGATGTACTGGGTCGGCAGCCGCGACGTGCTGGTCCAGCGCATGGAACGCGCCCGCGCCGCCGGCGCCAAGGGTCTGATCATGACCCTGGACTGGTCGTTCTCCAACGGCCGCGACTGGGGCAGCCCCTCGATCCCCGAGCGGATGAACCTCGAGGCGATGATCAAGTTCGCACCCGAGGGCATCACCCGGCCGAAGTGGATGCTGCAGTGGGCGAAGTCGCTCGGTCTGCCGGATCTGACGACCCCCAACCTCACCCCGCCCGGCGGCGGCGCGGCACCCACCTTCTTCGGCGCCTACGGCGAGTGGATGGGCACGCCGCTACCCACCTGGGAGGACGTGGCCTGGCTCCGTGAGCAGTGGGGCGACGGCCCGTTCATGCTCAAGGGGGTCATGCGGGTCGACGACGCGAAGCGTGCCGTCGACGCCGGGGTCACCGCCATCTCGGTGTCCAACCACGGTGGCAACAATCTCGACGGCACACCCGCACCGATCCGGGCGCTCCCGGCGATCGCCGATGCCGTCGGCAAGGACGTCGAGGTGCTGCTCGACGGCGGGATTCGTCGCGGTAGCGATGTCGTCAAGGCCGTCGCGCTCGGTGCCCGAGCGGTGCTGATCGGTCGCGCCTACCTGTGGGGCCTCGCCGCCAACGGCCAGGCCGGTGTCGAGAATGTTCTCGACATCCTCGGCGGCGGAATCGGTTCCGCGTTGATGGGCCTGGGCAAGGACTCGATCCACGATCTCACCCGTGACGACGTCATCGTGCCCGAGGGATTCCGCCGGGACCTCGGCATCTGAACCGGACTCCGGGACGCGCGCCGATGCGCATTGCCCCGACCGACCCGATCACCCTCGCCGGCCGCACCGCTCCGGCGAGGGTGATCTTCGGTCCGCACGAAACGAATCTTGCTGTAGGACGAGCGATTTCGCGTCGTCACGTCGGCTACTACGCCCGTCGTGCCCGCGGCGGCGCGGGCATCGTCGTCACCGAGGTCGCCTCGGTGCATGCGGGCGATCATCCGTACGAACGGGCGCCGCT
>NZ_JBAQXC010000271.1:0-1578 GCF_049299235.1 Rhodococcus sp. (in: high G+C Gram-positive bacteria) | reverse complement strand
GGGCACCTGTTCGGTCTCGCCGGCGGCGTGCTGGCCGCGTGGTGGCTGCGTCCGGACGACGACGAGAAGCCGGCTCCGCCCGCCGATCCGTTCGCCCTCGGCTACGGAGGCCTTCGGTGAGCGATCGGCCCATCGGGATCTTCGACTCGGGGGTGGGCGGGCTCACGGTCGCGCGCGCGATCATCGACCTCCTGCCGGACGAGGACGTCGAGTACATCGGTGACACCGCGAACGGTCCGTACGGACCGCTCACGATCCCCGAGGTGCGGCGGCACGCGCTCGCGATCGGCGACGAACTGGTGCGGCGCGACGTCAAGGCCATCGTCATCGCCTGCAACACAGCGTCCGCGGCGTGCCTGCGCGACGCCCGCGAACGGTATGCGCCCGTTCCGGTGATCGAGGTGATCGTGCCCGCGGTGCGACGGGCCGTCGTCGCGACGAAGACGGGCCGGATCGGCGTCATCGGGACGGCGGCCACCATCGCCTCGCACGCTTACCAGGATTCGTTCGCGGCGGCGCGCGACGCGGAGATCACGGCCGTCGCCTGCCCGCGGTTCGTCGACTTCGTCGAGCGCGGCATCACCGCCGGGCGGCAGATCCTCGGCCTGGCGGAGGGCTATCTCGAGCCGCTGCAGACCGCGGGCGTCGACACCGTCGTCCTCGGCTGTACGCACTACCCGCTCCTCTCTGGGGTCATCCAGCTGGTCATGGGCGAAGAGGTGACCCTCGTGTCGAGCGCCGAGGAGACGGCGAAAGACCTGTACCGCGTGCTGACCGAGCAGGATCTGCTGCGGCCGCACACCGGTCGCGATGCCCGCCGGGTGTTCTCCGCGACCGGCGATCCCGAGCGGTTCGCCGTCCTGGCCAAGCGTTTCCTCGGTCCGTCGATCGGCCATGTCTCGGCTTTTTGACCCGACCTCCCCAACCCCGGGTGACGGACGTGGCAGAGTGGGCTCATGCGGCTGACGGTGCTGGGTTGCTCGGGGAGTGTTAACGGCCCCAATTCTCCGTGCTCCGGATACCTCGTGCAGGCGGACGGCCACCGGCCGGTGCTCATCGACTGCGGCCACGGCGTGTTCGGCGAACTGCTGCAGCACGCCGATCCGAATGAGGTGGCCGTACTGTTCAGCCACCTGCACGCCGACCATTGCATGGATCTCCCGGCGATGCTTGTGTGGCGGCGCTGGGCCCCGATCCCGGCGACGGAGAAATCCCTGCTCTACGGCCCCGCCGGGACCGCGCTGCGCATCGGCGTCGGATCGTCCGAGTATCCCGGCGAGGTCGACGACATCAGCGATACCTACGACGTCCACGAGTGGTACGACCGCCGGCCCGTCGAAGTACACGGCCTGACCATCGAACCGTTCAAGGTCAACCATCCGCCGCAGACGTTCGGGCTGCGGATCACCGGGCCGAACGGTGAGGTGCTTGCCTACAGCGGCGACACGGGTGTCTGCGATGCCGTCGTCGAACTCGCCCGCGACGCCGACCTGTTCCTGTGCGAGGCGTCGTGGACGCATGCTCCGGGCCTGCGGCCGGAGGGCCTGCACCTGTCGGGTACCGAGGCCGGCCAGATGG
>NZ_JBAQXC010000270.1:0-9913 GCF_049299235.1 Rhodococcus sp. (in: high G+C Gram-positive bacteria) | reverse complement strand
GTGACATGCCACGCCGACGACGGCGCTGCCGTTCGCGAACCGCGCGATCAGGTCGGCCTGGTAGCTGCTGGCAGTGGTCGCGGCGGTCGCCCAGATCGCCACCGAATCGCACGCCGCCGCGGCCGGTTTGATCGCCGGAACCGTACCGACCACGGGAACGCCGTCGCCGAGCTCACGGCGAACCTCGTCGAGGGCGGTGACCGAAGCGGTGTTGCACGGCAGCACGACGACCTCGGCGCCGCGCCGGACCGCACGCCGCGCGGTGGTGACGACCTGCTCGATCACCCAGTCCCGCGGTTTCGGACCCCACGGCGCCCCGTCCGGGTCCATCGACAACATCAGGTCCAGATCGGGCCGCAATCGGCGCAGCCACGCCGAGGTCGGCAGCAAACCGAAACCCGAGTCGATGAGCGCAACGATCACCGTACGAATCTAGCGCGCAGCACCGCCCGGACGGGCAGGCCGGGGGCGATCACCGGATCGTGCGTCACGGGGTCGGGGCGAGCATCTCCTCGATCGGTGCACCCGCCGCGATCTTCGCGCGGGTCTTCATCACCTGTCCTGGCAGCCCACCGCCGACGACACCGACGAGCCTGCCATCCCGCTCGTAGTAGACGAGGAACTTACGGCCGTCGTCCCGCACGACATGCACGGTGTCCTGCGCCGACACCGCACCCAGACCCTGGATCTTGATGTTGTATTGGTCGCTCCAGAAGTACGGGACCTGCGCGGCCCGGTCGCCGTCGTCACCGAGCAGCGCCTTCGCCAGTACGACGGCCTGCTCACCGGCGTTCGTCCAGTGTTCGACGCGCTTGCGGTCACCGCCCGGCACCTGCCAGGACGCGACGTCGCCGACTGCCCACACGTGGTCGACGGAGGCACGACCCACCGTGTCGCACACCACACCGTTGTCGACGGTCACTCCGGAACCGTCCAGCCATTCGGTGACCGGTACCGATCCGATGCCGAGGACCACCAGGTCCACCGCGATCTCGGTGCCGTCGCCGAGCACCGCGCCGGTGACCCGGCCGTCGCCGCGCAACTCGGCCAGCCCGACACCGGAGCGCACGTCGACACCCTCACCGACGTGCAGGCGCTCGACGAACGCACCGACCTCGGTGCCGAGAACCGACGCGAGCGGCGTGGGTTGCGGCTCGACGAGCACGACGTCCATCCCGCAGGCCCGCAGGCTGGCCGCGACCTCGCAGCCGATGAAACCGGCGCCGACGATCAGTGCCCGGCCACCGGGAACGATATCTGCACGCAGACCCGCGCTGTCCTCGACGGACCGCAGGACGTGCACACCGGTCAGCTCGGGCAGGCCGGGGATCCGGCGCGGACGCAGCCCCGTCGCGATGATCAGCTCGCCGTAGCCGAGTGGGGTGCCGTCGGACAGGACGACGGTGCGTGCCGCGTCGTCGAGCGATGCCACCGCGACACCGAGCCGCAGGTCGATGCGCTGTTCGTCGAAGAATTCGCGCGGACGCAACGTGGTGTCCTCGCGTTCGCCGCGGATCACGTCCTTCGACAGCGGCGGCCGGTCGTACGGCAGGTGCTCCTCGGCACCGACCAGCACGATTTCGCCGTCGAATCCGGCTCGCCGCAACTCCTCGGCGGTACGAACCCCGGCCAAACCGGCGCCGACGACGACGACCTTCCCGGTCGCGTCTTCGGTCACATGATCAGTCGACACGTCTACATCCTTCTGTTGCGGTGACGCCGGTCACCCCCGATACCGTTCAACTTTTCTACCAAAAGGCGCGGTCCGGCGACAGTCCTACGGTTCCGCCCCGGGCGTGGGAAACACCGTGCGCGTGCGTCCCAACCGGGTGCGCGAGCACTAGAGTCGAGGGCAACGTGCAGACAACGGAGTCGACCACGGACACCACCGGCAATGTTACCGAGGAGTCCCTCATGACCAGCGACAGCGGCGCAGGAATCAGCCGCGTACAGTTCGGCCTCGGCACCTCGCCCGGGCCCGTCGACACCCAGGGCCGAACGATCATCGCCGACGCCGTCGTCGCGAAGATCGCGGGTATCGCCACCCGCGAAATCAGCGGGGTGTTCGACGTCGGCGCAGGCACCACCCGCGTCGTGGGCGCACTGCGCGACCGGATTCCCGGCGCACGCATCAACCACGGGCAGGGCGTGTCCGTCGAAGTCGGCGAGAAGCAGGCCGCGATCGACATCGGCATCGTCGCCGAATACGGTGTGGCACTGCACGAACTCGCGGTGGCGATCCGGCACAACGTGATCGGTGCGGTCGAACGGATGACCGGACTCGAGGTCACCGAGGTCAACATCACCGTGTTCGACGTTGTGCTGCACGACGAAGCTGCCGCCCTCGCCGACGACGCCAGGCCACGAGTGCAGTGACCACCACCGGAACGACCACCACCGGAACGACCACCACCGGAACGCCGTCCACGGCGGAACTCGCCGAGCAGGTCGCCGGCGTCGTGCTCGCCGTCCCCGGAGTCGCCGGTCTGCACGGCGGCGCCTTCGGTGAGATCGCCACCTACCTGCCGGGCCGCCGCGTCGAAGGAATCCGGATCGGACCCGATCTGTGCATGGTGCATATCGTCGCCCGGTATCCGTGCGACCTGCGCGCGGTCGCCGACGCGGTACACGCACGGGTCGCGACGATGGTCTCGGTGCCCGTTCAGGTGACGATCGAAGATCTCGACGAGCACCCCCTGTCCGACGAGCACCCCCCGTCCGACGAGCACCCCCCGTCCGACGAGCACCCCCTGTCCGACGAGCACACAGAGGCGGCACCGTGAACCACACGCCCATCAACAACACCGTCGTCGGTCTCCTCGCAGGACTGCTGCTGGCCATCGCGGGCATCCTCGGCGGTTTCAGCGGACTGCTGTTCGCCGTACTGCTCGGCGCTCTCGGCATGGTGATCGGTGCGCACCGCGACGGCCTCCTCGACCTCGGCGCGCTGCTCAGGAGCCGGGGTCGTGGCTGACCCGAGCCCGCCCGACACCCACATATCGGCTGTACCCGCTGCGGAGGACACCCGCGGTCACCGCGGCACGCTCGTCGTCAAGGACCGCGCGGTCGAGCGGATCGCGACCGCAGCGGCGCTGCAGGTGCCCGGCGTGGTCCGGCGCAGCAGCGGCCTGAGCCTGCTCACCGGCCGCGAATTGCCCCGCGCCGACGTGACCACCGGCGGCGCCGCCGTCGCGGTCAACCTGTACATCGCCGCCGAATGGCCGTACGACGCGGCGATCCTCACCCGCCGCGTGCACGATTCCGTCGAGCGGCAACTGCGCGAACTCACCGGACTGTACGTCCACGAACTGAACGTCCTCATCGTCGCGACATCAGTTCCCGAAGACACCGAGAACTCCGAAAGCGCCGACACCGCCATCCCCGTCGAGTACCTCGAATCCGATATTGTCGCCGCCCGCACCGAACCGCGCACCCCGATTCCCGTCGTCGCACCACTGCCACCGCTCGCCTATCCGGCGGCCGCCCCCGCGGCGGCGATCATCGCCGTCGCGTCGCTGCTCCTGGCCTTCGCGGCCGCGCGGGAATTGCTCATCGTGCGCGGCACGTACGCCGGTGCACCGTGGCTGCGGAACTCCTTCGAATGGTTCGGCAGGCTGCACTGGCAGCCGTGGATCGCACCGGCCGCCGCCGCATGCGTCGTCGTCGGCATCGTGCTGCTCGCGGTGGCCTGCAAACCACGGCGACGCACCCATCTGCCGTTGCGGGTCGACGGGCCGGTGGCGACGGTGTGGATGCGCCGAACCGATCTGGCCCGCATGTGCAGCGCCCACGCATCGGCGTTGACCGGTGTCGGTACCGCCCGCACCGTCGTCGACCGGCGGCGTGCCCTCGTCCGGATCACCGTCGAGGACGAGACCCCGGTCGCCGAACTCACCGCCGCGGTGCGGGCCGCGGTGGAACCGAACCTGGCCCTGCTCGCTGAGCCGATCCCGCTCGTCGTGAAGGTGAACCGTTGAAACTGCGCACCGTCCTGGTCAATCGGTTCGTCGCCTTCGGAACGGGTCTCTTCCTGCTCGGTGCCGGGGCGTTCGCGCTGGCCTGGGTTGCGCGGGTGCCGTTCACCCGGGACTCACTCGCGCGACTCGACCGGCCCCGCGTCATCGACATCCCCGACCAGCCGTGGTGGACGGCGGCGCTGTGGACCGCGGTAGCGGTGGGCCTGACAGTCGGCATCGTATTGCTGGTGGTGAACTTGTCGCGGCGCCGCACCTCCACCGTGCAACTCTACGATCAGGTCACCGATGCAACGCTCGGCGTCGAACTCGGACCGGTCGCCGACGGTGTCGCCGCCGAACTCGCGGCACTGCCCGGGGTGCGGTCGGCGCGCGGGCGGGCCGTCGTCGAACGGCACCTGCCGACACTGTCGGTGACCGTGCACGCCGACCCGAACATCGACGTCGCCGAGTTCACCGCGAGTGCCGAGGACACCGCGCAACGCGCCGCCCGTGCGCTGGGCGGGGCGCGCGTCGCGACGCAGGTGCTGCTGCATCTGGATCCGGCTGTCTGAGAGTGCCTGAGCGCGGGCGCAACGACGGTACCGCCCGATTCCGGCGACCGTGACCTGCTCCCGAGTGTTCACCTCGCGGCCCGTTTCCGATACCGCAGTCTGCTAATTCCACGTCACTTCGGCACGTTTCCATACCGGTGTTCTCATAAACATCTCGCGTGACTGCGTGAAAGGGACGCCATGCGCCACCACACTCCGCCCCTCGTGGGCATCCTGGGAATCAGCGTCCTCGTCGTCGCACTCGCCGGTTGTTCGACGACCGGCGGTACCGATGGGCCCGCCGGTACCTCCACCACCGCCGCCTCCACCATCACCATCGCCACCACCCCACTCGGTGACGACCCGACGAAAGCGAACCCGGTCGAGGCACTGGCCGACCTGCTGGAAACCGAAACCGGTCGCAGCGTGGACATCCTCGACGTGCCCGACTATCTCAGCGTCGTCGAGGCCATCCGCTCCGATCACGTCGACTTCGGCATCATGAGCGGGTTTCCGTCCGCCCTCGCCGTCAGCACCGGCGAGGTGGACGCCCTGATGGCGTGGAAGGGCAGCGACAAACCCGTGTCGACCTGCGTGGTGCTCGACAACTCACCGGTTCGCGAACTCACCGACCTGCGCGGCAAGACGGTCGCGTTCGCCGACCAGGCATCGAGTTCCGGGTATTTCATGCCCGTCCACATGCTCCACGAGGCCGGGCTCGAACGAGACACCGACTACGAGGCGATCTTCGCCGGTGGACACGAGGGCAGCTTCGCGGCCCTGAAACAGGGCCAGGTCGACGCGGCGTGTACGGCAATCATGCTCACCGAACTCGGTGAGCCGATGTTCCCGTTCTCCGGCGGTGAATGGCGAGGAGTCGGGCAGAGCCTGTCGATGCCCGTGATGGGTGCGGTCCTCGCCCGGCCGTCGCTCGACGACGACACCCGCACGCTGCTGCAGACCGCGCTGCCGACGGTGTTCTCGGAGACGAACGCCGAGGCCCTCGGTGCGCTCGGTGCCGGCTTCATCGGACTCGACGAGATCATCGATCCGAGCCCCGCCGAATTCCAACCCTTCGTCGACATCGCCGCCGTCGCGGGTGTCGAACTCGAGGACCTGGACGGATGAGCGCGCCGGCACTGCCGTCGACCCGCCGGCCGAACCGCACCGAGTCGTCGGTTCCGGTGACGGTGCGCGGACTTCGCGTGGCATACGGCGACCAGGTGGTGCTCGACGGGGTGGACCTCGACCTGCACGCCGGTGACGTCGTCGCACTGCTCGGTGCGTCCGGGTCCGGCAAGTCGACACTGATGAAGAGCCTCACCGGGTTCGCGCCCGTCACCGCGGGCAGCGTTCGGGTCGCCGGGTTCGACGTCACCGCTGTCCGCGGTCGCGACCTGCGGCGGCTCAGAGCCGAGGTCGGGCAGGTTTTCCAGCAGTTCAACCTGATCCCCCGCCTCAGTGTGCTCACGAACGTGCTCACCGGAGCGTTGCACAACACCGGACCGCTCAATCTGATCGGCGGGTTCTCCGGTGAGCACCGGAAACTCGCCTTGCACTATCTCGACCGTGTCGGCATCGCGCACAAGGCAACCGAGCCCGCCCGCTCACTCAGCGGCGGCCAGCAGCAGCGCGTCGCGATCGCCCGTGCGCTCATGCAGCAGCCCAGCGTGCTCCTCGCCGACGAACCGGTGGCTTCCCTCGACCCGAGGCTCGCCGATTCCGTACTCGAACTGCTGCGCGGTATCGCAGCCGAATACCGGATCCCCGTCCTGGTGAGCCTGCATGTCCTGCCGCTCGCGCTGCGCCACAGCGACCGCATCGTCGGGTTGCGTCAGGGCAGGATGCTCGTCTCGGCACCCACCGCCGAACTCGACGACGCGCACTTGTTCCCGCTCTACGACCAGGAGGACGACGGTGACGACGACCTCGGCTGAGCCCACCGGCACCGACCGGGTGCCGCAGCCCGCCCCGTCCCTCGACCCGGAGCAGCGTCACCGTCTCGAACGAGCATTCTCCGTGCCGCGCACCCGATTCCTCGCCGGCATCCCGATCGCCGCGCTGGTGCTGCTCTGGTCCTTCCACGGCGCCGAGTTCGACTTCACGAAGCTCGCCGACGGCAGCGTCAACATGGCCGAGTTTCTCTCGCGAC
This sequence comes from Rhodococcus sp. (in: high G+C Gram-positive bacteria), assembly GCF_049299235.1. GTDB lineage: Bacteria > Actinomycetota > Actinomycetes > Mycobacteriales > Mycobacteriaceae > Rhodococcus. Next base: position 3,254 of record NZ_JBAQXC010000270.1, on the reverse strand, counting down.
TCTTCCCACCGGACTTCTCGAAGTTCGGTACCATCGTCGAATTGCTCGTCGAGACACTGCAGATGGCGATCGTCGGTACCGTCCTCGGCGGGGTGCTGTCGTTGTTCGTCGCGTTCGCCGCGGCATCCAACATCGCCCCCCGGTGGCTGTACTACCCGGCACGGTGGGTGATGAACGTGATCCGGTCGATTCCCGACCTGGTGTTCGCCCTGATGTTCGTCTCCGCTGTCGGACTCGGCCCGTTCGCCGGCATCCTCGCCATGACACTCGGTTCCATCGGTTCGATCGGCAAGATCTACGCCGAGGCGATGGAAGCCGTCGACCGTGGTCCCGTCACCGCGATGGACGCGGTGGGCGCATCGAAACGACAGGTCATCGCATACGGGATACTGCCGCAGGCGGCACCGATGCTCATCTCGTACACGCTGCTGCTGTTTGAGGGAAATGTCCGGGGCGCAACCATTCTCGGCCTCGTCGGCGCCGGCGGCATCGGACTCGAACTCACCACCGCGATGAAAATGTACGACTACGGACATCTCAGCGCGATCATCCTCTGCATCATCGCGCTCGTCACGGTCATCGACCAGGGCAGCGCCCTCATCCGAAGGAAAATCACTTGACCACGCTCGATTTCACGCTCACCGCACCCGTCAACCTCCGCGACCTCGGCGGCATCCCGATCTCGGGTGGAATTCTCCGTACCGGCCTCGCGATCCGCTCCGACGACCTGTCGACCATCACCCCGGCACACGCTCGTGATCTGGCGTCCCGCGGACTGGTCAGCGTCATCGATCTGCGGTCGAACGACGAGGTCGCCCTGACCGGTCGCGGTCCCCTTTCCGAGCACGCGATCGCCTATCATCATCTGCCGCTGATGTCGGACATCCGTTCCGCGGGTACCGCCGACGAACCCTTCCCCACGTCACGAGCGGCGTTCGGCGAGATGTACGCGACGATGATGGAAAGCGCCGCACCGCAATTGGTGAGCGCACTGGCGATCATCGCCGTCGCACCGGGAACGACCGCCTTCCACTGCGCGGCGGGTGCGGACCGGACCGGGGTCCTGGCCGCCGCACTGCTGCTGACGCTCGGCGCCGCCGACGACGACATCGTCGCGGACTACGGTGTCACCGGCACCAACATGGACGCGATCACCGCGCGCCTGGCCCCCGTCATGGGTGTACTGCTGGCGCGCCTCGGATTCGACTTCGAGGACGCGGCGGCGGTGCGCAGCGACGAAGCATGGGATGTTCCCGTACGTTCGATGCTGGCGCTCCTCCGGGATCGGCACGGCGACGCCCTCGCACCGCTACGCGCGGCGGGCCTCGGCGACGACACCGTCGCGTTGCTCCGGCGACGGGCCCTCACCTCGTGACACTCGCCGACCGAACCGGGCCGGGAACATCCACCGCGCGCGGCCCCGGACGCCCCCGCAACGGCAATATCGACGAACAAATACTCACTGCGACACAGGAACTCATCGACGAGAACGAACCGATCACGGTGAACCGCATCGTGCAGCGCAGCGGCGTCAGCCGGGCCGCGCTGTATCTGCGATGGCCGTCGGTCACCGCACTCGTCGCCGCCGCCGTCGACGCCGGTCGGCAACGGCCCGAACCGCTCCCCACCGGTGCCGATCCGCGGGAAACGATCCTCGGAGCCTTCCTCGGAGCCGCGGGCAGCGAGCACCCCGTCGGCTACCCCGAGGAACGCTTCCGGCAGCGCATCCGACTCGCCATGGAGAACCCGGAGTTACAGAAAACCTACTGGGCCTCACACGTATCGCGGCGTCGGGCACCGGTAGAGGTGGCACTGCGCGATGCGATCGCGTGCGGGGTGCTCCGCGACGACCTCGACGTCGAGGCATGCTTCGACCTGCTCGCCGGGGTGCTCTACTACCAACTCGTGGTTCGCGGCGACCGCCTCGCGGACGAGGCCGTACACGCCCGCTGCCGCCGGGCACTCGACGTCGCGTGGCGCGGGATGCTCGCCGGATAGTTGGTGCGCCGCTAGAACATCACACCGGCGAACGGTGCCTCCTCGGTCGCGAACAGGCACTCGAGCTGCGACAGTGCCGAGGTGTCGTGCGTGCGCACGAGCCCGGCACTGTCGAGCTGGTGCCATCGTGTTCCCCCGAGCAGCGCGGCCCCGAGCGTGGCGACATCCACCTCCGCCTGCGGTGGGGCATCGACACGGTCACAGCCGTCCGCTCCGATCCGGTAGGTGCCGGTGTTCTGCGGCAGCAACTCGTCGACGACACCGAGCCGCACCGGCTCACCGTCGGTGAAGGACCGTTCGGCCAGCGCGGCCGCCACGTCGAGGATGCGCAGCCACGTTTCGTCGCCGGCGCTGCGCAGGCGCACGGCGCGGCGGTCGGTGACCAGCCACGGCAACGGATCGTCCTGCGGTAGGTCGGTGAAAACGAACGTGTCGACCAGATCGAGGGACAGCAGGAACCGGATCAGTCCGAGATAGGCGGTGCGGGTCGGAGCGTAGAAGTCGTCGACGACGACGGTGCGGTCGGCGCCGCCGAACCAACGGTCGGTACCGACCGGCCGGTATCGAACGAAGCCGTCCTCCGATCCGGGATCGCCATGAACCGCAACATAATTCGGTCCACGATCGGATTGCGCCCACAATTCACGGCCGCGCCACCACAACGGGACGCGGTCGATGGCGCCCGGCCGCGTCGACGGGGTGGTCGCGACGATCCGCGGCAGCAGCGACCACACCTCGTCGGCTCCCAGCAGCCGGACCGGGCCACCGGACCCCACCGTTGAACGCAGCCGCGCCCGCCGCACATCCAACTCGACGCTGTGCGACGAACTCGCCACCCCGTACCCGAACCGGCCGTAGATCGTCGCCTCGGACGCGCGCAGCGTCGCGACGACCTCACCGCGGTCGCGGGCATTACGCAACTGATGCCGCATCAACGCGGTGAGGATCCCCCGCCGGGTATGGGTGGGCAGCACCCCGACATGGGTGACCGCCGCATGCGGCACACGACGGCCGCCGGGCAGGATCAGGCCGCTCGTCGCCGAATCCGCGGTCCCGACCATGACACCGTCGACGAACGCGCCGAGCGTACGTCCCGGCTCGAGCAGTTCCCGGATCTGTCCCGGCTCGTACGGCGGTGGGGTCGGCAACCCGACCATCGCGGTGCGGAACAGGTTCGACGATGCGACGAGGTCGGCATCGGTGTCCAGGACACGAATTTCCGGCATGACCGCAGCCTACGGACCTCAACCCCACAC